>JBDTQT010000116.1:0-12040 GCA_039932055.1 Thermoanaerobaculia bacterium
ACGCCAAGGTGGGCGAGGCGACGACCGAGATGTCGGCGATGTTCCTCACCCGGCGGCTGGCGCTGTGGCGGCATCTCGAGCTCGACCAGTTACCCAAGGAGGGCCTCCGCTTCTGGTTCCGGAACGACGCGGTGAAGCACCACTGGCAGGCGACCGAGACCGGCGGATTCGTGCGCAGCGCGGTGCCGTCGTTCCAGTTGCGGCGCGACGTGCTCGACGAGCACCTGCTCGTGGAGGCGGTCGCCGCGGGCGCTGAACTTCTGCGGCCGGCGCGGGTGCGCGAGGTCGAGCTCGGGCGCTTCGACCACCGGGTGACGATCGACCAGGGGAGCGATACCTTCACGGTCGACTGCCGCTGGGTCATCGACGCCACCGGCCGCGGCACACTGCTTGGGCGCAAACTCGGCCTGATTGCGAAGAACGAGCAGCATCCAACGGCCGCCTTCTGGGGGCGCTTCAAGAACCTCGGGCACATCGACGACCTCGCGGCGCGCGGCCCGGTGGAGTTCGCGCGCCGCAACCTCGGGTCGCGCCGCCTGGGAACGAACCACTACACTGGCCGCGGCTACTGGGTGTGGGTCATTCCGCTCGGCCATGGCGAAACCTCGGTCGGCGTGGTCTGGGACCGCCGGCTGCTCGACCTGCACACCCGGAGCGATCGCGAGCAGGCGTTCCGCGACTTCCTCGCCGCGCTGGTGCCGTTCAACGAGCTCCTGCCCGGCGCCGAGCTGCGCCGCGAGGACTTCCGTTATTACTCGAATCTGGCCTACGCCACGACGCAGTTCATGGGCGAGGGTTGGGCGCTGGTCGGCGATGCGGCGGTCTTTCTCGATCCGTTCTACTCGCCGGGACTCGACCACTGCGCCTTCTCGGTCGAGGCGACGGCGGAGATCGTCGCCATGGAGCTCGCCGGCGAGTCGATCGCCGCGCGGACGAAGGAGCACAATGAGACCTTCGTGCGCTCTTACTGGCGCTTCTTCGAGGCGATCTACCGTGACAAGTACCTCTACATGGGCGAGGCCGATCTGCTCTCCGCGGCCGTCCTGCTCGACACCGCGCAGTACTACATCTTCGTCGTCATCCCCGCCTACCGGATCCACGGCCGCTTCCACTGGATGCCGGTGCTGGGGCCGAAAGAGGCGTTCTTCAACTACCAGCTGATGAAGTTCTACAACCGCCGCTTCAAGGCCCTCGCCGAGCTCCGCCGCGAAATGGGCGAAGAGGGCCGCCGTAACGCCGGCCGCCGCATCCAGGCCTACTTCGCCCTCGACAGCGCGCCTTTCCGCATGGCTCTGCGCGGCGTAAAGCTCTGGCTCTACGCCGAGCTCGACGGTGTGCGGCTAAGCCTCAAGAAGCTGTTTCGCGGCAAGCCGGCCGAGACCGCGCCGCCGATGCCCGCCTCCTCCGCCGACAAACCCTGACGCCGCCTCGGAGATTTCTTGCTCTGCCCCCCTCGACGTAGCGTCGGGGACATATTGCGGCCACTCGGAGGCCGAGATGGCCAGCAGCCGTAGAAGCCGCTATGTGTCCCCTGCCTGCGCCGCTTCGGCAGAACAAGCCCGCGCACCCACTTTCCCCGCCGCCTGACATATCTTCACCGCAGACTTTCGCGCGAGGAGATCCGTTTGCCCCTTTCCTGGAACGAAATCCGTGACCGCTCTGTTGCCTTCGTCCGCGAATGGTCGGACGAGAGCTCCGAAGACGCCGAGGCGAAGTCGTTTTGGGACGCCTTCTTCCACGTCTTCGGCGTCGAGCGCCGCCGCCTGGCGCAGTTCGAGGCTCCGGTGTCGCTGGTCCGCAACGCCGGGAAGACAGCGACCGGCTACGTCGACCTGTTCTGGAAGGGCCGACTCCTGGTGGAGCACAAGTCGCGCGGCAAGGATCTCGACCGCGCCTACGCGCAGGCGATCGACTACTTCGAGGGCATCGCCGATCGCGATCTGCCGCGCTATGTCCTGGTCTCGGACTTCGCTCGCCTGCGCCTCGACGACCTCGAGACTGGCGAGCGCCACGAATTCCCGCTGAAGGAGTTGCCGAAGAACCTCCGCCTCTTCGGATTCATTGCTGGCTACGAGGCTCGGCCGCCGCGACCTCAGGACCCCGTCAACCTGGCCGCCGCGGAGCGCATGGGGAAGCTCCACGACAAGCTGAAAGCCTCCGGCTACGAAGGTCACGATCTCGAGGTATTCCTCGTTCGCCTGCTGTTCTGCCTCTTCGCCGACGACACCGGGATCTTTCAGCCGGTGCAGTCGTTCCGCGAGTGGATCGAGAACCGCACGTCGCCGGACGGCAGCGACCTGGGGGCGAAGCTGGCGCAGTTCTTTCAGGTGCTGAACACTCCCAACGACCGGCGACAGAAGAACCTCGACGAACAGCTGGCCGCGTTCGCCTACGTGAACGGCAGGCTCTTCGAAGAGCGGCTGGCGATCCCAGATTTCGATGCCGGGTTGCGCACGGCGCTGCTCGATGCCGCCGGGCTCGACTGGAGCCGCATCAGCCCGGCGATCTTCGGCGGGCTCTTTCAGTCGATCATGGACCCGAAGGCGCGGCGGAACCTCGGCGCGCACTACACCTCGGAAGAGAACATCCTCAAGCTCATCGAACCGCTGTTTCTCGACGACCTGCGCGCGGAGCTCGCAGCGGCGAAGGGCAACGCCAACAAGCTGTTCGAGCTGCAGAAGAAGCTCCGCACGCTGACCTTCCTCGACCCCGCCTGCGGCTGCGGCAACTTCCTGGTCGTCGCCTACCGCGAACTGCGCGAAATTGAGCTCGAGATCCTCAGGCAGGTGGAGAAGAACCGCAGCCTCGACATCTTCCACGCCGTGCAGGTGAACGTCGACCAGTTTTACGGAATCGAGATCGAAGAGTTCCCCGCCCAGATCGCCCAGGTCGCCCTCTGGCTCACCGACCACCAGATGAACCAGAAAGTCAGCGCCGAGTTCGGCCTCTACTTCGCCCGCCTCCCCCTCGTCACCAGCCCCACCATCGTCCACGGCAACGCCCTCCGCCTCGACTGGGAGACGATCGTCCCCAAAGACCGCCTCACCCACATCCTCGGCAATCCGCCGTTTGTGGGGCATCACTTGCAGGAGCCGGCGCAGAAGGCTGACATGCTGGCCGCGATCGGCGATGCCGAGGCCGTGGGTGTACTGGACTATGTCTGCGCCTGGTATTGCATTGCTGCAAGATTCATTCAGGGCACCGAAGTGCAATGTGCGTTTGTCTCGACCAACTCCATCACCCAGGGCGAGCAGGTCGGAATCTTGTGGCGGGCCCTTCTCGGTCGCTCGAAGGTGTCGATACGATTCGCCCATCGGACCTTTCGCTGGACGAATGAGGCGAGCGGTCAGGCTGCGGTCTTCTGCGTGATCATCGGATTTTGTTGCACTGAGCCGAAGGCCAGGCATATCTACGACTACGAGACGCCGAACTCGGCACCTCAGCGGCACTCGGCAAAGTTCATCAACGCCTATCTTGTGGATGCCCCTTGGGTTCTTGTCGAGAATCGCACTTCGAATTTGTCAGGAATGCCGGAGATGATGTACGGCAGCAAGCCCACCGATGGCGGCCACTTCTTTCTATCCTCTCAAGAGAAGGAAGCGTTCGAGAGCCACGATGCGGACGCGGCTGGGCTGGTCCGCCGATTCGTCGGCGCGCATGAGTTTCTGCACGGCGAAGTCCGATGGGTACTATGGTTGGATGGAGTGGCGCCAGCGGAGATTCGCAAGAGCCCCGAGGCCCTGAGACGAGTCGAGGCCGTCCGACAGTTTCGACTTGCAAGCAAGGCGGCGACTACAAGGAACTACCCGTACTCGACCCTTTTTCGTCAGGTCACCCAACCCAAGAGTGACTACATCCTCATTCCTGGCCATACATCGGAAAATCGCCGATTCATCCCCTTCGGATTTCTCGACAAGTCCGTCATTGTCGGGAACAGCTGTTTTTCGATTCCAGGCGCTTCCGTTTCTCACTTCGGCGTCCTGACGTCAACCATGCACATGGCTTGGGTGCGATTGACGTGCGGCAGACTGAAGAGCGATTTTCGATATTCGAAGGACATCGTCTACAACAACTTCCCTTGGCCGGAGGGGCCGACGGAGAGGCAGCGAGAGGCGATCGAGGAGGGGGCTCGGGGGGTGCTGGCGGCGCGGGAGGAGTTTCCGGATGCGACTTTGGCGGATCTCTACGATCTGCTGACGATGCCGCCGGTGCTGGTGAAGTCGCATCACAAGCTCGACAAGGCGGTGGATGCGGCTTACGGCTACAAGGGCAAGCCGACGGACGCCGAGCGCGTCGCGTTCCTGTTCGAGCTCTACCAGAAATACACGTCGTTGTTCCCAACGGAAGCGAAGAAGTCGAAGGCTCGCGGAGGTGCGGCCAATCGGAAGCGCGAGAAATGAGCTCCTGAAGCCGGTTCTTCCGGATGCGCATTGGGCGGCCAGGCGGCGGGCTTCCGCCAGAGCGTCGTGTGTGAAGGGGGCTTAGCCGCCTCGAGCAGGGTCAGTTCTTGAAAGTCGTAAACTGTGGGCGGATCCGGGACAGGTCCATGGGAAAGCGAGATCGATGGCACGCACGAACCTGCTGAACACGCGCACCACGAACTTTCTGGAGCTGATCGGAAACGGCAGGATCTACCGTGTTCCGGCCTTCCAGCGTGACTACTCGTGGGAGGAAGAACAGTGGGAGGACCTGTGGAACGACCTGATGGAGTTGCGCCACAGCCCCGATGACAGGCACTACATGGGCGCGCTGGTCGTCGAGGGGAAGAGCGACCGGGAGTTCTCCATCATCGACGGTCAGCAGCGACTGGCAACTCTGAGTGTCCTTGCGCTTGCCGTGATAGCTCGGCTCGAACAGGTCGCGACCTCTGGCTTGGACCCGGATGCGAACCGAGAGCGGGCGCAGAGTCTCCGGAACAGGTTCGTCGGTGAGAAGGACCCAGCTTCTCTTCAGGAGAGTAGCAAGCTCTTCCTCAACAAGACCGATGACGGCTTCTATCAGGACTACCTGGTCCAGCTTCGTCAGGCGCGGAATCCGCGTGCATTGCCAAAGTCGAACCGCTTACTCTGGGATTGTTTTCAGTACTTCTCGAAGCGGCTCGGGGAGCTAGGTGAGATTCGCGAGAGCGGCGCGGCGCTCGCCGCGCTGCTCTCGGAGACGGTTGCACGACAGCTGATGTTCATCCTCATTACCGTCGACGACGAGCTCAACGCCTACACGGTGTTCGAGACTCTGAACGCCCGTGGGCTCGAGCTGTCGGCAACCGATCTGCTCAAGAACTACCTCTTTTCGAAGGTGCGAGTCTCTTCCGACCTCGAAGCGCTGCAGCGGCGATGGAGCGCGTTGATCGCGACCGTGCGCCAGGAGCGCTTCCCTGAATTTCTTCGCTACCACCTGTCCTGCGAGCTGCCGAAGGTTCGAAGCACGCGGCTGTTCAAGATCGTACGAGACCGTGTAAGGGACCCCGAGGCGGTCTTTGAGCTCATGGCTGCCCTCGAGCCGCGCGCCGAGCTGTACTCAGCGCTAGGTGACCCGAGCCACAGCTACTGGGCCGAGATTCCGGAATGCAGGCCGTATGTGCGAGAGCTCGTGCTGTTCCGGGTGAGTCAGATGACTCCGCTGCTCTTCGCCGCACGCGAGCGGCTCGACGACGTCGAGTTCACCAAGGTTTTCAAACTCACCGCTACGATCTCGTTTCGCTACTCGGTGGTGAGCGACTTGAATTCCAATGCCCTCGAGCCCGCCTACCACGAAGCGGCGAAGGGCGTGCTGGACGGGTCTTTGCGTTCAGCCGCAAGGCTCTTTCAGCAACTCCGCTCGATCTACGTTTCGGACGAGCGCTTCGAGCAGGATTTCGGTCGCTTCATTGTCGACACGACGGGCCAGCGAAAGAAATTGGCCAAGTACATTCTTGCTAAGCTCGAGACCAAGGAGAGCGGCCGCGCGTGTGATCCAGAGACTGATCCTGCCACCATCGAGCATGTGCTTCCGGAGAATCCGGCGTCCGAGTGGGGCGATTCCTTCCCGCGTGAGCAGTGGGAGAGCTCGACGTACCGTCTGGGAAACCTCACGCTGCTCGAGCTCGGGTTGAACAGGACGGTCGCGAATCAAGACTTCAAGGTGAAGAAGGAAGCCTATGCGAAGAGCAGTTACTCATTGACTCGGGCTCTCGCCCAGCCGCCGGCCACGGAATGGACGCCAGTGAGGCTCGAGGAGAGGCAGTTTCAGTTGGCGAAGAGCGCGGCCAAAATCTGGCGTGCCGATTACCCATGAGGTTCAGGCGATACTCAACCCCGCCCCAGCCGCCGCCGAGGCGCCGCTGCATGTCTACTTGCTTAGGACTGTCTAGCATTTCGCCGTAAGTAAACCCGAAGCCCCGTGCGGGCAAGTCGCGAAGGCGACGATGGATAGGACAGGCGCGAACACCTGGTCGAGAGGGTTGGTGAGGCAGCGGGCCGTGCAAGATGTGCAGCCTGCTTCCCGATTCAACTACGGCTGCAACTGATGCCGGATTGTTACTGCTACACGAGATACTCCGATTCTCATGGTCAAGAGGAAGATCTGACACGCCTTGTTGGAGTGGGAAGTCCTCCAACTACAGATCAAATTGCAGACGCCGTGATCGATGCATGTACGGCGCCTCAGGAGGTGGGCGATGGTTTTGCTCAGTAGCCGGCTGGGAATGCGATCTTCGATGTTCTGTCTCGCGCTTGTTCCGATGGCTGCTTTGGGAGCCCCGATCGCGGGTGAATCAGGATCCAGCGTCACTCTGTGTGAGCGCCTGCTTGGCGAAGCGAAGCAAATCACCGAAAGAAATGTGCGATCCGAACGGGTAGGTCTCTGGGAGAGACTTCGTCGCCTCAGGGAGGTTTGCAGCGCTCCGGAAGTGGACGCGCTGTCCCGTGCCAAGGCCACGCTGATCTATCAGATTCTTCCTGAGTACTCGGAATTGGGACCGCGAGTCGCGATGCTCGAGAACCTTGAAGCGGAGCTCGAGACTCTTGCTGCTCAGACCACAGAGCTCCTCGAAGTCGTAGATCTGAAAGTGGGCGCTCTATCGTGAACGCGCGCTGAGTCTCGCCGACGAAGGGATCCGGACTGCATTCAGATCTCCGAGCGCGACAGAAGAGGATCGTCGCAAAGTGCTGGCACAAGCAGAGGATCTCTTCAAGGGGCTGGGCCTGACTGCTCCGGAAATCAGAGATCGAGTCCCAGCTGTCACGGGGCTTCGTAGCGAAGAATCTCTCATTGAGCCCCGCCCCGCCGTCGACAAACCCTGACGCTCGTCGGGGGCATTGCGCGCCCCCCGGGGACATCTTGCGGCCACTCGGAGGCCGAGATGGCCAGCCGCGCAGAAGCCGCTACGTGTCCCTTGACTGCGCAGGCCCTCCCGTTGTCCCTTTCGGGTCGCCTCGGGGACACGTTGCGGCTGTCACGGCCGCGGGATGGCATCACCGGCTCGTGGCCGCAACATGTCCCCATGTCGTAGCGCCTCGCTACGGACAGGTGGCGAAGGGGTCGATCGAGAGGATTGGGGCGAACGCCTGGTTGAGCGGCTTGGTACGGGTGAGGCCTCGATCCGGGCACCCCCTCGTCAGCACAGGCCAGAGAGAAGTCGACTGCGTTGCCTGGGGCGCTCCGGCGCTGCACTTTGCGCTCGAGCCGCGAGTAAGCTGTCTTCGGGCTCGAACCGGCCATGAGGATCGAAGAACTTCTGAGCGATTACAGGCATTTCCGCAAGGCAGCGGGGCTCTTTCTGGCGGTCAGCCTGGGAGTCCGACTTTGGCTCTCCGCTCACTACTTCGGCTTTCTCACCGGCGACGACGTCGAGATTCTCGAGGCGGGGCTGCGCTGGGTGTTGCACCTGGGCTATGTGCCGTGGGAGATCCGCAACACGCTGCTCCCGACCTTGCTGGTGGCGCCGATGGGGTGGCTCGGGGCGAGTCTGGGGATCGCTTCGCCGATGCGGCTTGCCGGGCTCGCCACGGTCCCCTTCGCGCTTCTTTCGACGCTGAATCTCGTGCTCGTCTACCGCCTGGTCCTCGCCCTGCGCGGCGAGCGGCTCGCGGCGGGCTTCGCCGCCCTCCTTCTCGGCACCCACTGGCTGGCGGTGGGCTACGGCAGCACCGTCTATCCGCGCACCGCGGCGACGACCTGCATTCTGCTCGCCGCCCTTTGGAGCGCGAAGAGTCCGCCGTCGGCAGCGCGTCTCCTGGGTGCCGGTGCCTTCGTGGCGCTGGCGTTCTCCTTTCGCTACAGCGAGATGATCTTCCTGCCGCCGCTGCTGCTGCTCGCGGCGCGCGCGGGGAGCCCGGCGACGCGCCTCCGTCGCGCCGCCGCAGTCGGAGCGGGTTTCGCCGCCGGCGCACTCCTCTTCGTCGGCATCGCCGATCAGTTGGAATGGGGAGCGCCGTTCGCCAGTCTGCGGGCTTTCTTCGACTACACCGTGGTCGAAGGCCGGGCTTCGGCTCTCGTCGCCCACCAGCCGGGGGCCTGGTATCTCGGTACTGTCCTGCGTTGGCTTTCGCCGGCAGTGATCGGCGGACTGTGGTTTTTCCGGCGTCGCCGGGTGCCGTGGGCGCTCGCCGCCTTCGTCGTGCTGCCGCTACTCGCGCTGTCCGTCGTTCCTCACAAGGAGCTGCGCTACCTGCAGGGAGTGCTGCCTTTTCTCTGCGCGCTCGGGGGAATCGGTCTCGCCGGGCTCTGGCGCGACGGCCGGCGGAGTGGGGTCGTTACCCTCTGCGCCCTTTCGCTCGCCTGGTCCGCCGTGCAGTTGCGCTTCCTCGAGAAGAAGTCGATGGCCGCTGTCGCTGCCGCCCGCTATCTGACGGAGACCCGGCCCGCGGGCAGTGCGCTCGCCGTGCAGCAGCCCTGGGCCTACGGCGACCGCCTGATCCTGCCGGTGTCGTTCCGCGTGCGCGAGCTGCCGATGGATCTCGAGCACGACGGGCTTGGCCACGACTTTTCCGGCGTGGCGATCGTCGCGCTCTATGCCGATCGCCTCACGCCCAGCGTTGCGCAGGCGCTCGCCGCCGCCGGCTTGTGCGCGGAGCGGCAATTCGCCTGGGGGCGGAGCCGCGCGGTGTCGATCTACTCGGCCTGTCCGGCGGAGTAACCTTTTGGTTCGCAGGGGCGCTCCGGCGCTCGGGGACTTGGGGTCGGTGGCCAGCTTCACTAGACGCCGGCCCCAAGTCCCCGAGTGCCGGAGTGACCCGACCACCGCCGCAATTCGCAGGCTCCTGGTGAGCTCAGCTAGGGACAGGTAGCGAAGGCGTCGATCGACAGGATCGGCGCGAACGCCTGGTTGAGCGGGTTGGTGCGCTGGAAGACCGCCGTCGGGTGCAGCGTGTCGCGCACGGTGAGATGGGTCTCGACGTTGGTCAGGCCGCCGGCGAAGACCCAGTAGCGGTCGTTGAAGCCGCAGCCGTCGATGACCTTGATCACCAGCTCGACGTTGGCGTCATCGAAGAACCAGAAGTAGCCGGAGTCGGTGGTCAGCGGGTAGGCCTGGCCGTCGCCGATCGCGCCTTGCGCGGTGCGGTAGTCGATCTTCACTTCGAAGCGGCCCTGGTTGAGGCAGAGGGTGGTGGCGTTGGCAACGCAGTTGCCTGCGGCGGCGGTCTGGGCCCCGCTCGGGGTTTCGTCGGCGGGGAGAGGGGACACATAGCGGGTTTCAGCTGCCGCTGCTTGGCGCAGCTCTGTGGTGCCCGCAATGTGTCCCCGACGGGCGTCCGTGGTACCCGCAAGGTGTCCCCTCATGGCCGGCGAGGCGCCCCTCGCTGACAGCGCTGTCGAGGAGGCGGCAAGAGGAGCCGGTGCATCGCAGACGTCGAAGTGTCCCGTATCGAGGATCGGTTGAAAGTCCTGGTTGAGCGGATTGCGATAGATCCGCTCGTCGCCGGTCCAGGTGTCGATGACGTCGAGGGTGACTTCGACGTTGGTGAGGCCGGTGGCGAAGAGCCAGAAGTTGTCGAAACCACTGAGGCCGCAGGCGTCGATCGCCTTGACGACGATCTCGACGTTGGCGTCGTCGAAGAACCAGTAGTAGCCCGAGTCCGGAGTCAGCGCGAAGGCTTGGCCGCTGCCGCTCGCGCCCGCGGCGGTGGCGTAGGTGACGCGCACGCGGAAACGATTGTCGTTGAGACAGAGGGTCGTCGCGTCGGCGGCGCAGGGGGGCAGCGGGATGCCGAAGCGCCGGGCATAGACGCCGAAGGAGCTGCCGTCCTGGCCGAAGCTCGCCCAGGTCGCGATGAGGCGGGAGGTGCCGGCGAGCGCCGGCGCGATCTGGTCGCCGGCGAAGGTCGAGCTCAACGGGAAGTCGAGCAGGAGTGGCGTGTTCGCGCCGTCGAAGCGGCTGGCGACGACCTGCTTGTCGCCGCTCGCGAGATCGTGCTCTTGCCAGGCGACGGTGACGTTCCTTTCGCTGTCGCCGAGGATCGCCGGCAGCTCGTGGCGATGGCTGACTTCGCCCTGCACCTGCAGCTCACCGCCGCTCGCGGCGTTGCCCGAGAATCGGCGCAGCGCGATGACCGGTTGCGGACCGATCGTCGAGCCGATCTCCTGCAAAGCGCGCTGCCAGGCGACCGCGAAACCGCCGTCGGTGAAGCCGGCGACCGCCGGTGACGACTGGTCGTAAAGCGTGTTCTCCGGTACGGCGAGGTCCGCTGAAGTCGCGGAGAGAGCACCGTCGAAGCGCCTGGCGACGACGCCGAAGCCGCTGCCGTCGGCACCGTCGCTCGCCCAGACGACGACGAGGCCGGAGCCCGCCGCGGCGATCGCCGGCTGCACCTGGTTGCCGGAGACGCTGGCGTTGAGTCGCACTTCGCCGGTCGCTGCGCCGGCGCCGGAGCCGCTGGCCGCGAAGCCGCGGCCGTAGATGTCGTTGGTGTCGCCACTCGCGCCGACGCCGCTCCAGACGACATAGAAGTTCGCGCCCTGCGCCGCGACCTTCGGTGCGAGCTGGCTGCCGGCGGTGGTGACGTGCACCTGGAACTCGTTGCCCAGTGCCTGCCCGGTCGCCGCCAGTAGCCGGCGAGCGTAGATGCCGAAGCCGCTGCCGTCCTGGCCGTTCGAGGCCCACGCGACCAGGAAGGTCCCCGCCGGCGACCAGGCCACCGCCGGGGTGATCTGATCTCCCGCCGCCGTCTGGGCGATCCGCAGCTCGCCGGTGAGGGCGCCGCCGGAGGCATCGAAGAGGCGGCCGTAGACGCCGGCGCCGCTGCCGTCCTGGCCGGAGCTCTGCCAAACGACCAGATACGGACCGCCGGGCTCGCCCGCGACGGCGGGCGCGAACTGCGAACCGGCGGTCGTCGTGTTGACGACGCGCTCCATTCCCAGCGGCACCAACTGGGCCGCGAGCGGCGCGAACCCTCCGCACGGGCCGAGGGCGAGGGTGGTGGCGACGGCGACGGTGCGGAGCTCTCGCATCATGGGGTGGCGGTGTCCTCTTTAGCCGATCTTCTTGCCGTGCTCGTCATAGGTATGGACGCCGCGGCCGGTCTTGCGGCCGAAGCGGCCCGCCTGCACGTACTGGCGCATCAGATTCGATGGCCGGAAGGTCTCGCCGAGGGTGGCGTGGAGGTGCTCGAGTATCTTCAACCGTACATCGAGGCCGACGAGGTCGCCCATCTCGAACGGTCCCATCGGATGGTTGAGGCCGAGCTTGACAGCGGTGTCGATGTCCGTCGCCGAGGCGACCCCCTGCTCGAGCATGCGGAACGCCTCGTTGCCGATCAGGGCGTTGATGCGCGAGGTGGCGAAGCCCGGCACGTCGCGCACCACGACGACCTCCTTGCCCATTCGCCGTCCGACCTCGCTGAGGGCGGCGACGGTCGAGTCCGAGGTCTCGAGACCACGCACCAGCTCGAGGAGCTTCATGAGGTGGACCGGATTGAAGAAGTGCATACCGGCGAAGCGCTCCGGGCGCCCGGTAGCGCCGGCCATCTCGGTGACCGAGAGCGCCGAAGTATTGGTCGCGAAGAGCGCGGCCGGCGGGCAGTGCTCGGCGACCTTGAGGAAGAGCTCGACCTTGAGCGCCATG
>JBDTQT010000117.1:0-12031 GCA_039932055.1 Thermoanaerobaculia bacterium
GGCGGCAAGAACCCGATGCTCGTCCTGGCCGACGCCGATCTCGACGCCGCGGTGGCCGGCGCGGTGCGCGGCTCGTTCTCCTCCGCCGGGCAGCTCTGCATCTCGATCGAGCGCCTCTACGTCCACGAGTCGCTGTTCGACCGCTTCGTCGCCGAGTTCGTGCGCGCGACCAGCCGCCTGAAGCTCGGCTCGGCGCTCGACTGGAGCTGCGATGTCGGTTCGCTTGCCTCACCCAAGCAGCTGGCGACGGTGACCCGTCATATCCAGGACGCGATCGCCAAAGGGGTGCGCGTCGAGATCGGCGGCAAGGTGCGGCCAGACCTGGGACCGCTCTTCTTCGAGCCGACGATCCTCACCGGCACGGCACCCGAGATGCTGCTCTACGCCGACGAGACCTTCGGCCCGGTGGTCTCGGTCTACCCGTTCTCCACCAACCAGCAGGCGATCGAGCTCGCCAACGCCACGGAGTACGGTCTCAACGCGAGCATCTGGTCGCGCGACACCGATCTCGCCCGCCGCATGGCGACGCGCATCCACGCCGGCACCGTCAACATCAACGAGGCCTACGCCGCGGCCTGGGGCTCGGTCGAAGCCCCGATGGGCGGCTACAAGAGCTCCGGGCTCGGGCGCCGGCACGGCAGCGAGGGGATCCTGAAGTACACCGAAGCTCAGACCGTGGCCGTGCAGCGCGGCATGGCGATCGCGGCGCCGACCGGCGTGCCCGACGAGGTCTTCGGCCGCTGGATGACCCAGGCGCTGCGCGCGCTGCGCCGCATGCCCGGCCTGCGGTAACCCGCTTTTCGAGGTAGACAACCATGACCCAAGTCCTGCTGACCGGCTTTCCCGGCTTTCTCGGTTCCGAGCTCGTGCGCCGCATCCTGGCGCGCAAGGGCAAGCCTTCCGTCGTCTGTCTGGTGCAGCCGAAGTTCATGACCCTGGCGAAGAAGCGTCTGGCGGAGATCGAGGCCGAGCTCGCGCCGGCGACCGGAAAGGGCGCCAAGGCCGGTCTCGCTGGCCGCCTGCAGCTCGTCACCGGCGACATCACGCAGGGCGATCTCGGACTCGAGAATCCCGCCAGCCTCGCCCGCGAAGTCAGCGAGATCTTCCACCTCGCGGCGGTCTACGACCTTTCGGTCAAACGCGAGAGCGCGATGAAGATCAATGTCCTCGGCACGCGCAACGTCCTCGAGTTCGCCGAGCGCTGCCCGAAGCTTCGCCGCCTGCAGTACATCTCGACCTGCTACGTCTCTGGCCGTTACACCGGCATCTTCCGCGAGGACGATCTGGTCCGCGGCCAGGAGTTCAACAACTTCTACGAGGAGACCAAGTACCTCGCCGAAGTCGAGGTCCGCGAGAGCATGGAGGCCGGCATGCCGGTGTCGATCTATCGCCCAGCGGTCGTGACCGGAGATTCGAAGAGCGGCGAGACGCAGAAATACGACGGTCCCTACTACGTCATCCGTTGGCTGCTCAAGCAGCCGACGGTGGCCGTGCTGCCGGTGCCCGGCGACCCGAAGCGCACGCGCATCAACCTCGTGCCGCGCGACTTCGTCATCGACGCCATCGCCGCGCTGTCGCAATCGAAGAGCGCCGCCGGCAAGTGCTACCAGCTCGCCGACCCCGATCCGCCGACGATCGACGACGCCATCACCCTCATGGGGAAGGCCACCGGCCGGGTGATCGTCCGCGTACCGATGCCGCTCTCCGTCGCCAAGTCGGCGATCGAGTACGTGCCCGGGGTCTATCAGCTGCTGGGAATTCCGGCCTCGGCCGTCGACTATTTCATCCACCCGACCTTCTACGACACCAACAACGCCGATCACGACCTCGCGGCGCTCGGCATCCACTGCCCGAAACTCGCCGACTACATGCCCCACCTCGTCGAGTTCATGCGTGCCCACCCCGACATCGAATCGGGGGCGATGGTCTGACGCTCTGAAAGGGCCGCCCGTCAGGGCGACCAGAAGCCGGACGTTCCCGATTCGAAGGCGTCGAGGAAGATCGCCCGCGGGCGGGTGAGGCGAACGACGCGGACGAAGCGGGCCTCGAGGTCGGCCGGACCGATGGCGACGAGGCGAAGGTCGGTGGCGCCGGGGAGGCTGTTGTTCCACAGGCCGTTTGGGATCGGGAAGGTCGCGGTGCGCCAGGTGTTGGTGTTGGTGTAGGGCTGCGCTGCGGTCGATGTCACGCCACCCGATGCCGGGTACTCGATCCTGAAGGAGCCGCTGCCAGTATCTTTATAGGTGACCTTCACTTCGACCGGCGCGATACCGCCGGCGAAGAAGCGCGCGTCGAGGTCGAGGTAGATCGAGTTGCGGCTCTGGGCGAGCTCGGTGCGCAGCCCTTCGTAGGCGGTGCCGTTTTCCGGCGTCGGTTCGTTCGAACGAACGTCGGTGCCGCGACGCACGATGCCGTCGGGCAGAACGTCGTTCTGCCGCAACCAGCGCTCGAGGTTCCTCACCCACGGGGCACCGTTCCAGGAGTGGCTGGTGTCGTCGATCCAGTAGGTGTCCTCGGCGTCGCGCAGTGCCGCCCAGGCGTCGGGGGCGTCGTAGACGCGCTTGCCGAGCTCGAGCCGTGTCCAGGTCCAGAGCTCCGGATAGGTCGCCATATAGCTCGGCCCGGGCACGACGTAGATCCAGTTCATGCGCAGCTGCAGCGCCTTCAGGTTCGCCATCTTCACTGCGTAGGCCGTGTCGCTGACGGTGAAACCGCAGTCGTTGAAGCACTCGTTCTCGGTGGCGACGGCGCGGCGGCCGTCGAGGCCAGGCCAGTTCTCGTCGGTCGTCATGTGGCCGTCGGCGGCGATCGTCGTGCCGTAGGCCGGAACGTGGTTGAGGTGAAAGTTGAACTCCTCGGTGATGCCGGTGCGGATGCCCATTCCCTTGACCACGGCGTCGCGCGCGTGGAGGTCGTCCTGTGTGCCCCAGGGTCCGAACGGATAGTCCTCGCCGGTGAAGACCAACTTCCAGGCGTAGTCGTCGCCGGGGTCGGCATTCTCGCCGTTCAGGATGTTCACCAGGTCCTGCATCGCGGGCTGGAACCAACCGTCGAAGGTGGCGAAGGTGAGGCCGAAGTTCTCCGCCGCCTGGGTCGGGATGTCGTAGTCGAACTCGCACCAGGTGAAGGCGCCCGGGGCGTAGAGAAACTTGAGGCGCGAATTCGCCCGCAGCCCGTGGACGATGAGAACCTGACGAAAGAGCTCGCGCGCCTGCTGCCAGAGGCAGGCGTTCCAGATCGGCAGGTGGTCGTCGTTCTCGTATCCGGTGCCGACGGCCGCCACGCCGCAGAGTGTCTTCACCCACTGCGGCGCCCAGTCGGCACCGCTCACCCAGAGACGGAGCCAGATCGCGTCCGTGCCCGCCATCTGCGCGTTCCAGGAGGGGAAGCTCATGCCGTAGACCGCGTCGGCGGTCGTCTGCGAGAACGACCCCTGCGTCGGCTGCAGCTGGCGCCAGGTGAAATCGGCGACGCGCACGTTCACATCGAAGGCGGCCGCCGCCTCTTCGGAGAAGAAGCCGCTCCCGGGCGACGGCCCGACCCAGGTCGGCAGGCTCCAGTCGTCGCCGGGAACGTCGGCGACGATAGTCGCCGGAGCCCCGCTGGCTTTCGCTTCGGAAAAAAGCAAAAGCGCACACAAAGAAAAAAGGTGAACGGAGCAGGTGCGAGACACTCCAGCATCCTACGACTCGGGGGCTCCCTTCCCTGTGGCCGGTTTCACCGCGAGCTGCCGGCCGTACAATCACCCCATGCGTGCCATCCGCTTTCATCGCACCGGCGGGCCCGAAGTTCTCCAGCTCGACGAGATTCCCGTTCCTGTTCCGGGGCCTGGGGAGATCCGCATCGCCCTGCGCTTCGCTGGAGTGAACTTCATCGACACCTACTTCCGCGGCGGGCTCTACGATGCGGGTCCATTGCCGGCGCGCGTCGGCAAGGAGGGAGCGGGGGTCGTCACCGCGGTGGGCTCAGGGGTCACGTCGCCTGCCGTGGGGGATCGGGTCGCTTTCTGGGATGCCACCGGAAGCTACGCCGACGAGGTCGTGCTGCCGGCGGCGCGGGCACTTTCCCTGCCTGCCCCGCTTTCGTTCGAGCTCGGGGCGGCGCTACCACTGCAGGGAATGACGGCGCACTATCTCGTGCACGGTATCCGGCCGGTGGAGCCCGGCGATACGGTGTTGATTCACGCCGCCGCGGGGGGAGTGGGACTGCTGGCGACGCAGCTCGCCAAACACGCCGGGGCGCGGGTCTTCGGGACCTGTTCGACGCCGGCCAAGGCGGCGCTCGCCCGCCGCGCCGGCTGCGACGAGGTGATCCTCTACACCGAGACGAGCTTCGCCGACGCGGTCCTTGCGTCGACCGGCGGCGAGGGCGTCGACCTCACGATCGACGGCGTCGGCCAGACGACCTTCCTCGAAAGCGTGCGCGCAACCCGGGTGCGCGGCACGGTGATCGTCTTCGGTCAGTCGAGCGGCATGATTGCGCCCTTCTCACCGCGCCCGGTCCTGGGCAGCCGGACGCTCGTCTCGGCTTCGCTGTTCGACTACGCGCGCACCCCCGCAGAGCTCGCCCTGCGCAGTGGCTTCGTCTTCGACCTCGCCGCGAAAGAAGAACTTGGCGTGCGCATCGACAGCATCTTCGCCTTCGCCGCCGCCGGCGACGCCCACCGCCGGCT
Source organism: Thermoanaerobaculia bacterium (assembly GCA_039932055.1). Lineage (GTDB taxonomy): Bacteria > Acidobacteriota > Thermoanaerobaculia > Multivoradales > JAGPDF01 > JAGPDF01. Next base: position 4,673 of record JBDTQT010000117.1, read on the forward strand.
GGAGAGCCGGGCGAGCTCGGGCAAGGTGCTACTGCAAATCGCCACCTGAAGTTCGCAGAGCGCCTGCGCCTTCAGCGCCGGGGGAACGTGAGCTCGGGCCGCGGGAAGGTAATCACCCGGGTCAAAGGCTGATCTCCCACTTGCCGCAGCTGATCTCCCACCTGTCGCATCGGACTCTTCTCGAGCACGGCCCAACGCTTCTTCCCCGCCACGAAGACGATCTCCGCCGCGCGAGTCGGCAGCTCGATCGCCTCTCCCAGGGCATCCGCGACTGGATCGACGGGATAGACCAGCCACTGGGTACCGCCGTCGGCGCGTGGCTGGTGTGCAAGCAGCAGAAGCCAGCGGTCTTCCAGACACAAGAGCCCCTCCGCGATCCGCGCGACAGCCTTCGCCGCCTCCCGCTCGGGCAAGGAAGGGCCACAGAACAGCATCGGCAGCACTGGGCGCTGACGAAAGGCCTCGGGAAAACTCTTCAACGTGCCAGGCGAGATACCGGGCGAGTCGCCGAACCGTTCGATCTCAAGGCGCGCCGCCATGCGCAGCAGATAGACCTCGTCGCCGCAGGCCGCGACCTTGGAGGGGTAGGAATGGTACGCGGCCGATTCGTCGCTGTCGGCCTCGATTGAGCCGAGATTCTCCAGCTGTCCGGGATTGTTGAAAGGCACAGCGAACATGGCGGTCCCGGACCAGGTCAGGTCGTGCGACTGTACTTGGCCGACACCCATGAATCTTGTCACTCCGGCGTCAAAAGCGAAGAGAAAGAGCTGACGGTACTCCGCGTCCTTGGGGTCTTCCCATTTCAGCAGCATGGAGTCGACCGGAATAAAGTCCTTGTCCAGCCAAACCCAGCGATAGAAGTTCGCGGCTATGAGAAAGCGATCACCGACGACGAACGGATAGACCGGCCTCGGGAGATCCAGCGGTCCCTGCCCCGGCCTGACGAGGCGGCGAACGATCCGGCCCTCACGGTCGAAGACAAAGACCGCTCCGGCGACGGGGTCGGCAGCCACCAGATGCCGCTCCCGGAGGTCCCACGTCGCTTGCGCGACCCAGACCGGGCCGGCCTCCATCGGCGCGCTCCGCACCTTGGTGGCATCGACGCCCCTCGCCAGCCTGGGCGCAGAAGCGCAGCCCACCGCACCTAGGCTGAGAAAAGCAGCGAGAATCGCCGCGGCGAGGGAGCACTTCGCCGGTGCCCCCTTCTCCTGCCACACCGCGCTCTCGCGTCTCGCCATCGAAAAAACGTAGCACAGGTCGAAAGGGCTTCCGGCACGGCGGAGAAAAGGGGAAGATGGGCGCCTGATGCCTGACGTGCTCAAGGTCGTCCTCGCGCTGCTGCCGGCGGTGGCGCTGTTCTTCGTCATCCGCACGGTGGTCGGGCGGCGCATTGCGCAAGCGGTGGCGTTGGCGAAGGCCGAGGCCGCGGCGGCGCGGGCGGGGATCGAAGAGCGCTTGCGCGGGCGGGAGGAGCAGGTCGACGAGCTCCGCGCGACCCTGGTGGCGAAGGAGCGGCGGGAGTCGGAGCTGGAGGCGGAGAGCTCGGGACTCCGGGCGCAGGTCGCCGCCTACGATGAGAGGGTCAAGGCATTCGAAACCGCCGAGGCTCGCCTGACCGACGCCTTCCAGAATCTCGCCTCGCATGCCCTGTCGCGCAACAACCAGCAGTTCCTCGACCTCGCAAAACAGAATCTCGAAAGACTGCAGAGTGAATCTCGCGGCGACCTCGAGCAGCGCCAGCAGGCGATCGCGGCGCTGCTGGCGCCGATGAAGGTATCGCTGGAGAAGGTCGACGCCGAGGTCCGGCGGATCGAGACGCAGCGTCACGAGGCCTACGGATCGCTCTCGATGCAGGTGAAGAGCCTCGTGATGACGCAGGAAAAGCTCCAGCTGGAGACCGGCAAACTGGTCACGGCGCTGCGCCGACCCGAGGTTCGCGGCAGCTGGGGTGAAATGCAGCTCCAGCGGGCGGTCGAGTTCGCCGGCATGGTCGAGTTCGTCGACTTTCGCACCCAGGAGACCGTCGAGGCGACGGACGGCAAGCTCCGCCCCGACCTCGTCGTCAAGCTCCCCGGCGGCAAGCAGGTCGTCGTCGACTCGAAGGCCCCCCTCGATGCCTACCTCGCTGCGATCGAAGCTCCCAACGAGGAAGCGCGCAAGATCGCGCTCGTTCGGCATGCGCGGCAGGTGCGTGATCACCTGAAAAAGCTCTCGGCAAAGAGCTACTGGGACCAGTTCAACGACGCACCGGAGTTCGTCGTCCTGTTTCTTCCCAGCGAAGCGATCTTCTCGGCCGCGCTCGAGTACGACCCGCAACTCATCGAGGAGGCATTTCAGCAGAGCGTCCTCATCGTCACGCCCGCTACGCTCGTCGCTCTACTCAAGACGGTTCATTACGGTTGGCGTCAGGAGTCGCTGGCGACCAACGCCCGTGCGATCAGTGACGCGGCCAGCGAGCTCTACAACCGCCTGCGCACCTTCGCGACGCATCTGGGCGGCGTCGGCAGGGGGTTGACCTCGGCGCTCTCGAAGTACAACGAGGCGGTGGGCTCGTTCGAAACCCGGGTCATGCCGCAGGGCAGGAAACTCGAAGAGCTGGGCGCGGCCAGCGGCGAAACGCTGAACGCGCCTTCACCGCTCGAAATCGCTCCTCGACCTGTGGCGTCGGCCGCCGCCAGCGGGAGCGACGACGACGCCTGAAACGCCGGAGGAATCGTGCGCACACGCCTCACCTCGCTCTCTCTCCTGCCGTTGACCCTTCTCGCCGGCATGACGATCATCGCGAGCAGCGCGCCGGGCGGGAATCCGCCGGGCGATGACGGCGCGGGCACCCTGCTGGATCCGATCTGGAAGAGGGTCGCGCCGAGCCTGCCGACAGCGCCGCCGCCGTTTCTCTGGCAGCGCCACTTGACCCCGCCGCTGCCGCTCACCTGGCCGCCCGATGCGCGAACCGTCTGGGTGCGGCACGCCTACGCCTATGGCTTCGATGCGCGCAGCGCTGCCGACGGCATCCGCGTTTCTACGCCCTACGCTCGGCTGCGCCTCGACCGCGCGGGGCGACCCCTCGCCGCCGAAGCGACGCCGCCGCCGAACGGCCGGCTGGAGCTCGGCATTCAGGGAATCTTCCCGACGAATCCGCCGTCGGGAGCGATCGATCCGGAGGAGATTGCCCGCTACGAGAAGACGGCGCTCGACCTCGTCCGCCTCCCCGCCGTCGGCTCGAAGGAGGAGGCCGCTCTGGCCTCCTTCTACGGCCGCTGGCTCGAGCGCGAGGGCGTCATCGCCAACGCAGTCCGCGGCGAGCACGCAGAATTCATCCAATGGGTCGAAGAGCTGCGCGCCAAGCCAGTGCCGCCGCAGGCACCACCAGCGAACTAACCAGAAAGTCTCCCAGGAAGTAGAAGCACTACCTTCCCTGGCAGGAGGGCCCTTATGTGAAAGGGCTTTCGACTTCGCAGAGACGCACGGGCCAATTTCAGGGCGCGGTCAAGCTCCAGCTGCTCGTGTTGGCGTTCTCGAAGTCGTCCGCGAACAGAGTGTCGATCCAGAAGGCCCGATCGTAGGCATGGCCGTCGATCGTCACCTGGAAGACCCAGCGCCCGCGTTGCGGTGTCTCGCCCGGGAACGCGCCCCAGTACCAGAACCACCAGCTGTTCGAGTAGTCCGCGTTCGTGGTGTGGCTCCACTCGGAGTGGACCGACCCGTCGGGGCGGATGAGCTTGAGCGTCTTCGGCGTCGAAACGAGCTCGTCCGTGAGGAACGGAACGAAGTGAATGGGATCTCCCGCGTTGAACAACCGTTTCTCGTGCGGAATCTCCTGGGCCGGGCAGGCGGGGAACCCGGGCTGTGCGTCAGCGGTGAGTATCGCGTTGACGCGCGGCGTGCGGTACGGCGGCGGGGAGATCCACTGACTTCCGCCGGCCAACGAGTCGCACGTACCGTTCCACGGATCGACCAGATGGGCGATATCGAAGATCGCGTCGGAATAGACCTCGAAGTGCAGATGCGGACCGGTCGAGTTGCCGGAGCTTCCCACGACGCCGAGATACTCGCCGGCGGCGACGGCCGACCCGACCGTCTTCGTCGTCACCGAGTTCATCTTCATGTGAAAGTACGCGCTCACCGAGCCGTCTGGATGTTCGAGCGCGACGTAGTTGCCTTCGTCGGGCGTCCCCAGAGCACAGCTGCGATCCACTTCACCGTCGGACTTCTCGAGGATGATCCCGGCGGCAGCGGCGACGACTTCCACTTTCGATTCATCCATGAGCAGCCAGCCGAACGGGTAGGTGAAGAGGTCGGTTCCACGGTGGGCGTCGTAAGTGCGGTTGCCGCAGTTCCAGTCCAGGATCGCCGCACTTCCGGTCTGCTGATCGACAAAATTCGACGTGCCGTTGAGAAAGAAGTAACCCACGCCGCTGCGGCGCAGCGGGAAGGCGAAGTTGGTCGTCAGTGAAGAGTCGGGTAGGGGCAGACGGTTCTCGAGCAGCAGTCGCGCCCGGCTGGCCTGGACCGCGGCGACAAACTCGGGCGACGGTGCGCCGTCGTGATCGAGCGCCGGCACGAGGGCGCCACCACCCGCCGGCCCGGGCTGCGCGCTCGCGGCGGACACCGCGAGCGCCGCCAGGATCGTCAGCGTCGAGAGGTGGAAGAGGGCTGGTTTGCGCAGCGACTTCGCTCGAGCGGCGTGGAACACAGAGACTCCCCGATGTCGGTCCATGCGGCGAATCATAAAACAGACCTCGCGAAGTGCGATCCGGCGGGACGCCGCTCCCGTCAGCGGGTTCCTCGGGAACGCAGATCGAACCAGGCCCCGAGGCCGAAGTAGAGGGCGCCGAAGGCGAGCGCCCGCTGCGGCTGCTCGATCCAGCTGCCCGAGCCGGGCAGCGCGAAGCTCGCCACGATCTCCGGCGACAGGCCGAAAGCAGGCAGCGGCACGATCGCGGTGAGGACGGCGAGGAAGAAATACAGCAGGAGGTGGCGCAGCCACGACTCGGTGCGCGATTGCGCTGCGCCGGACGCCGCCTCGCCGGCCATGGCGATCTCGAAAATGCGCCCACCGAGGAGCCAGACGATCGTCCAGATCGGCGTCGTCGAGTGCGTCGCCCAGCTGAGCGCTCCCCCCATCAGCAGGTAGAACGCGCCGAAACCGAGCACGACGAGAGAAGCGCGCAAGCGGTCGCCCCAACTCGCCCCCTTCTCCGTTCCGGCGACGAAATTGAGGAACGCGTAGGAATGCAGGAGCAGGAACTCGAGAATCATGCCGAAAAAGAGCGCCTGCACGAACCCCGCCGGCAACTGCGCCGGCACGATCCAGGCAGCGAGATAGGCCCCTGCGGTGAGAAACCGGGGTGCGAACGCCATCAGCGCCGTGCCCAGCGAAGAGGACTGCGACGCGAGGGAGGCCGGCGCGAAGGAGAAGCCAAACTGGGTCATCGAGAAAAGAAACGGAAAACGCTCACAGTTCGCGCCAGAGTGCACGGCGCCTCATCTTGAAAACGGCGAGCTGAGCGCCTACGGCACGGATGCTGACCAGCGGGACATATCGCCGATTTCGAAATCGTCGCGAAAAAGTCCGTCGTAGCGCTGGGCCTGAATGCTCCCCGAGCCGGTGTCCGAGCCGGTAGAGCCACTGCTGTTCCATACGATGACGAAATTTCCCCGGCTGTCGATCGCCACGTCCGAACCGTTCTGCTGGCCCGTGGTGTAGGAGTTGACCTGGAACTCTCCCCCCATGGCTGCGCCGGTCGCGTCATAGCGCTGCGCCTGGATGCTGAAGCTGTCGGAATCCGTGCCGCTCGAGCCCGTGCTCGACCAGTTGATGACGAATTCGCCGCGCCTGTTCATTGCCAACCTCGCGCCATGCTGCAGGCCCAGGGTAAAGGTATTGACCTGGAACTGCCCCCCCACGGGATCGCCATTGGCGTCGAAGAGCTGCGCCTGGCTGCTGGAGTAGCTGGCATCCGTGCCGTCCGAGCCGTCGCTGCCCCAGGCGACGACGAAGTTGCCTTGATCGGCGACCGCCACGACCGGCGCATACTGCAGGCTGGTCGTATAGGTGTTGACCTGGATCTGCTCCCCCAGGGGTGCGCCGCCAGAGTCGAAGCGCTGGGCCTGAATACTCGTTTCTTCCGTGTCCGTGCCGGCGGAGCCGAAGCTGTGCCAGGCGATGATGAAGCCCCCCTGAGCGTTCATCGCCACCGCCGGTGTGAACTGATTGCCCGTCGTGTAGGAGTTGACCTGAAACTCCTCGCCAAGCCTCGCACCGCTGGCATCGTACCGCTGAGCCTGGATACTGGCGCCGCTCGTGTCGGTGCCGCTCGAGCCAGAACTGATCCAGGCGACGACGAATCTGTGCAGATCGTCGAACGCCATCGCCGGGTAGGTCTGACCGCCGGTCGTGTAGCTGTTGACTTGGAACTCTCCCCCCAGAACACCGCCGTCGACATCGTACCGCTGCGCCTGAATGCTCGGATTGTCGGGTCCGGTATCGGTCCCGTTCGAACCCAGACTCACCCAGGCGATGAGGAACCCACCTTGCCGGTCCGCCTCCACCGCCGGATAGCCCTGGAAGTCCGTCGTGTAGGTGTTGACCTGGAACTGGCCGCCGAGGGCTGTGCCGTCTGGGGCGAAACGCTGGGCCTGAATGCTGCTGTCCGAGATATCCGTGCCGTTGGAACCGTCGCTGCTCCAAACGACTACGAAGTTGCCCTGATCATCCGTCGCCGCAGTCGAACGGGTCTGGTAGCTCGTTGTGTAGCTGTTGACCTGGAACTGGTCGCCATTGGGAGACAGCTGGGCGGGAGTGGTTGCAGCGCCGCTGAGCACGCAAGCTACGAGAGCAGCGGCGATCCGGTAGAGTGAGTTGCAAGCCGAAATTCCGCGGAATTCCATTCTTCCATTTCCTCCCGCGAGCGATCCAACAAAGCAGGCGAATTCCGTTCTCGCCTGGTATGCCGAGAAGACTACGCTACATGGCCCAAAGTCAGGCCATGGTCGGGGGCACACGCTGGGCGGAGAGCCGTGAGAAAGGATAAGGATGCCCACGGCAGCTCCGAACTTGCCGGAGCTGCCCCATCCGCCATCCGTTTTACTGAGCTTTTCTTAGCCAGGGACCAGCGAGGCCCGCGGCCCCGCGGCCTACTTCTTCGGCGGGGCGAGATCGGTATTCGGGTTCTTGACCTTGTCGTCGGTGGTGAGGCCGGAGACGATCTCGATCTTAATGCCGTCGGAGATGCCGGTGGTGATGTCGCGGCGCTCGAACTTCTGCGGCGCGGTCTCGACCTCGACGTAGGGCTTTTCGCCCGCGAACTGCAGCAGCCCCTCGTCGAGCGCCAGCACCTGCTCGCGCTTCTCGAGCAC
>JBDTQT010000118.1:0-12010 GCA_039932055.1 Thermoanaerobaculia bacterium
GCGACATCCTGGCGCTCGAGGACGCCGGCGCGCGCGCCACGGCGATCTTCACCGATCTCGGCGTGGTCTCGACGACGGCGAAGAACTCGGCGCAGGCGACGCGCATGCTGCTCACCCGGCTTGCGGCGCAGACCGCAGAGCGCGCGGACCTGATCGTGCTCGAGCTCGGCGACGGCCTGCTCGGCGCCTATGGCGTCGATGCGATTCTCGCGGATCCCGACCTGCGCGCCGCCTTCACCGCCGTCGTGCTGGCAGCAAACGATCCGGTCGCCGCCTGGGGCGGCATCGAGCTGCTGCGGCGCGACTACGGCATCGAGCCGGTGGCGGTCACCGGGCCGGCGACGGACAACGCCGTCGGCGTTCGCCTGATCGAGGATCGCATGGGTGTGCCGGCGGCCAACGCGCGCACCTCGCCGGAGGCGCTCGCCGCGACGGTCCTCGCGCGTCTCGGCCTCGCGCCGCGCCCGCCCGCGGCGGCTGTCGCGGATCCCGAGTCGGTGTTCGAGGGAACCCGTTGAGCGGCAAGATCCCTGTCGTCGTTCTCGGCGGCTCGGGCTACGTCGCCGGCGAGCTGGTGCGCCTCCTCGCCACACATCCCGGCTTCGCCCTCGCCGCCGTTGTGTCGGAGAGCCGCGTCGGCGCACCGGTCGTTGAGGCGTTCCCGCACCTCGCCGGGTCGATCGACGGTCTCGACTTCACCGCCTTCGACACGCTGCCGACGCTCTTCGCGGCCCTGCCGCGCGCTCCGGCGCGCTGCGCCCTGGTCTCCGCCGCACCGCACGGCGCTTCGGCGGCGCTCGTGGCGCGCGCGCTCGAGCTCGCGGAGCGCGCCGCGGTCGAGCTCTCGGTGGTCGACCTCTCCGCCGATTTCCGCTTCGCCGACCCCGCCGAGTACGCCGCGGTCTACGGCCACCCGCATCCGGCGCCCGGCCTGCTGTCGCGCTTCGTCCGCGCCCTTCCGGAGCATGTCGAGCCGGTGAAGCGGACCGCCGGGTCGCGCGTCCGTGGCGGCGGGAGCGTGTACGTCGCGCATCCGGGCTGCTTCACCACCGCCGTGCTGCTGGCGATCGTGCCGCTCCTCGCGCGAGATCTCGCTCTCCCGCGCTTCGCGGTGACGGCGGTCACCGGCTCGACCGGCAGCGGCCGCGCGCTTGGCGAGAAGACCCACCATCCGGCGCGGCGCAGCAACGTCGCAGCCTACTCGCCGCTCGCCCATCGTCATGCTCCCGAGATGTCCGCGCTCGCCGCCGCGGCGGCCCATGGGGCTCGCCCGGAGATCGACTTCGTCCCCCTCTCGGGACCGCAGGCGCGCGGCATCTACGCTTCGGTGCAGGGGCGGCTGGCGGCCTCTCGAGCGACCGGCGGCCGGTCGAGCGCGGCGGAGATCGCCGCCGAACTGGCGGACTTCTACGGCGCCAGCCCGTTCGTCGCGGTCGCGGCGACGCCGCCCGCGCTCACCGATGTCGTCGGCACGAATCGGGCACGTATCGGCGTCGCCTGCGCCGGCGAGTCGATCGCCCTCACCGTGGCGATCGACAATCTGGTCAAGGGAGCGGCGGGCGGCGGCGTGCAGTGGTTGAACCGGATCTACGGCTTCGACGAGACGACCGGCCTCGCTGCCGCGAGCCTCGGATGGTTTTGAAGTGGGAGAGGAAGAGATGATCGCCAGCCCCCTGCAGGGAGCGCAAATCGGAGCGGAGCCCTCAGCGGCGGAGCTCGAAGCCCATTATCTGCTGCCGGTCTACAAGCATCTGCCCATCGAGCCGGTGCGCGGCGAAGGCGTCTGGCTCGAAACCCGCGACGGCCGGCGGATCCTCGATCTCTACGGCGGGCACGCCGTGGCGCTCCTGGGTTACGGCCATCCGCGCCTGCTCGCGGCGCTGGCGCACCAGGCCGGCGAGCTTCAGTTCCAGTCGAATGCGGTGCCGAATCTCGTTCGCGGACGGGCGGCGGAGGCGCTGGTCGGCTTCGCCCCCGACGGACTCGAACAGGCCTTCTTCGTCAACAGCGGCGCCGAGGCGAACGAGAACGCGTTGCGTCTCGCCTTCCGCAAAACCGGCCGAAAGAAGGTCGTCGCCATCGAAGGCGCCTTTCACGGCCGCACCGCCGCCGCCGCCGCGGTCTCCTGGCGAGGCGAGCGCTGGTACGGCTTTCCGGCGAAGCCGTTCGCAGTCGAGTTCGTGCCGCGTGGCGATTTCGGCATGCTCGCTCAGGCGGTCGACGCCAACACCGCCGCGCTCATCCTCGAGCCGGTGCAGGGCCTCGCCGGCGCCTACGCGCTCGGGCGCGACTTTCTGCTGGCGGCGCGCGAAGCCACCGCCCGGGCCGGCGCATTGTTGATCTTCGACGAGGTTCAGTGCGGCCTCGGACGCAGCGGCGCGCCGTTTTCGGCGCGGCTGCACGGCGTGACACCCGACATCCTCACCGTCGGCAAAGGCCTCGCCGGCGGCCTTCCCGCCGCCGCGCTCATCGCCCGTCCGGAGGCTTTGCCGACGCTCGCCGCCGGCGATCTCGGGACGACCTTCGGCGGCGGGCCGCTGGTCGGCGCGGCGATCGCAGCCACACTCGCCGCGATCGTCGAGGAGGGGCTCATGCCGCGGGTGCGCGTCGTCTCGCGCGCGCTCTTCGCTCTCGCGGGCCGCGGCCCGGTGGTCGCCGTCCAGGGCGAAGGGCTGCTCCTCGGTCTGCGCACCCGGCGGCCGGCAAAGGAGATTCAGGCGGAGCTTCTGGCGCGCGACATTCTCGTCGGGACGAGCGACGATCCGTTCGTCGTCCGGCTGCTGCCGCCGCTCACCCTCGGCCCGGAGCATGTCGCTCTCCTCGCCACGGCGCTCTCCGGGCTGGCGCAATGAAGCAGTTTCTGACTCTCGCCGAGCTGCCGCGCGAAGAGATCGTCGACCTCCTCGGGCTCGCAGCCCGGCTCGAAGAGCTGGGTGACCCGCAGGCGCTGGCGGGGAAGATCCTCGGGCTGTTGTTCTTCAACCCGTCGCTGCGCACCCTCGCCTCGATGCAGGCGGCGATGGCGAAACTCGGTGGGACGAGCTTCGTGGTGGCCCCCGGGAGCTCGAGCTGGAAACTCGAGACGCGCACCGGTGTGGTGATGGACGGTGAAGCTTCAGAACACGTGCGCGAAGCGATCCCGGTGCTCGCCGGCTACGCCGACGTTCTCGGTGTGCGCGCTTTTGCCTCCGGCACCGACCTCGCCGCCGATCTCGCCGACGCGAATTTCCGCGATCTCGCGGCGCTTTCGCCGAAGCCGCTGGTCAACCTCGAGTCGGCCATCGACCACCCTTGCCAGGCGCTCGCCGACTGGAAGACGCTGGACGATCTCGGTGTCGGACGGCACGCCAAGCTCGTCCTGTCGTGGGCGAATCACCCGAAGGCGCTGCCTCTCGCCGTGCCGGCCGCCGTGCTGCGGATGGCCGCGTTGCGCGGCATGGCGGTGACGGTGCTCTCTCCCGAGGCCTACGCCCTGCCGGCGCCGCTGGTCGCCGAGGCTCGCCGGCTGGCGGCCGTGAACGGCGGCAGCGTCGTCGAGACCGACGACCGGGCGGCGGCGCTCGCCGGCATGGCAATCGTCTACGCCAAGTCGTGGGCCTCGGCGGCGCACTATGGTGACGCGGCGAAGGAGTCGGAGCTGCGCGCCGGCCTCGCGTCGTGGTGCGTCGCGGAGAGCTGGTTCGACGGTGCCCGCGAAGCCCGCTTCATGCACTGCCTGCCGGTGCGGCGCAACGTCGTCGTTGCCGACGCTGTGCTCGATTCGCCGCGCAGCGTCGTGGTGCAGCAGGCGCACAACCGTCTCTGGGTGCAGATGGCGGTGCTGCACCGGATGCTCGCTGGCGCCGGTTCCCCGCGGGTCCGGTTGGACGGCGGCAGCAAAACCAAGGAGAAGCGATGAAAGACGTCGGACAGCGCAGCGACCGCATGAGCGAAGTGGCGGGCCTGAAGCACGCCCTGCCCTACCTCCGTCTCTTCCAGGGCAAGACCTTCGTGGTCAAGCTCTCGGGCGAGGCGATCGAGGAGGAGAGCCGTCTGTTGCTCTTCCTCGAGCAGATCGAGGTCCTGCACCGTCTCGGCATTCGCGTCGTGCTGGTGCACGGCGGCGGGCCGCAGACGACCGCGCTCGCCGATCGCCTGGGGCTCGCGACGCAGAAGATCGACGGCCGCCGGGTGACCGACGCGGCGACCCTCGAGGCCGCCGTCATGGCGATGGCCGGCAAGGTCAACACGACGCTCCTCGCCGCCTGTCGACGGGCGGGGGTGGCGGCGGTCGGCCTCTCCGGCGTCGACGCCGACCTCGTCGAGGCGCACAAACGCCCGCTGGTACCGGCGGCGGACCGGCTGGCGGCGGCGGTCGACTACGGCTTCGTCGGCGACGTCGTGGCGGTGCATCCGCGGCTCGTGCAGAAGTTGCTCGACGACGGCTACGTGCCGGTCGTGGCGCCGCTCGCCGCCGATGAACAGGGGGCCATCCTCAACGTCAACGCCGACACCATCGCCGCCGAGCTCGCGGTCGCTCTGGGTGCGGAGAAGCTGCTCTTCGCGGTGGCGGTGCCGGGGATTCTCGAACGTGCCGACGATCCGGCCTCGCTGGTGTCGCTGGTCGATCTCGCGGCGCTCGCCGGGCTGGAGTCGCGTGGCGCGCTCACCGGCGGCATGCTCCCCAAGTCGCGGGCGATCGTCCGCGCCCTCGAGGGCGGCGTGCCGCGCGTTCACCTGGTGCCGTTCGCGACCCCGGACGCGCTGCTCGTCGAGCTGTTCACCAACGAGGGCATCGGCACGCTCGTCGTACCATCGGTCGCCGCCCTGCACGAGACGCCCGTGGGGGCATGAGACCGCCGTGCGCCTGAGCCGCGAGGAGCTCCTCGCCCTGCACCGCGACCTGGTGGCGACGCCGTCGGTCTCGGGCGACGAAGTCGCCATCGTCTCCTGGTTGTTGGCTTTTCTTCAAGATCGCGGGCTGACGACCGAGCGCGTAGGTGGCAGCCTCGTCGCTTGGACAGGAAAGGCTCCGGTAAAGGGAGGTCTGGAGAGCGTGGCGCTGGTGGTGTTGAACACCCATGTCGATACCGTTCCGCTCGCGCCAGGGTGGACGCGCGAGCCTTTCCAGCCTGCGAGCGAAGCGGGCAAGGTCTTCGGGCTCGGGGCGAACGACGCCAAGGCCGCGGTGGCGGCGATGACCGCGGCGTTCCTCGCGGTGGCGGAGGTCGATCTTCCCTTCACCCTGGCTTTGACCCTGGTGCGCGGGGAGGAGACGAAGAGCGTGGGAACGGCGGAGATCGTCGCGGAGTTTGCCCGCCGGGAGATCGAGCCGGCGATGGCGGTGGTCGGCGAGCCGACCGGCCTCGACCTCGCGGTGGCGCAGAAGGGGCTGCTGGTTCTCGAGCTGGTCGCGCGCGGCGAGGCGGCGCACGCCGCGCACGCGCGGACGCTCAGCGCCCGCAACGCGATCGTCGCCCTTGCACGGGACATCGCGGCGATCGCGGTGCTGCCCGAAGGGCCGGTCGATCCGTACCTGGGGCGCGCCACGGTCGAACCGACGGTGGTCTCGGGCGGCTCGGCGCGCAACGTCGTGCCGGCCGAAGCGCGCGCGGTGCTCGATTGCCGTACCGTGCCGGCCGAGCCGCCGGCGGCGCTGCTCGCGCGGCTGCGGGCCGCCGTCGAGAGCGAGGTCGTCGTCCTGTCCGACCGTCTGGTACCGGTCGCCACCGACCCGGAGTCGGCGCTCGTCGCCGCCGCCCTGCGGGCGCGGCCCATGGCGCGCCTCTACGGCTCGGCGACGCTGTCGGATCTCACCTTCTTCCGCGGCATCCCGGCGCTCAAGGTCGGGCCGGGGCAGAGCGAGCGCTCGCACCGGCCGGACGAGTTCGTCCTCGAAGATGAGATCGTCGCCGGCGCGGAGTTCTACGAACGGCTGCTGCTCGAGTTGGCGGCGGCAATGGGAGGGACTGCATGAGCCGACTCTGGGACAAGGGCAAGCCGCTCGACGAGCAGGTGCTCGCCTATACCGCCGGCGAGGACGCGCAGTCCGACAATCGCCTGGTGGCCCACGACGTCCGGGCATCGTGCGCCCACGCGGCGATGCTCCGCGACCAGGGGCTGCTCACGGCGGCCGACTTCACTTCGATCGCCGCCGGTCTCGCGGCGCTCGCCGCTGAGCACGCCCAGGGCCTCTGGCGGGTCGAGCTCGCCGACGAAGACGTCCACACGGCCCTCGAACGTCGGCTCACGGAGAAGATCGGCGCGGCCGGCGGCCGGGTCCACCTCGGGCGCTCGCGCAACGACCAGGTGCTGGCGGCGCTCCGGCTGTGGATGAAGGATGAGGTCGCCGCCCTTGCCGCCGGTGCCCGCGCCGTGGCCGCGGCGCTCGGCGAGGTCGCGGCAGTACATCCCGACCTCGCGCTCCCGGGCTACACCCACCTCCAGCCGGCGATGCCGTCGTCGGTGGCGCTCTGGGCGGGCGGCTTCGCCGCCGGCCTCGAAGACGACGCGCAGGGCCTCGCTGGCTGCCTGCGCCGCATCGACCAGAACCCGCTCGGCTCGGCGGCCGGCTACGGCACGCCCGGTCTCGACATCGATCGCGAGGCAACGCGCCGGGCGCTCGACTTCGCCGCCACCCAGGAACCGATCACTGCGGTGCAGCTCTCGCGCGGCAAGGCCGAGGCGCAGCTGCTGTTCGAGATCCACCTGCTGATGAGCGACTGCGGCCGCCTCGCCGCGGATCTGGTTCTCTTCGCGACCCGCGAGTTCGCCTTCGTCGAGCTGCCGGAAGAGATGACCACCGGCAGCTCGATCATGCCGCAGAAGCGCAACCCCGACCTCTTCGAGCTCGTGCGCGGCCGCGGCGCGACCTCGCTCGGCCTGCTCATCGAAGCGCTGGCGATTCCCGCCAAGCTCCCCTCCGGCTACCACCGCGACCTGCAGCTCTTGAAGGCCCCACTGTTCAAGGCCTGCGATCTCGCCCGCGCCACGACCGAACTGCTTGCCGCGACCCTGCCGCGCCTCAGGTTTCTGCCCGCCGCCGGCGAGCTTCCGCCCGAGCTCTTCGCGGCCGAAGAGGCCAACCGCCTGGTCGTCGAGCAGGGCATTCCCTTCCGCGAGGCCTACAAGCGGGTAGCGGCAAACCTCAGCGACAGGTAGTGCCGCAGCGCCCGCCCCCCGTTTCGCGAGAGAATGGCGCGTGAGCGTCAGTTCTTCCAATCGTCCGCTGCTCCTGTCTTGCGAGGGTGTGTCGCATCAGTTCGGCGCCCGCCCGCTGTTCAAGGATCTTTCTTTTGGCCTCTTTCAGGGCGACCGGGTAGGGCTCGTGGGCCCGAACGGCTCGGGGAAGTCGACGCTGCTGCGGATTCTCGCCGGGCAGCTGGAGCCCGACCATGGGCAGCTCTCGCTGCGCAAGGGTGTCCGGGTCGGCTACGTCGAGCAGGACGCCCGCTTCCCGGCGGAGGCGACCGCCGAGGAGGTGGTCATCGCGGCGCTTGCCGGCGAGCCGCTCGAGGAGTACGAGAAGGAGGCACGCGCCGCGCGCACGCTCGGGCGGCTCGGCTTCCGCGATCGCAGCGAACGCGAGCTGCCGGTGGGGGCGCTCTCCGGCGGCTGGAAAAAGCGCCTCGCCATCGCCTGCGAGGTCGCCCGCCAGCCCGACCTGCTGCTCCTCGACGAGCCCACCAACCATCTCGACCTTGAAGGGATCCTCGAGCTCGAGGAGCTGCTGGTCGAGGCGGCGCAGGCTTTCGTCGTCGTCTCTCACGACCGCTACTTCCTCGAGAACGTCTCCCGCCGGATGCTCGAGCTCGACCGCGTCTACCCGGAGGGGATCCTCTCGGTCGACGGCACCTACAGCGACCTGCTGGTGAAACGCGACGAGGTGCTCAAGAACCAGAAGGACTACGAGGAGGCGCTCGCCAACCGGGCACGCATCGAGGTCGACTGGCTGCGCCGCGGCCCCAAGGCGCGGACGACCAAGTCCAAAGCCCGCATCGACCGCGCCAACGACCTCCTGGGTGAGCTCGCCGATGTCCGGGGGCGTGCCGCTGGTCCGCGCGCCGGGATCGATTTCAAGGCCTCGGGCCGCGGCACCAAGCGGCTGCTCGAAGCCAAGGGGATCGCCAAGGCGTTCGACGGCCGGACGATCTTCGCGGACGTCGATCTGCTGCTCGGCCCGGGCACACGGCTCGGGCTCCTCGGCCTGAACGGCAGCGGCAAAACGACGCTGCTGTCGCTCCTTGACGGCACGCTCACGCCCGACGCCGGCGAGATCGAACGCGCCCCGTTCCTGAAGATCGTCCGCTTCGAGCAGGGGCGCGAGACCCTCGACCGCAAGCTGACGCTGCGCCGCGCGCTCGCGCCGGACAGCGACTCGGTGATCCATCTTGGCGAGGTGGTCCACGTCGCCGCCTGGGCGAAGCGCTTCCTGTTCCGCACCGAGCAGCTCGACACGCCTGTAGGCAGCCTCTCGGGGGGCGAGCAGGCGCGCATCCTGGTGGCTCGCCTGATGCTGCAACCGGCCGACCTGCTGATCCTCGACGAACCGACCAATGACCTCGACATCGCCACCCTCGAGGTCCTCGAGGAGAGCCTGCTCGAGTTCCCCGGGGCGCTCGTTCTGGTCACCCACGACCGCTACCTCCTCGACCGCGTCTCGACCGGCATCCTGGCGATCGAAGACGGCCGCGCCCAGCACTACACCGACAGCGGCCAGTGGGAGGAGACGCGCCGCGCGAAGCACGCCGCTGAGCTCGGCGGTGGCGCGCCGGCGATCCGCAACAAGGAGAGCGCCGCGCGCGCCGCAACCGCCGCCGGCGGCAATCGGCCCGGGATTGGACCCGCCGGCCGGGCCAGCGGGCCTAAGCCGGCGACCAAGCGCCTCTCCTACAAGGAGCAGCGCGAGTGGGACGGCATGGAGGCGGCGATCTTCTCCGCCGAGGCCGATCTCGGAGAGCGCCGGCGAGCCGCCGAAGATCCGGCGATTGCCAGCGAAGCGGCGTTGCTCCACGAGCGCTTCGCCGCCCTCGCCACCGCCCAGACCGAGGTCGAACGGCTTTACGCCCGCTGGGCGGAGCTCGAGGCGAAGCTCGCCTGAGCTACCCGCTGGGGCGGTCGTCCCGGCCTTGCCGGGTGTCCTAAGATAGAGCTCCTTCGCCGCCGCCGGCTGGCGGCCTTCCCGATTGGATCGATGAAGAACATGGAGACGGAAGACATGTCCAACCCCCTGCTGACCGGACTCGGTCTCGCCACCCTTCTTGCCGGCAGCGCCGCTGGTGCGGCGCTGGCCGCCGAAACTGCCGTCAATCCGCTGCTCGCCCCCTGGAGTGGTCCCTACGGCGGCGTGCCGCCCTTCGCCGCGGCGCAGGCTGAGCAGTTCCAGCCGGCCCTGACGGTGGCGATGGCCGAGCAGCTCGCCGAGATCGACCGCATCGCGGGCAACCCCGAACCGGCGACCTTCGCCAACACGATCGCCGCCCTCGAAGGCGCCGGCCGCACCCTCGATCGGGTCAACACGGTCTTCGAGGTGTTCGCCGGCACCCTGAGCACTCCCGAGGTGCAGGCGGTCGAGCTCGAGATGGCGCCGAAGTTGGCGGCCTTCTCCGACCAGATCACCCAGAACGAGAAGCTCTTCGCGCGCGTTGCGGCGGTCTACGAGAAGCGCGAGACCTCCGGCCTCTCCGCTGAGCAGCAGCGTCTGGTCTGGCTCGACTACACCAACTTCGTGCGCGCCGGGGCGAAGCTCGACGGCGCCGCCAAGAAGCGCCTGTCGGAGATCAACCAGCGTCTCGCGACCCTGTTCACGCAGTTCAGCCAGAACGTTCTCGCCGACGAGACCGACTACGTCCTGGTGCTCGACAAGGAGGCCGACCTCGCGGGTCTGCCGTCCTCTCTGCGCGCCGCCGCCAGCGCCGCCGCCGAGTCCCGTGGCCATCACGGCAAGTGGGCGATCCTCAACACGCGCTCGTCGATGGAGCCGTTCCTGACCTATTCCGAGCGCCGCGATCTGCGCGAGAAAGTCTGGCGCACCTACTACAGCCGCGGCGACAACGGCGACGCGCACGACAACAACAAGGGCATCACCGAGATTCTGATGCTGCGCGGCGAACGCGCCAAGTTGATTGGCTACGCCAACCACGCCGAGCGCCGCCTCGAGAACTCGATGGCGAAGACCCCGGCGCGCACGCTCGAGCTCATGGAGGCGGTGTGGAAGCCGGCGGTGGCGCGTGTCCACGAAGAGGTCGCCGACATGCAGAAGATCGCCGGCTCCGCCAACCCCATCGAGCCCTGGGACTACCGCTACTATGCCGAGAAGGTGCGCAAAGAGCGCTACGACCTCGACGAGAACGAGATCAAGCCCTACTTGCAGCTCGAGAAGCTCCGCGAAGGGATGTTCTGGGTGGCGGGCGAGCTCCTCGGCCTGCACTTCACGCCGGTCACCGACGTGCCGGTTTATCACCCCGATGTGCGCGTCTGGAAGGTGACCAACGACGCCGCCGAGCTCGTCGGCCTCTGGTACTTCGATCCCTATGCCCGGCCCGGCAAGCGCTCCGGCGCCTGGATGAACGCCTACCGCAACCAGGAGCGCTTTGACCACGAGGTCAAGACGATCGTCTCGAACAACTCGAACTTCGTGCAGGGCAAGGCCGGCGAGCCGATCCTGGTCAGCTGGACCGACGCTGAGACCCTTTTCCACGAGTTCGGCCACGCCCTCCACGGCCTCTCTTCGAACGTGACCTATCCGTCGCTCGCCGGCACCAATGTGGCGCGCGACTACGTCGAGTTTCCGTCGCAGCTCCTCGAGCACTGGTTGTCGACGCCCGAGGTGCTCGACCGCTTCGCGCTGCATGTCGAGACGGGCAAGCCGATGCCGCGCGAGTTGGTCACCAAAATCGAGCGCGCCGCGACCTTCAATCAGGGCTTCGCGACCGTCGAGTTCCTGGCGAGCGCTCTGATCGACATGAAGCTCCACCTCGCCGCCGCTGGCGGGGGCGTCGCGATCGATCCGGACAAATTCGAGCGCGAGACCCTGGCGGCGCTCGATATGCCGCGCGAGATCGTCATGCGCCATCGCACGCCGCAGTTCTCGCACATCTTCTCTTCTGACGGCTACTCGGCGGGCTACTACAGCTATCTCTGGGCCGACACGCTGACGGCCGATGCCTGGGAGGCGTTCACCGAGGCCGGCGGTGCCTACGACAAGAAGATGGCGAAGCGGCTCTACGACCACGTCTTCGCGGTCGGCAACACCGTCGACCCCGCCGAGGCCTATCGCGCCTTCCGCGGCAAGGACGCCGGGATCGATGCCCTGATGCGCGATCGCGGCTTTCCGGTACCCGCGACTGCGCCGGCTCCCGCGGCGGGCGCCACGAAGTAGCCACCGCTTGCCGCTTGCCGGCGGGGCGTCGGCGGCAGGGGCGCTCCGGTACTAAAGAACTCCAGTTCGGGACGTCGGTGGTTGGGCACTCCGGCACTCGGGATCCAAAGTGGGCTCCTATTTGAAGCGTGGTCGCCCACTTTGGATCCCGAGTGCCAGAGCGCCCCAGGCAACGCGAGGGGTTTCTCTCGAAACTCTCCCGACGAGGGGTGGCCGGACCGAGGGCTCGGTATGAAGTCAGATCGCGCGGAGCGCTTCTCTTGCGAGCACCCATGGGAGACGGGCCGGACAGGACCCCGAGCACACTTGAGGACGGAGCAGGCTCTGCGAAGCCAAAGCTGTAGACTCCCGCCTCGATCCGCCCCCCAACCCAGAGGACCCGCCATGCCTGACCGGAAGAAGCGCGGTCGATGACCGCGCGCGCCGCACGCCCCGCACCGACAAATCCGCCGCCGGGGAGCCTGCGCTGGACGGTGCTACTGCTGATCAGCGTCGCCCTCTTCGGCAACTACTACGTCTACGACTCGATCGGCCCGCTCGCCGACTCACTGCAGAAGCTGCTCGGTTACTCCGACACCCAGATCGGCACGTTGAATGCGATCTACAGCTTTCCCAACATCATCATGGTGCTCATCGGCGGCATCATCGTCG
>JBDTQT010000119.1:0-11953 GCA_039932055.1 Thermoanaerobaculia bacterium
GCCGACGTCGAGCCGCTGGGCAAGCTCGCCGTGCTCTGCGGCGTCAAGGACTTTCCGATGCGGGTAAAATGTGCCACGCTGGCGTGGCACTCGCTGATCGCGGCGCTCGCTGGAGGTGGCAAGGTCTCCACCGAATAGTCCGTCCGGGCGCCGGCCCACCTCGACGGCAGGACCTGCGGCGGGTCGGGCATGGTAGCGTTTCGTTGCATTCGCGTTGTCGCAGGAAGGAGATGGACGATCCGATCGTTTTCGGCCGATCGGCTTCGCCGGCTCGCCGGCCTGGCGGTGATCTCAGCGATCTCAGCGATCGCCCTCGCGGGACCGCGAGCCGCAGCGGCGCAGCGCCTCCCCTTCACCGTCTATTCCACGGACGAAGGTCTCGCGGCCTCCCAGGTCTGGCACGTGCTGCAAGATCGCCGCGGCTATCTCTGGGTCTCCACGACCTGGGGCCTGTGCCGCTGGGATGGCGTTTCTTTCGGAACGCTTTCGATTCCCGACGGACTGCCGAGCGCTACGGCGCGGGTCACGGTCGAGGCCACCGACGGCACGCTGTGGATCGGGACCAATGGCGGAATCGCCTCTTATGACGGCGAGCGCATCACCTCCTACGCCGACCGCGGAGGGGCTCTCGGCGCAACAATCTGGTCGGCGGGGCTCGACCGCCACGGCGCGCTCTGGTTCGGCAGCGACCATGGCCTGGTTTCCTACGACGGCAGGGAGTTCCGCACCTTTCTGCGCGCCGATGGCCTGGCGGACGACTATGTCTACTCGTTGCTGCCGGCGAGCGACGGCGCCCTTTGGCTAGGGTCGCGCGGGCAGGGGGTCACGCGCTGCACGCTCGAGCCGGCCGGACGGCTGGGGAGTTGCCGCGTCTTCACCACCGCTGACGGTCTGGCCAACGATTCGGTACGGGCCATCGTCGAGGACAAGAGCGGCGGGCTGTTTTTCGCCACCCGCGGAGGCGGCCTCTCGCGATTCGATGGCAAGCGCTTCACGCGGCTCACGGTGGCGGACGGTTTGCCCGCCGACGATCTCTATGCCCTGCTGCTGACTCGCGACGGGCGCGAGATCATTGTTGGCAGCACCGCCGGAGTCGGCCTATGCCCGCTCCCCGACGCCCACCCCTGCCGCCTGCTGCGCGAGAGCAACGGTCTCGCGGACAACGAGGTGCATAGCCTCCTCGAAGACCGCGAAGGATCGCTTTGGATCGGCTCGGAGGGTGGCATCAGTCGACTGGTGCGCAAGGACCTCTGGAGTTACGGCGAAGCCGAAGGGCTGCCGGATCGCCAGGTCTTCGCCCTGGTGTCGGACGGCAACGGCGGAATCTGGGCCGGTACCGTCAACGGCCTGGGCCATCTCACCTTCGGTCCTGACGGTGAGCCCACTGCGCGTATCTGGCGAAAAGCCGACGGGCTGCCGGACAACTGGGTCTGGGCCCTGCTGCGCTCGCACCGAGGGGAGCTCTGGGTGGGCAGCGAGGAGGGGCTCTCGCGTCTGCTGCCCGCGGGCGGCTTCGAGACCCTCGACACTACGGACGGCCTGGCTGCAAACTACGTCGTGAGCCTGTTCGAGGACAGTAGCGGCGCGATCTGGGTGGGCTCGATCGATGGTCTGACCCGGCTGCGGTTCGACGCCTCCGGGCGCCGCAGCGAGATTCGTACGTTCGGCAAGGCCGACGGGCTGGTCACGGACCGCGCCTACGCCGTCATCGAGGACGCCGACGGACGCATCTTCGTCGCCCATGGTGAGGGCCTCTCCTACCTCGACGGCGAACGCTTCCGCCAGGTCGGTAAAGAGTCCGGTCTCGATACCGGCAGCGTCCGGGCCCTCGGCCGGACGAGCGACGGCACTCTCTGGATCGGTGGATACGCGCGCCTGGCGCGCCTCGCTTCCGAGCCGGGGAAGGGACCGCCGCGCTTCGCCCCCTACACCAGCGGCCTCGCCGACACGCTCGTGCTGACAATCTCCGATGACCGCCAAGGCAGGCTTTTGCTGGGGACGAACCACGGTGTTCTGAGCTTCGATCCCGCGGCGCGTGGAGGTCTCGGCGCGGTGCAGGCAAGGTTCGATCGGGCAACGGGAACGATTGCGAGCGAGGTTTCGCACAGCAGCGCCTTCACCCGCGACACGGCGGGGAGATTCTGGTTCGGCTTCAAAGGGGGCGTGACCGCCTTTCCGGCCGATCTCGGCCAAGCGCGCCCGCCCGATCCTCCGCCGGTGCAGTTCGAGCGTCTGGCGACGCGCAGCGGCAGGGAATGGCGGGCGCCGTTCTCCGGCCGTTTCCGGACGATCGAGCCGCTGCTCGGGGCCGAACCGATCGTGCTCGCGCACCAGGACTCGAATCTGCGGGTCGATGTGCGCGCGGTCACCTTGAGTGGCGAGGCGCAACTACGGTTCCAGTTCCAGCTCGTCGGCTTCGAGAGCACCTGGTCCGAACCGCAGTCCGAGGCTTTTCGCGACTACACGAACCTCGATCCGGGGCAGTATCGCCTGGAGGCACGCACCGCTCTGGGCAGCGGCCCGTGGAGCGCACCGATCGCGCTGGCGCTCGAAGTTTCGCCGGCCTGGTACCAGCGTCGGCTGGTGACTCTGCTGCTGACTCTGGGGGTGATCACGGCGGTCTTCGCGGCGGCTACCTTCCGCACCCGGCGTATCCGCGCCCGGAACCGTGCCCTCGAGAAGGACGTCAGCGAACGCACCGACGATCTCGCCCGCTACGCGCGGGCGCTCGAAGAGCACGCCCACGCGCTCGACCGCGCCAACGAACGGATCCGGCTCGCCGACCGGCATCGCAGCGAATTCCTGGCCAAGATGAGCCACGAGCTGCGTACGCCGCTCACCTCCGTGCTGGGCTTCGCGGCGCTGCTTGCCGACGGTCTCGGCGGCGAGCTCGAGCCACGCCACGCGCGCTACCTCGAGAACATCCGCGAGAGCGGCAATCAGCTGTTGCGCCTGATCAACAACCTGCTCGATCAGGCCAAGATCGAGGCTGGCAGGATGGACCTGCAGCTCGAACCGGCGAGCCTCGAGACCATCATCGAAAGCGCTCTGGCGATGATGGAGGGCTATGGCTCGACGCGGGGCGTGCATCTCAAGGCGACCTTCAGCGGCCAGGCGCCGGCGATCGTCGTCGACGTCGCGAAGCTCCGTCAGGCGGTCCTCAACCTCCTCTCCAACGCCATCAAGTTCTCGAGCAAAGGGGGGGAGGTCGAAGTCCGCATCCGATTCGCCGCGGCGAGCGACTCCAGCCTCGGCGTCGACACCTACGAGATCATCGTCGCCGACCAGGGGCCGGGGATCGAGCCCGCCGACCAGGAACGTATCTTCGAGCCCTTCCAGCAGCTGGCGACGCGCGGTGAGACGGTCCCGGGCACGGGGCTCGGTCTGGCGATCACGCGCCAGTTCGTCGCTCTCCTGGGCGGCGTTCTCGAGGTGGAGTCGGCAGTCGGTGAAGGGGCCGCCTTCCGCATCCTGCTGCCGGTGGATGCGACGGTGCGCGCCAAGGGACTCGGCGAACCGGCAGCGCTGCGCGAATCCGGCTCGGGGGACCGGCCGCGGGTGGTGGTGCTCGAGCCGGACCGCGGACGGTTCACCATGGTGGCCGGCGATCTCGAACGCCAGGGCTTTCTCGCCGTACGCGCACCCGACAGCGAGGAGGGCCGTCGGATGGTGCGCGAGCTGCGTCCGGCGGTGGTCGCGGTCGACATCTTCCCGGCGCGCCTCGAGGCTTGGGCGAACCTGCTTGCCCTCGAGCCCGATCTCTCGCGGGCGGGCACTCCGCTGGTGCTGTTTGCCTTTGCCTCGGGCAGCGAGCGCGGTGTGGCGGCGAGCTTCGAGCGCATCCTGCTCGCGCCGGCCTCCGGTGGCGAGCTCGTCGCGGCGCTGCGGCTGGCGACACCGGCGAGCCGACTGCCGCCCCCTTCGGGACCGATCGCGGCCCCCGGACGGCGCCAAGTCTGGCTCGCATCGGCCGAGCGTAACGCGCCGCCCGAGCTCGATGGGGAGCTCGCCGAGGCCGGTTTCGCGCCGCACCGCCCGCCGACGCGGAGCCGTGCGCAGGCGCAGGCCGCTGGCGGAGGATTCGACGCGATTGCCGTGGATCTGGCGGACCGGCATGCCGGCGGCTTCGAGTTGGCCGTCGAGCTTCAGGCCGGCCGCGCCACGGGAATGACCTGGATCGCCCTGGCGCCCGGCGAGCTCACCTCGAGCGAGCGCAAGCGGCTCGTCGAGTACGTCGACGGTGCTGCCGGGTCGGCCGGCGCGGCGGTCGCGGCGGCGGCGATCCGAGTCACGAAGGGCGCGCCAGGAGTGGAGCGCCGGTTGCGCGACGATGAGTGATCAGAAGTAGAACGCGAGGTGGATGAGGTGCGGTCGCCTCTTGGCGCGATTCTCGCACGACGAAAACCGTATGATGACCCGAACGATGCCAGAACGACGGATTCTCGCCGGTCGAACCGTCCGGCTGGCACCGATGGCACCGATGGCTCGGCTGGCCCAGCTCCTGCTGGGTGCCCCGCTGTGGCTCTTGCCTGCTGCGGCGGACTTTGCCGATGACTTCCGAGGAGATGGAGATCTGGTCCGACGGCAAGCTCTACCCCGTTCTGCTCAAACCAGGCGGTCCCGAGACGCGCAAGGTCGGCGGAAAGTCGTTGCGGGCTCTGCACTTCATGATCCGGCCGCTGGTTCGCCCCGAGCGCCGGGTCTGGAAAGGCGAGCTCGATCTCTGGTTCGCCCGCGATCCGCAATCGACGCCGGTCGAGATGCTCGTCGCCCGCTCGCCGGAAAGCCTGCGCCTCTCGCTCGCGCAGCTACCGTAGTCGCATCGCAAGAAACCCCAAGGAGGCTCACATGTGGAATCGAAGAGAAGTGCTGCAGGGTTCGACCGTGGCGCTCGCCGGGCTCGCCCTGTCTTCCCGCCTGGCGGCCGACGGCCCGTCGCCGGCGGCGGCCCCTGCGGCCCCAGCGGCCTCCGCAGCGGCACCGCCAGCCGGGCCGTTCGTCTTGCCGCCGCTGGCCTACGCTTACGAGGCGCTCGAGCCGGCAATCGACGCCGCAACGATGCGGCTGCACCACGACAAGCATCACGCCACCTACGTCGCCAAGCTGAACGAGGCCGTCGCGGCAGCCCCGGAGCTCGCCGGCAAGAGCGTCGAGGAACTGCTGCGCGACCTCACGCGGGTGCCGGAGGCGGTGCGCACTGCCGTGCGCAACAACGGCGGCGGGCACGCCAACCACAGTCTGTTCTGGACTTCGATGAAGCCCGGTACCTCCACCCCGCCCGCCGGCCGGCTGGCTGCGGCGGTCGTCGCCCAGTTCGGTTCGTTCGACGGCCTGCGCGAGCAGTTGACGAAAGCCGCCGGGGGGGTCTTCGGCAGCGGCTGGGCCTGGCTGTCGATCGACGCCGGCAAGAAACTTTCTCTGGGGACGCTGCCCAACCAGGACTCGCCGCTGTCGTCGGGCCAGACGCCGCTCCTCGGGATCGACGTGTGGGAGCACGCCTACTACCTCAAGTACCAGAACCGCCGCGCCGACTATATTCAGGCCTTCCTGACCGTCGTCGACTGGCAGGCGGTCGGGCGGCGCTACGAGGAGGCGGCCGGCCCGGCCTGAGTCGGGCTGGCGGCGATCTCATCCGCTTTCCCGCCACGTGGCGTATCTCCAGCCAGAGTGAGTCAGCGGGAGATCGTGAGAGGATGAGTCTGACGTCGACAAGAGTCTTGCTGGAGCCCGTCGCGGGGGAGCGCCAGCTGGATGCGAGACGCCCCCAACGGATGAACTTTCAGCCCTCCGACCTTGAGCTGCTGCAGCGTGTCGCGGTCGCCGACCGCGATGC
The DNA here is from genome assembly GCA_039932055.1 of Thermoanaerobaculia bacterium. Lineage (GTDB taxonomy): Bacteria > Acidobacteriota > Thermoanaerobaculia > Multivoradales > JAGPDF01 > JAGPDF01. The sequence continues at coordinate 5,834 of JBDTQT010000119.1, forward strand.
GTTCCGTCAGTTCTACGATCGGCACGCCCCGCAGGTGCTCGCCTACGTGCGGTCGCTCGGTCGCAGCCGCGACGCCTCCGAGGACGTCGTCCAGGAGGTCTTTCTGGCGGTCTGGCGGAAGGCCGGAACCTACCGGCCGGAACGCGGCGATGTCGCCGGTTGGCTCTACACGATGACCCGCAACAAGGTGGTGGACCTGTGGCGCAAGCTCCCGACCGGCTCGGACCAGAGCAGCGAGGCGTCGTTGGCCGCCCTGTCCGAGCGCCCGGAAGCCGACAGCCGGGTGGTTTCGATCAGCCTGCGCAAGGCGATGGCCGAGCTCAAGGTCGAGCAGCGCCAAGCGCTCGAGCTCGCCTACTTCGGCGGTCTGACCTATGAAGAGACCGCCGAACGCCTGAAGCTGCCGGTGGGAACCCTGAAATCGAGAATCCGCGCCGGTCTTGCCCTCATGCGGGGAGTGCTTGCGGAGAGCGGCTCATCGAGCCTCTAGGAAACCAGGTATGAGCAGAGACCTTCGACATCCCCAGGACGAGACCCTCCTGGATCTCGCCGCCAGCCAGCTCGACCGGCCTCACCAGCTGGTCCTCGAGGCGCACCTCGAACATTGCGCCGCCTGCCGGCAGCGCGTCGGCGAGCTTGCGGCGCCGGGTGGCTGGTGGCTCGAGCAGCTGCCTTCGGCAGCGCCCTCGCGGGCGCTCTGGGAGCGGCTGGAGCACGCGGTGGCCGCACAGCCTGCGGCCGACCCCTTCGCCGCGCAACTGCCCGTGCCGCTCTCTCTGCGCCAGGAGCTCGCCGGCGGGCGCCGGCCGCGCTGGTGGTCGCTGGGCCTGAACGGCGGCCGGGTCGCGATGCTGCTCGAGGACGCCGTCTCGAAGTCGATCCTCTGTCTGGGCGAGATGCCCGGCGGGCGGCGCTTTCCCCGCCACGAACATCTCGGCTTCGAGCAGGCGACGGTGCTTACCGGTGGCTATGCGGACGAACGCGGCGAGTCGTTCGCCGGTGACTATGTGGTCTATGAACCGGGCTCTGTGCACGGCCCCGACACCCTCGACGGTGACCCCTGTTGGACGCTCTTCCGTCTCGACGGCAAAGTCCGTTTCGAAGGGTGGCGCGGAGTGGCGCAGCGGCTCTTCGGCTAGCCGGGAGACTCCTCTGCTGCGGGCGCGCGGCGCCCGCTTTGCTAAACTGACCGACTCGATGAAGATTCGACGCGCAGCGAAGTACGGTTTCTGCGCCGGCGTGAGAATTGCCGACAAGAAAGTCAAGAAATTCGCCCGCGAGGGCAACCGCGGCTCCATTCTCGGCCAGGTGGTGCACAACGAGCGCGTCGTCGACGAGATGGCGCAGCTCGGCGTCGGCACCGTCCAGCACTTCGAAGAGGCCGAGGCGGGGGCGATCATCTTCTCGGCCCACGGCGTGCCGCCGTCGTTTCACGCGCGCGCCCAGGCCCGCGGGCTCAAGATCCTCGACACCACCTGTCCATTCGTCTACGACATTCACGACGAAGCGAGCGTCGCGCTCGCCGATGGCGCCCATCTCGTGTTCATCGGCGACCCCCACCATCGCGAAGTGGCCGGCTACACGCGCGACCTCGACCCGCGGCGCTTCCACGTCCTGATGACCGTCGAGGAGGCCCGCGCGATCGACTGGTCGCGCTTCGCCAGGGTCAAGATCTTCTACCAGACGACGCTGAACGCCGACGATTTCGAGGATCTCGCGCGCTACATCGAGGGCCAGGTGGAGGCGACGCGCGCCGACACCATCTGCTACGCCACCAAGGAAAACCAGGAGGCGGCGCACGAGCTCGGACGTGATCCCGAGATCGGCCTGATTCTGGTGATCGGCGGCAAGCGCAGCGCCAACACCCGGCATCTCTGGGAGATCTGCGCCCGTTCGAAGCCCTCGCATCTCATCCAGGGGGCCGAGGACATCGACCCGGTGTGGTTCGCGGGCGTCAAGACGGTCGGCATCACCGCCGGCGCGTCGACGCCGGACTATGTTGTCGACGAGGTCGAAGCGGCCGTCCTGCGCCTCGCTCCGCCGGGCGATTCGCCGAGCGACGACGTCGTGAGCGGCCGGATCCCTTGAGCGATCCGCTCGTCCGGCTGCGCGACGAAGTTCGCGGGCGCGGCGCGCGCGTCGTCCTGCCCGAGGCCGGCGATCCGCGCATCCGGAGCGCGGCGGACGAGTGCCATCGCCTCGGGCTCTGCGAGCCGGTCTGGCTCGAAGCGACGCCGACCGCCGCCATGAATGCGGCGCGCGACCACCTCGCGACGCGGCTCGCGGCGCGCGGGCTCCCGGCGGCGGAGGTCGAGCGCCGCCTCGCCGACCGCCTGCATCTCGCCTGCGCGCTGGTCGCCTGCGGCGCGGCGGACGGTGCGGTCATGGGCGCCGAGGCGACGACCGCCGACACCCTGCGCGCCGCGCTGGCCGCCGTCGGAGCCCGGACCGGGATGACGCGGGTCTCCTCCTGCTTCCTGATGACCCTGCCCGACGGGCGCTCGTGGATCTACTCCGACTGTGCCGTGGTGCCTGACCCCAGCGCCGAGGAGCTTGCCGATATCGCCATGGCCGCCGCGGCGAGCTGCCGCCTGCTCCTCGCCGAGGAGCCGCGCGTCGCCCTGCTCTCGTTCTCGACCCACGGCAGCGCCCATCATCCGCGCGCCGAAAAGGTCGCCGCCGCGGCGGCGATTCTTGGTCGCCGGAGGGTCGATTTCGCCTTCGAGGGCGAGCTCCAGGCGGACGCCGCCCTGGTCCCCGAGGTGGCGGCGAGAAAGTCGCTCGGCGCGGCGTCCGCGAGCCTTGGCGGGCGCGCGAACGTGCTCGTTTTTCCCGATCTCGACGCCGGCAACATCGGCTACAAGCTCACCGAGCGGCTCGCCGGCGCGCGCGCCCTCGGGCCGCTCTTGCAGGGCCTCGCCCGGCCGGTGCACGACCTCTCCCGCGGCTGTTCGGTGGCCGACGTGGTCGATGTCATGACCGTCGCCGCCGCGGCCGCGCTCGGGGCCCGCGAGACGGACGACCGTCCGCGCCTCCGACTCACGGAACAGCACGAAAGGAGCTCCCAGTGAAAGTACTCGTCGTCGGCGGCGGTGGCCGCGAGCATGCCCTGTGCTGGAAGCTGCGGCAGAGCCCGGAGCTCACCGAGCTCTATTGCGCGCCGGGCAATCCCGGAATCGCCGCGGTCGCCGACTGCGTCCCGATCGCCGCCGAGGAGATCCATTCGCTGGCCGATTTCGCCCAGGAGGCCGGCATCGACCTGACGATCGTCGGCCCCGAGCTGCCGCTCACCCTGGGCATCGTCGACGAGTTCCAATCCCGCGGTCTGCGCATCTTCGGTCCCAAACGGCTTGCCGCTGAGCTCGAAGGCTCGAAGGTCTTCGCCAAGGAGTTTCTGCGGCGCCACGGCATCCCCACGGCCGACTTCGAGATCACCCACGATCGCGCCCATGCGGCGGCAGCGGCGGCGCGGTTCGGCTTCCCGGTCGTCCTCAAAGCCGATGGCCTGGCGGCGGGCAAAGGCGTGATCGTGGCGCTCGACGCCGCCGAGCTCGAAACGGCACTCGTCACTCTGTTCGACGAACGGCGCTTCGCTTCGGCTGCGGATCGGGTCGTCGTCGAGGAGTTCCTGGACGGCGAGGAGGTCTCGTTCATCGCCCTGTCGGACGGCGAGCGCATCCTGCCCTTCGCCACCGCCCGCGACCACAAGCGGCTGCTCGACGGCGACCGCGGCCCGAACACCGGCGGCATGGGCGCCTTCAGCCCTTCCGGCCTGCTGTCTTCCGACGTCGCCGCCAAGGTTCTGGAAGAGGTGATGCACCGGACGATCCGTGGCATCGCCTCCGAGGGGCGGCCGTTCGTCGGCGTGCTCTACGCCGGGCTGATGTTGACCGACGACGGCCCCAAGGTTCTCGAGTTCAACGCCCGCTTCGGCGATCCCGAGGCGCAGGCCCTCTTCCTCCGCCTCGAGGACGACCTGTTGCCGATTCTGGCCGCCGGTGCGGTAGGCAACTTCGGCGTCGCCCGGCTCCATTTCCGCAAGGAGGCGGCGGCGGTCATCGTCCTGGCCAGCGCCGGCTACCCGGAGAAGCCGGTTCAGGGGGAAGCGATCACCGGCATCGAACGGGCCGCGGCACTGCCTAACGTCGAGATCTTCCACTCCGGAACCGCGCTCGTCGACGGTGTGCTGGTCGCCGCCGGCGGCCGCGTCCTCTCGGTCGGCGCCACCGGCGCTACGCTCGCCGAGGCGCTGAAGAGCGCCTACGCCGGCGCCTACGAGATTCGCTGGCCGTCGAAGATCCTGCGCAAGGACATCGGCCGCCGCGCCCTCGAGCGGGGGATCATCGCCGGCGAGAGCGGCGTCTTCCGTCTGGTGCTGCCCGCCGACTCGTGACCCTCGCCGAGGCCAGCCGTTTGTCCACCGCTCCAACCGCCGCAGCGGCCGTCGACCGCGCTCTTCAGCATGGCGGGCGGGACGAGCGTCTCGACCTGTTGCGTGGCTTCTGCATCATCAAGATGGTGCTGACGCACCTCTGGCCGCAGCCGCTCGATACCGTGTGGATGTTCGGTTTCGCGTCGGCGGCGGAGGGATTCTTTCTCATCTCCGGTGCCACCACCGGCATCGTCTTCAGACGGCGGGCGGAGAGCTCCGGCTTCGCCTTCGCGGCCCGTGGACTGGCGCGCCGCGGCGTGCAGCTCTATCTGCTGAACCTCGGCCTGCTCTTTGTGTTCCTCGCCGCGGAGACGACGCGCGTCCTGCAATACCGCGAGGTCCTTCCCGAGGGCTCCTCGCCGCTCGAACTGTTCACCCTCAATCACCCCTATTTTCTGCAGGTCCTGCCGCGCTACGCCATCTTCCTCCTCCTCGCGCCGCTCGTCCTCGCCGGCCTCCGCGCCGGGCGGACAGCGCTTCTCGTCGGTCTCTCCGTCGGTCTCTGGGGGCTGGTGATGGTGCGCGGCGGAAACCTGCCGCTGCCGTATGTCGAGACCGGAGCGCACGGCGGGTTCTTCGTCCTGTCCTGGCAGCTGCTCTTCTACGTCGGCATGGCGCTCGGCTACCACCGGGAGCGGGTGGGCCGGCTCTGGCGCCGTCTTCCGGTCGGGCTGACCTTCGTCCTGCCGGCGGTGCTGATGCTGTGCTTCACCGTCCTGGGATGGGCCAATACCTCCGGCAGGCTTGCCGGGTGGGGGTGGGAAGCGAAGCAGGTGGCTCTGGTATTTGGCCGCAGACAGCTCGGCCCGGGCCGCCTGCTCGACCTCTCGTGCGTGGCGCTTGTTCTGTTCGCGGTCGTCGACCGCTTCTTCGTTCCCCTGCGGCGCGCCGCGGGCTGGCTGCTGCTGCCGTTCGGACGCCACGCTCTCTATATCTTCCTCGTCCACACGGCGAGTTTCGGCTTCTTCCTCGCCCTCGGCCCCTGGCTACCCTTCGCGCTCTACGGCCATCCGTGGCGTCTCGGGCTCGCGGGAGTCCTGCACTTCGCCCTTCTCTGGGTCCTGGCGCGGAAGACGCCGCTCAAGCACCAGTTGGGACTCTGAGCGGCCTGGCGCCCGGCCCGATGCCGGCGCGGAGCCGGCGTTTTGCCGCAGTGCGTCACGTTGACAGGCCCGAGGGGGGGGTGCCATCATGGCCGGAGTTTCGTCTTCGCAGGCCTGCCGGACCCCCCCGACGGGGCCATCTTGCGCGGCGCTCCGCGCCGGTTCTGGCGCGCCTTTCTGGTATTGATCGTGCAGTTCTGGTGAGCTAGCCATGTCCGGTTGCGGTGGTTGCTCTTACAAGGGAATGTCGACGGCGGTCGAGACCGCCTACGTCGGCGTGCGCTTCGCCGAGGAGACGAATCTCACCCTCTGCAGCACCGGCGGGGAGCTCCTCGGTCGCGGCGCCGGAGTTGTCGTCGAGGTCGAAGGGGAGCCCTCCTACGGCCGCGTCGAGCAGTCGCCGATGCCGATCTTCAAGCCCTGCCAGAAGGCCTCGGCCAAGGCGATTTTGCGGCCTGCGACGGCCGAGGACACGCAGGCCTTCGACGCCAAGCTGGAGCGCGAGCGGACGGCGAAGCTTTTCTGTCTCGAGCGTGTACGGGCGCTCAAGCTCGAAATGAAGATTTCGAAGGTCGACTTCGCCCT
>JBDTQT010000120.1:0-11819 GCA_039932055.1 Thermoanaerobaculia bacterium
AGGAAGAAGGCGAAGCTCGACTGCCAGACCAGGAACCAGAAGAACGGCTCCTTGTCGATCGCCATCCAGCTCGAGTCGATGCCCTCGCCGGAGAAACGGAAGCCGACCGCCGTCAGCATCTCGACGTTGCTGGCGAGATAGATCATGCCGGCGAAGAAGAGCGGCGGCAGCAGCGCGACGATGAAGAGCAGCAGCGCCAGCCGCGACTTCCAGAGATCGCCCAGCGCGAAGCGCGCCACCGTCCAGATGCGGAAGCGCCCGGTGCGGCGCTCGCCGCTCCAGCCGCGGTAGCGATGGTCATAGACCGGCACGAGGCACCTCCGATGGAGTCTTCGTACCGTTTTCGGGCACGGCGGGCTCGCCGGATTCCATGGCCCGCAGGAAGAGATGCTCGAGCGAGTTTCGGCTCGACGACAGACGCCTGAGCTGCACGCCCTGCTCGGCCGCCACGCGGTAAAGCATGCGGATGTCCACTGTCGCCGGCAGCACGACCTTGAGCTTCCGGTTCGACAGCTCCGCGACCTCGCAGCCGAGCTCCGCGAGCCGGCCTGGATAGTTGCCGTTCTCGCCGCCACGGGTCTCGAGCTCGAGGAAGCGGCGCTGGCTGGCGCGCTCCTCGGCTAGATTGGCGATGGTCGCGACCTTGCCGTCCTTGAGCACGATCACTTCGTCGCAGCAGCTCTCGACGTCGCGCAGCAGATGCGACGAGAGGATGATGCGCACGCCCGAGGCGGCGATCTCGCGCACCAGGCCGAGCATGCGCTGACGCGCGGACGGGTCGAGGCCGTTGGTCGGTTCATCGAGGAGCAGCAGCTCCGGCCCATGGGCGATCGCCTGGGCGAGCTTGGCGAGCTGCTTCATGCCGAGCGAGTAGGTCTCGAGCTTGCGGTAGCGCGCCTCGCCGAGACCGACGTAGAAGAGGGCCTCGTGCGCCCGTTCGAGGGCCGCGCGCGGCGGCAGGCCCGAGAGCTCGGCCATCAGGCGCACGAAGCGCACGGCCGAGAGTCCCGACACGAACGACTCGCTCTCCGGCATGTAGCCGAGACGCTGGCGCACCGCGCCGGCGTCAGTCGCAATGTCGCGCCCGAGGACGCGCGCCCGGCCGGCGGAGGGCTCGTAGAAGCCGAGAATGGTGTTGAACAGGGTGGTCTTGCCGGCGCCGTTGGGCCCCAACAAGCCGACCACCTGGCCGGAGAGCGATCCCGTGAGGCCCTTCAGGATCGCTCGCCCTGCCAGGCGGACTTCCAGCCCTTCGAGCTCGAGTAGCGGTGGCGGCATCGTCACCCGGAACTCTACGCCTGGGGGCCGGCCGGGGTTTCGTCGGACGAACCGGCCGGGCTGCTCTGCTCCTGCACCGCCTCGTGGTCGCCGAACAGTCCGCCCAGCGCCAGCAGGTTCTCGAACGAGATTCCCATCGGGCCGAGCGCGCCGCGCGTCGAGAAGGTCAGTGCCTGCGGTTCGCCGTAGGCCACGGCGAGACTCGCCCCGGCCTCACCGGCGAGCGCCGTCAGGCGCTCGCGCTCGCTCTGCGGGAGGCCCCCCTGGCGGCCGAGGAATTCGCCCAACGCTCCCACCGCGCCACCGAGGTTCTGGTAAACGACGGCCGAGTAGTTGGCCTGTCCATCGAGGGGCAGCCGATCGAGGAACTCGGCGGAGGCGGCGAGGGTGATGCCCGCGGCGCGCTGCGCGACCGCTTCGAGAAGCAGGGCCCGCGAGGGTCCAGCGACGAGGTAGCCGTCGACGAAGAGGAAGTGCGCGAGCTCGGTGCCGGTGCTCGTGCTGAGGTCGTAGAACACCCTGCCGTCGAGCGCTTCCCGCGACAGCACGAGGGTCGGCCGCGGCGCACCCTCGCCGGTCGTCGCAGCGCGGTTCCACTCCTCCACCACGGTCGCCAGCGTCGACTGCAGGCGGCCGGCGTCGTTGACTTCGAGGATGAGCTTCCACGAGGGGGTCGGCAGCCACGGCCCGTCGAAGGCGAAGGCGAAGTCGCCGCCCAGGGTCGCGGCGAGATCGGCGCGCAGAGACAACCCGTGTTCGGCCTCGAAGTCGGCGAGCTGCCGCAGCGCGGACGCCTCACCCGGCGAGTCGTCGGCAGCGAGGACCGCGAGGAGATCGTCGAGCATCTCGGCCGGCTCCTTGAGGACGCCGCCCACCGCCAGGTGCGCGCTCGGCGAGACGAAGTCGAGCGCCCCCACGGGGGCCGGTTCGGCGAGCCATGAGGCCAGTCCACGGCGCTCGTGACGGAAGGCGAGATGGGCCCGGCTCTGCGTCTCCCCCGAGGCGCTGCGGCTGTCGAGGATCAGGAACTCGGCCTCGGCGAGACCGAGCCGATCGAGCACCAGGCTGGGGTCGTGGCCATTGGGCTCGCCAGCTCCGGAGTGCTCGCCGGCGCGGGCGACAATCGCCGCCAGGTCGACGCCGACCAGCCACTCCGCGCCGCCGCCGTAGACCGCGGCGAGTCGCTGGTGGAAGGGCGTGCCGACGAAGGGGTTGGCGCCGGCGGCGAGCTCGGCCTGGATCGCCGCGAGCGACGTCGCGGAGGGCGAGGCGAGGAGCAGGTCGCCGGTCAGCCAGACGAGCAGTTGGTGGTCGGCCGCCGTTTCGCTCGCCGGATCGGTGACGCGGCGCAGGTGTGGCGCAGCGGACGCCTCGCCCCTGGCGCCCGGAGGCCGGGAGTTGAGGCGGGCGATCTCCTCGTCGAGCAGCGGCGAGAAGCGCGCCGGATCGGCGACCTCGGCGAGCATGACGGGAGCGTGGCCGGCTGGATTTCCGGCGCTCTCGACCCCCGTCGGAAGGTCGATCGCGACGACGATCTCCGCCCCGAGCTCGCTGCCGAAGCGCTCGAGCTCGGCGATCGCCTGGGCGATCCCGGCCTCGTCCTGCGGATCGGCGAAGTGGTCGCTCCACCACTCGCCGAGCAGCGGATTCTCCGCTACCCGCTGCTGCACGATCTGCCAGGCGGTGCCGAGCGACTGCGAGAGATTGGGCAAAGCGACGTAGATCCCGGTGCCCGCCGGAATGAGATCGAGGAGACGGGTCGAGGTGCGTGCCGACTCCGGAGTGAGGGCGAGATCGAGCTCGTGGCCGAGACTCTTCAACGCCGCCAGGCGCTCGCGATAGCGCACCGCATCGCGGCTCCAGGAGATCTCGTCGGCCACCGAAACGGCGGCGAGGCGATACCCGGTCGCGAGCTGCTGCCCGGGGAGCAGGACCGCGAGGGCCGCCCCCTGCTGCACGTGCACTTCACCCTCGATGACCGAGACGCGCGAGCCCTTGGCGCCATGATTCACCGAGAAGATCGTGCCGACGACCGACACCCGGCAGTCTCCGGTGTCGACGTAGAGATGCCCACGCCGCTGCTTGGCGGCCTCGACGATCAGGCTGCCGCGCTCGAGCTCGAGGATCGTGCCATCCCAGCGCCGGCCGAGGCCGAGCTCCGAGCGCTCGGCGAGCTCGATGCGCGAGCCGTCGGCGAGCTCGAGCACCGCGCCCGAACCCTGGGCAGTTCGCACCATCTGGGAGCCGGCGATGCGCTCGCCGGCCACCGCCGGCCGGACCTCGCCGCCGGAGACGACCGCGAGCTCGCCCGAAATCGAGCGCACGGTCACCGCCGGCGCCGCGCCGAGATAGCCGACGCCGGCCTGCCGCACCAGGAAGCCGGCAAGGAGCGCCACTCCCGCGAGACCGGCGGCCAGCACCCAGCGGGGCACTCTGGTGCCGACGCCGGCACCCTGGCCGCGCAGACCGCGCGCCGGCTCGCCGACCGCGGCGGTGCGAACCGCCGCCCTGGTCTGGCGTGCGGCCGCGAGAGCCCGGCGGCAGGGAAGACACTCACGGGTATGGTCTTCGAGGAGCACCCGCTTCGGCTCGGCGAGAGCGCCGACGAGATACGCGGGCATGAGCTCGCGGAACCCTTCGCAGCCGAGAATGCGGTGCGAAGCGGCGGTGTCGCCGGCAGCCACCTCGTTGGCGAGACGCGCCCAGACCCGCTCGCCCGCCGTTTCGACGGTGCGCGCATCGATGTTCTCTTCCCGGACGGCGGCGACGGCCTGCTCGAAACGCTCTTCGGACTTCATGACGCTTCTCCCATGAGGCGGGTGATCTCTTTGCGCAGTCGGTAGCGGGTGCGATGGAGGAGGACGGCGACGACACCCTGCGAGCTCCCGAGGAGACGGGCGATCTCCTGATTGCCGAGCCCTTCGAAGTAGCGCAGGGTAAAGACCTCGGCGGCGCGCGGCGAGAGACGGGCGATGGCGAGGCGCAAGGTCTTGCGCAGCTGCTTCAGGCGCCGTTCGCGCTCGGGCTCGAACTCTGCGCCGGCCAGGGCCGAGGCCGCGGCACGTGGTAGCTCGGCCTCTTCCAGCGGAGCCCAGCCGGCGCGCTGACGGGAGCGCACGACGTCAAGGGCGGCGTTGACCGCCGAACGGTAGAAGTATCCCGCGGCCTCCTCCCCCAGCGGCGAGCTCTCCTGCCGGCGGGCGAGGCGCAGGAAGACCGACTGCAGGACATCTTCGGCATCCATGGCGTTGCCGGTGATGCGGTAGGCGGCGCGGAAGACTTTGTCGTAGTGCTCGCGGAACAGGTCGGCGAGCTGCTGGACGGGATCGGTCGGAGCCGCCTGAGTGCCGGCCGCAAGCGTCCCCCCGCCGCCGGAGCTGAATCGCGATGCCGCTGGGTCCTGCGTTTGGGGTCGCCCTTGCACGGTCGGTTCTCCTTCCCTCTTCACTCGTACAACGCCCGGCAGCGGAGATTCTTACAGTGCGGCGACCACTGGATCGCCGTCCAGGTCGACCGAGGCCCGGTCGCGATTGCGCTGCAGCACCCGGGCTCCGGGATCCACCTGGATGCGATCGGGCCGGAAACCGAGCGTCCACTCAACGGTCTCGGCAAGCCCCGGACCAAGATGCACGGTGCGCAGAGCCGCGTTCCGCGCCGGCATCGCGCTTTGCGGCGCGGCGTCCGCCGCGACATTCGCTCCGCTGCGAAGCGCCGCGACCTCAACCGTGACCTCCCCGGTGCCGACGTTGCGCACCGTCGCGCGCACCCGCCAGCCCTCCGCCGTCCTTGTGACTTCGGGAGCCGTCAGCTGGAATTCGGGCAGCACGACCTCGTTCAGCCACTGCGAGGCGAACGCACGCAGCGCTGCTGGGTCTTCCGCGTGCGCCGCGAGCGCCGCGAGAAGGTCCTCCGGCGTCGCTGCGAGCCGGCTTTCGGCATGCCGGCCGACCAGGTCGCGGAGGGCGGCGAGCATCGGCTCCCGGCCAAGCTCGCCGTCCAGCATCCAGAGCACCCAGGCACCCTTGAGCGCCAACGTCGCCTCGTCGCCAGGTCCTTCCTCGGCTTCGAGCAGCGGTCGTTCGGAGGCCCGCAGCTGCTCGAGATAGAGCCGTTCGAGCTCGCAGGCGAAGGCGACGCGCGACGCCACGCCGAGTTCGGACTCGTGCAGCAGGAGTGCTGCGTAGTGCGCCATGCCTTCGACGAGGAGCCCTGTTCCAGGGCCTTCGGCGGCGGGCAAGAGATGTCCCCACCATTGGTGAGCGACCTCGTGCGCGGTGACGCTGAAGACGGCGCCGCCCGGCGCACCTCCAGCATCGAGGAACCCGATTCCCTCCGAGAAGCTGATCAAAGTCGGATACGAAGTCGCCTGGGTATCGAGGTCGGGGAACTCGGCCAGCCGCAGCTCCTTCCAGGGATAGGGGTAGAACCACTCGGAGTAGCGCGCGCGGGCCGCCCCCAGCGTCGCGAGCATCGCCTCGACGTTCTCGCCGTGGCCGGGGTGAAAGTAGACCGCATTGCCACCTGCGCGCCGGACGTCCCAATGCGCCGCCATGAGAGCGAGCGCGCCGACCGGGCGATCGCTCTCCCACAGCGCATGGCTCCTTCCGGCGGTCGACCATCGTCGCGTCTCGACACCGACGGAGGTCGCTGAGTAGGCACTTGGCAGGTTGATCTGGATCCGGGTCGAGAAGGCAGGAGCCCGTTTCGCAGTCGGCCGAGCAGAAGATTCGACAACCCCCGTCGCGACGAATCCGGGCACCGGCAGGAATTCGCCGCGGTGAGTCGACAACAGTACCCCTGCAGGCAGGATGAACGTCCCGGTACCGCCCCCGTTGCGGTTGAAACCGCGAGGATAGATCGCCTCGTAGGCGAAGTCGAGCCGCAGGCGCTCTCCCGGCAGGAGCGGTCGCGGCAGAGTGAGCACCTCGAGGCCCGAGCGTCCTTCCACCGCGATGGCGGCGCCTTCGACGCTCCAGGCGACCGGCCCGAAGGATTGCCCGACGGTAAACGGCAGGCGCGTCATCGGCGCGGCCGTCGCGTTGTCGAGCTCATAGGAGCCGACCACCGACATCCGGTGCTCGGCCGGTTCGAGATCGAGCGCGAGCTCGATGCGGGTGATCGCCGGCGGCGCGAAGTCTCCCCAGGTCGTGGCGTTCTGCTCGAAGTAGGCGGCGGCGCGCGCGACCGCCGGCGCTCCCTCGGCGCCCTGGCGAATCCCGATGGCGAGAAAGCCCTGGATCAGGAGAGGCAGCAGCAGGAAGGGCGCGAGCCGGAGCCCTGCACGGGCGAGGCGCGCGGGGTGCAGGCGATCCTGCGTAGCCGCCGCGTCGCGCTCTCTTCGCACCAGCAGAGTGCGGGCGAGGACGAAGAAGAAGAGCGTGGCGGCCAACGCCGCTCCCCGGTTCCACAGCAGCGCCTCGCCGTTCAGCGGGAAGGTGCCCATGTCGGTCCAGCGCAGCGCTCCCCAGAGCGGCCAGTTGGTGACCCACGACAGCTCCCCGGAAACGAGCAGCGCGGCCGTCGCCGCGAGTGTCGCGAGGCCGACGGCGATGGCGCCGTTGCGGCTACGCAGGACCACCATCACGGCGCTGACGAAAGCGGCCCAGAGGAGATAGGTCGGCGCCAGCACGAGCCCGAAGATCAGCAGGAGCGGTCCGATCTCGATCTGCCCGCCTTCCTGGACAAGCAGGAGCAGCAGGCCGGCGGCGACGCAGGCGGCACTGAGCATGACGATGACAGCGGCGCTCGCCAGTCCCTTGCCGAGCAGGATCGCCGTGTCCGAGACCGGCGCGGCGTGGAAGAGCGCCGCAAAGCCGGTGGCGGCGTCGCGTTGCATCGATTCGACGACCACGAAGAGCAGATAGAGACAGACGAGCACGGTCACCACCGGCAGCGAGCGCACGGCAATGCCGCCGGCCGTGAGCCGCACCGGCGAGCCGAAGAGGCCCGCTTCGGTTCCCGCCACCTCCGCCACGACGAGCATGAGGAAGGCCGAGAAAAGGTAGAGCGCCGGCTGGCGGAAAAGCTCCCCGGCTTCGGAGCGCAGGATGGTCGCCGCCCCTGCCAGAAGCCCGGGTGCGCGTCCGCTCATCGCCAGATCTCCGAGCGGACGGAAAGTCGCGCTCGCGGGAGCGAGCGCGGCAGCGGGCGCGGCGCAGTGGCGGACGGCGGATGGCGTCGTACCTCGGCCGTTTTCTCGAACCCGCCGGCGAGAGCTGCGCGGGCGCTCGATCGAGGCCAGCACCGCGCAGGTCGCGACGGCCAGAACCAGGAGCCGATTCAGTACGAAGGTGAGGTCGAAGGCGATCGGAGCGGCGTTCCAGTGCGCAAGACCGCGGTCGATCCGGAAGAGCGAGCGGTCGAGCCAGCGAATACCGGTCGGATCGACGATCATCAACACCCGGTCCCAGCCGGCGCCAAGCTCAGCCGGAGTGAAGTTCCAGGAGACGAGGATCGTGTAGACGAAGAGCACGGTCGGGACGGCGTAGACCGCCATCGGCCGGCGGGTCCGCGCACCGACGGCAAAGGCCACGGCTGCCGTCCAGGCGATACCCGGGAGAGCAAAGAGGGCTAGGGCGCTGGCGTAGGCGGCGAGCCGGAAAGGGCCGTGCGCCGGCGAGGCGTCCCCGACGAGCGCCCGGCCCTCGTTGAGGAGGAGGGCGAAGGCGAGATGGACCATGAGCGCGACCGCCAGCGCCGCCGCCACGCCCGCGAGCTTGCCGACGGCGTACTCGGCAGGAGTGAGCGGCGTCGCGTGCAGGAGGTCGCCGATCTGCGCCTCGTCGTCGCGGATCACGGCGAAGCCGGCCATGAGCGCGGCGAAGAACGTATAGGCGAAGAAGCTCCCGATCGCGAAGCTCTGCGCCAGCGCGTGCGGCGAGTTGACGAACGCCCGCTCGCCACCCACCGCGGTCTCGCCCGAGGGGATCATCGCCACCGGATTGAGCGTGCTCGCCAGAAAGAGCAGGATTGCCAGCAGCACCCAGAATGCTGGGCTCCGCAACTGCGTTCGGGCCTCGTGACCGGCGATGGCGGCAGTGCGGCTCCGGTTCACGAAGCAGCCCGCAAAGCGACCGCCGGGTCAACATCGACGGCGCTCCGGATGAGCACGAGGTAGGCGTCCTCGAGCGTCGGCTGGACGGCGGAGAAACCGGCGGGCGCCTCGCCTTTGGGCAAATGCAGCCGGATCCGGTTGCGCCCTTCGACGAGGTGCGCCTGGGTGACGCAGTGCCTCGCGGCGAGCTCGGCGAGCGCCGTGCGCTCGACCTCCCCCTCGAACATCGTCCCGGCGAGCCGGTCTCGCGCCTCGCCCGGAGTCGTCGTCACGAGCAGGCGACCCTGGCGAATGACAGCGAAGCGCGGGCAGAGCATCGCCACGTCCTCGACGAGATGCGTCGAGAGGAGGACGGTGCGCGTTTCGGCGAGCTCCGTGAGCAGGCGATAGAAGCGCAGGCGCTCTTCCGGATCGAGTCCCGCCGTCGGCTCGTCGAAGATGACGAGCGCCGGATCACCGGCGATCGCCTGGGCGATGCCGAGCCGTTGCCGCATGCCACCGGAGTAGGTCTTCACCTTCCGCCTCGCGGCCGCGGTGAGATTCACCCGATCGAGCAGCTCGGCGCAGAGCGCTGGGAGGCCGCGCGGCGCCTCGACACCCTTCATGCGCAGCATGTGAGTGAGCATCGCCTCGCCGGTGAGGTTCGGGTAGAAGCCGAACGACTGTGGCAGGTGGCCGAGCTGCGGCCAGATCCGCTCCGGCTGCAGCGCAACGTCGGTGCCGTCGAAGAGAACCCGGCCGGCAGAAGGCTCGAGCAGGCCGGAGAGAATGCGCATGAGCGTCGATTTCCCCGAACCGTTCGGACCGAGGAGTCCGAACATTCCTTGCGGAATCCGCACCGATACTCCCTGCAGGGCCGCGATGGCTCCCGGGTAAACTTTGACGAGGTTCTGGATCTCCAGCATGACCGTGTTCTCCGCTCGGACTCGGAGAGACAACGAATCTTTCGGCGATTTCTTTCAGGCCCGCGCTTGAACGGCAAGCGGCCGCGGGTCGGAAACCGACCCGCGGCCGCGGAACTGCGAGACTTCTGTCGGAGGCTCCGGAAGCCGAAGCGGCGTCAGCCGCCGAGCGAGGCCGGCGGAATCTCGATCTCGCCCTTGACGGTCAGAACCTTGTAGTAGCACCAGCCGGTGAGGCCCCACACGAAAACCATCGAAGACAGCAGAAAGATCCAGCCGAGGGTCGTCATTTCGCGCTCTCCTTTTTAGTGCTTCGGGCCGTGCTTGCCGTCGATGTCCATGCCCGCGGCGCGCCACCGCTTCTCGCCGATTCGCGTGCAGACGGCGAGGAGCAGCGCCGTGCCGAGGATGAGGCCGACGGCCCCCTGGCGCAGCGGCTCGTCGGCGACCGACTTCACCCAGGCACCGAGATTCTGCCAGCAGAAGGCGGCGAAGACGAGCAGCAGATAGGTCGGAGTCACGTACTTCATGATGAACTTGTAGAAGCCGGGAATCTGGATCTGGGCGCCGAAGTGCGCCTCCTTCCAGCCCTTCTCGATACCGAAAATCCAGCTGAAGGCGATGATCTGGACCATGGCCAGAACGAAGATCAGGAAGGTGCCGACCCAGTCGTCGATCGTCGACCAGAAGATGCCGCCCTTGCTGAAGTACATCACCAGGAACGAGCCCACGAGGCAGATTCCGACCATGAGAGACGTCGACTGCTTGCGCCCCCAGCCGAGAGCCTCCTCGAAGAAGGCGAGCGACGGCTGATACATCGAGATCGAGCTGGTGATCGCCGCCAGGAAGAGCATGAAGAACCAGATCGCTCCGACGAAATTTCCGAAGGCGCCCATGTGGGCGAAGACCACCGGCAGGGTAGTGAAGCCCAGGCCGAACGTGCCCCCCTGAACGGCGCCGATCATGTTCGCGGTGCCGAGGAAGACGAAGGAGGCGGTGATCGTGATCAGACCGCCGAAACCCACCTCAAAGAGCTCGTTGGTCGCTGAGGCGGTGAGTCCGGAGAGGACGACGTCGTCCTTCTTCTTCATGTAGGACGCGTAGTTGATGATGACGCCAAAGCCGACCGAGAGTGAAAAGAAGATCTGGCCGGCAGCGGCGAGCCAGGTCTGCGGGTTCGACAACGCCGCGAAGTTCGGATTCCACATGTAGGCGAGGCCGTTGATGACGTTCTGATCCGGATGCAGGGGATCGGGGGTCCCCAAGGTCAGCACCCGCCCGAGTACGATGAGGGCGCAGACCGCCATGGCCGGCATCGCCCAACTGACGAACTTCTCGATGCCTTTCGAGATGCCACGGAAGACGAGATAGATGTTCACCGCGAAGGTGATGGCCCAGAAAGTGAACGTCTCGAGGGTTCCGCCGGTGAAAACTCCGTTCGCCGCCCGCCCGGTGAGGTTGTTGTAGAAGCTGCCGGCGGTCGCGGCCTGGTCGGTGATCGACGCCGCGGTATCGACGCCGATTCCGCCGTTGAGGTATTCCCAGAAGTAACCCAGACACCAGGCCTCGATGTAGGTGTAGTAGAAGGACACGGCGAGGGGAATCAGGACGCCGATGACACCCAGGTAGCGAAAGGTGCGGCCCTTGCCGAAAATCCCCAGGATGCTCGGCGCGGAGTGCATTCCCATCCGCCCGCCGTAGCGGCCCATGGTCCACTCCGCCCAGCCGATCGGGATACCGACGAGAAGCAGCGCACAGAAGTAGGGGATCATGAACGCTCCCCCGCCGTTCGCCGCCGCCTGACCGGGGAATCTCAGGAAGTTCCCCAGACCCACCGCCGAACCCGAGACGGCGAGGATCACCCCGACCCGCGTGCCCCATTCCTGTTTGGCCTCGTGCTTCGCCATTCGACCCCCTGTGGACGAAAACTGCTGAATCCCGGTCGCTTCGAAAAAACTTTCGCGGAGAGTACCACCGCCTCCGCGCAATACCGAGGCTCTGGACGCCGGGGACCACCGCTCGACCCTTCGACCCGAAACCCGGCTCAAGGCCGGTGGTGGCCTCGCCTGCCCCGCTTCGGCTAGAATTCCCCGGTTCGAAGCCCATGGACGGGCCCTTTCGAAGCCCCGATCGCTGAAGCGGCCGGGGCCGATTTCAGTGCGATCCCAAGGATTTTCTTGAAGCTGGCGCGGCTCGGCCCCGAGACCGCCCGCAAACTCAAGCTCCGCTCCTCGAAGGAGCCGGGGCAGTCTCGAACGGAGGAGTCATGCATTCCTGGATGAGTCGTTTCCCGCGCGCTGGACGAGTGGTTCTCGCCCTGCTCGCCCTGGTCGCCGTCTGCGGCGCCGGTCCTGTCCACGCCAGCGAGGCGGAGCTCAAGCTTCCCGACCTGGGGAGCGTCTCGTTCCTCGGCGTCGCCGGCTCGACGCTGCTGCTGTTCGGCCTCTTCGTCTGCCTGCTCGGCCTGCTCTTCGGTCTGGTGATGTACACCCAGTTGAAGAACATGCCGGTGCACGGGTCGATGCGCGAGATCTCGGAGCTCATCTACGAGACCTGCAAGACCTACCTCCAGACCCAGGGCAAGT
>JBDTQT010000121.1:0-11804 GCA_039932055.1 Thermoanaerobaculia bacterium
CCGGCGACGGCGACCGCCGCAGTCGCGCAGCAGTCGCAGACGCTCTCGTCGACGAGCTCCGAAGGTGCGATCACCATGCCTTCGACGAAGACCGTGCGCAGCTGCATCGGCTGGTCGCCGAGTGTCGCGCGACCGTCGAGGTAATAGAAGCGAATCCCTTTGCCTTGAGCGACCGCCGAGACGAAGCCGTGCTCGGCCGGCGAGCGATCCTCGTGCAGCACGCCGAGCGGCGCGAAGGTAACGCCCTGATCGGTCGAACGCGCGAGACGCACGTCGTAGGTGTAGGTTCCGGCGCTCGCGCGCTCCAGCCACCAGGCGTACAGCGCTCCGTCGGCGGCCCGCACAATGCCGGGCACGTCGGCCCAGTTGGCGAACAGCGTCGCGCTCTCGCGCACCGTCGTGGGGAAAGTCCAGAACTCGCCATCGAAGCGCGCCGCGCGCACCCGCTGGACGCCGGGAGCTCCCGGCAATGCCGGCTCGATCCAGGTCGCCAGGAAGCCGTCGCCGTCGGCGAAGAGCTGCGGCGCGGACGCCCCCGAAGCGGCAGGCAGCTGGCTTTCGCTCCATCCGGCAGGGAGCGGGATGGGTGCCGCGGTTCCGGTCGCCGGTACCGGCGTCGCCGATTTGCGCGGCTCGTGCGCCGCGAGCGCGGCGACGTTCGCGAACAGCAGCATCGGCAGGAAGCGCCAGCTTCGGGTCACGGATGAATCCTACCCGCCCGCACCGCGTTCGAGCGGTGCGGCAAGTTTGGCGGAGACGAGGCGATTGAGCGAGATGTTTTGCTCCTCGGCCTCGAGCACGAGCCGTCGGTGCACTTCAGGGGGGATCCGTACTTTGAAGGTTCCGCTGTATCGCCGGTCGATGAGCGGTTCAGGCACCGCTTGAGCCTTTTCGCGCAACAGCTCGACCGCCTCCCGCGCCGCGCGCAGTACCCCCGAAAGTGCCCGCTCCGCCTTCTTGTCGAGCCACGAGAGCCCCGGCAGTTCCGCACAGACGGCGACATGCTCGCCATCCTCCTCGGACCAGAAGACGCGGTAAGAATAGCGGTCGGAGATTTCCATCTCAGCCCCTTTCTTGCTCCATCCGAGCCCTGGCGGCCCGGGCTACCTGGCGGCACTGATACGGCTTCGCCATCCTTCCGCTCGGCTGAATGTTCACGATCGGCGACTCCAGAACTCCGGTGCGAAAAATGAGGTGACTGCCTTTGCCTCGGCGCCCTTCGCCGAAAACCGCCTCACAGAACCGCCGCAGCTCAGCGAACGACACGCTTGCCGGTTCTTCCTCCAGGCGAAGCATCACCTTCTCTAGAGACCGACCCGTCAATGGTGTCATTAATGCCACCTCCCATCAACCCCCGCGCGAGAACCGCCGCGGGCGGCAAGACTCCAAAAAGAAAGCCACGTCAATGTTGTAAGACGCGATCGACCGCCTGAACCTCGCGTCCGTAGACCGGCCGCCCATCCGCACCGTGAACTGCGGCGCGCGGGAGCCGTCTTCCGGGTCTAAGATGGCAAGGCGACTCTCGCGAGTCGCGTCCGCCGGCCAGAAAGCGCAGGTCCGCCATGACCCGATCCCGCCGCTTTGCAACGCTCGCCATGCTGACGCTTTCCCCTGTGTCGCTCTCCGCTGCAGCAGTACCAGTTTCGGGAACCGAGATCGAAGTCAGCGAGGCCGGGAGCGCGCCCAGTGTGGCCATGCTCCCCAGTGGCGAGTTTGCGGTCGCGTGGGTCGTACGGGCTGCGTATGCGCGGGTCTACTCGGCGCGAGGCGAGGCGCGCGGTCCGGCGTTTCTCCTCAGCGAAGATGCGACTCAGTTCGCGGCCGGGGTCCAGCTCGCCGGAAGCAGCCGAGGGGGGTTCGTCGCGACCTGGGCGGGAAACATCGACGAAGGGCAGGGAAGTGCCCGAGTGCGGATTCTGGCGCGTCAGTTCGATCGCTTCGGAGCGCTTCTGGGCCCCCCTTTCGCCGTCAGCTCCGCGACAGAATGGCCTCCTGGAGCACAGGAGTTCGCTCCAACTGTGGGCATGGATGACGAAGGCCGATTCGTCGTGGCATGGGAGCCCGATCGGAGCACGATCGTCGCCCGGTTGTTCGACCGCAACGCGATGGCCCAGGGACCCAACTTCCAGGTTCACGCTGACGGCGACGCCCGGGGGGCGCACATCGCCATGCAGCCCAAGGGAACCTTCCTGGTCTGTTGGAGCACCAACCTGGGTGGACAACTGGTCGCTGGAGCCCGGGCGCGCCTCTTCGATCGCGATGCAGCTCCCCTTTCGTCGGACCTCACTTTGAATACTGCAGCTGGCCAACAGGGGTGCACCGACGCAACGGCCGATCGGCGAGGCGGCTACAAGGTCGTTTGGGCCGGACGAATGGGCGCCGAGCGCGGATTTTTCGCCCGCGGGATCGATGCGCGCGGCAGATCCGTGGGGGAACCCGTCCGTCTCGTGCCCTTCGAACCGGTGCCTGCGCCGCCGGTCTACTTCTTCGCGGGCGGTGCTCTGGCGGCGACCTCCGCGGGGCGACTACTCTTCGTATGGGCAGGTCTCGACCTGCTCGATTCCGCAGACTCGACTTGGGGGGTTCGGGCGCGAGCCTTCTCGGATGCCTTGTGGCCAAGATCACCGCCATTCGAAGTGAACCAACCCGTCGCGTTCGGCCTTTTTCAGCCTTCTGTGTCCTGCAACCCGTCCGCGATGTGTGTCGTGGCTTGGCAATGGGAGTGGGACCCCAACCAGGACGAGCACCCCAAGGTTCTCGCGCGCCGGATTCAGTTGAGAGGGTAGGTGAGATTCATGGATTCCGAGGCGAAGGCTTGCTCGCGTTTGCGACTCCATTACCTGACTCTCTTCGTCACCGTCGCTCTGGCACTGCTCCCGGCAGGAATATCAGCCGCAGATTCAGAGAAGGTGACCTTCAGCAGAGACCCGGAAGTCTGCGTGCTCGAGTGGACGAGCACTGCGGACGGACACGAGTTCTACGTCTCACAGCTCTACGGCAACGGACGACTCGAAACGCGCACCTACCTCGACGCTTCGAAACCTGTGCCCACGACCCACGTCACGACCGACCTCACACCCGACGAGCTCGCGACGTGGCTCGACGACATGGCCGACTCGCGCCTCTACGCCTATTCGCGAACCGATATCGATCGACGAATCGAGGCGACGGGACGAAGGCCCATGATGGTAGATGACATCGGGCAGGTGTTTGTTCGGATTCGCTACGAGCTCTCATCCGTCGGCAGTGCCGCTCCGACCACGATGTCGAACACCTTTATCGGTGACGAAGCTTGGTACCAGGCCGATCGCTATCCCGAGGTTCCCGAGTTCGCCACGATTCGCCGGATGTGGCAGCGCTTCTCCACCGCCGTCAAATCTGGCGTTTCGCATGCTGAACCGCGCGCTCCGGCGCCACTGCCCATTCACTCCTGGACCGCCGAGGAGCGTGCTCAGGCCGGTTGGACTCGCGAGTAGCTCGAGCTCGACTTCACCCCATCCTCCGCTACTCTCGACCGCCGAGGGCAACGTGAGCGCGAACAGCCAGCCGAAGCAGCGATCGACCCGAGCTCAGCGCTTGGCGGCGAGGAGGAACTCGAGCAGGGCTTGAAGGCCGCTCTTCTGTGTGGGGCCGGAGAGGGCGTCTTCGAGCAGGTTGCCGCCGAGAACCATCAGCTTGTACTTTCGGCCGCCGGCGGTGAAGCGGATCTCGCGCCCGGCGCTTGCCGAGAGTAGATCGCTCAGCGACCCTCCCCAGCCCCAGATCGCCGAGGCCTCGATGTCACCGGGTCGCACTACGACCGGCTCGCCGGTGGCCGTGTGCCGCCGGTCGAGCGGCAGGAGGATGAGCCGCGTCGGCGTCACCCCGATGGCGAAGAGCTGCGTCGAGAACAGGCCGGGCTGATTCGCATGCACGACGCCGACGAGATCCTCGCCCTCGCGGTAAGGCTCGAGCGCCAGCCGCAACCGCGTGGACAGCTCTTCCCAACCTCTCTCGATCCAACCCATGACCACCTCCTGATCCATATCCGTTCATTTCCCTGTTGCGGGGACAAGGGCCACTAGAAAGCCCGCATCGCTCATACTTCGCTTCGGAGGCCTTATGCACCGAACTGTCCTGCCGCCCGTCCTGTTGCTCGCAGTGCTCGTCGCTCAACCCTGCCCAGCCACGGGGCCGCCGAAGCCGAAGGCGGCGGAGCCGATCGCTTCCGCCGAGAGACTCCTCGCCGCGGCCTTTCCGGCGGCGGAGCCGGGGGCGGCGGTGCTGGTGAAGTGGAAAGGCGAGGTCGTCCTGCACCGGGGTTACGGGATGGCGCAGATGGACTTCGGGATCCCGGTCTCGCCAGAGCAGGTCTTCGAGATCGGGTCGGTGACCAAGCAGTTCACCGCCGCGATCCTCCTGCGACTCGCCGAGCAGGGAAAAGTGGCGCTGTCGGACCCACTCACCCAGTACCTGCCACAGATGACGTTCGGCGGCGCGACGATCACGCTCGAGCAGCTGCTCTCGCACACCTCCGGGGTACCCAACTACACCGACATGCCGGAGTGGATTCCGCGCTGGCGCGAGGACATGTCGCTCGCGACGCTCCTCGGCCTGTTCCAGGACAAGCCGCTCGACTTTCCGCCCGGGACAATGTGGAACTACAGCAACTCGGGCTACATCCTGCTCGGCGCGGTGATCGAGAAGGTGACCGGCAAGACCTACGAAGAGGTCGTCGAGTCCGAGCTCTTCGCGCCGCTCGGCATGAAGGACTCACGCTATGGCCATCAGGAGGAGATCGTGCGCGGCCGCGTCGCCGGCTACATGAAGGGCCCCGAAGGTTGGGCGAATGCGCCCTATCTCTCCCTCACGCAGCCCTACGCCGCTGGCTCGCTGATGTCGACCGTCGACGACCTGGCGCGCTGGAGCGACGCGCTCGAAGCCGGCAAGGTCGTCTCACCGGCCTCGCGCGACCGGATGTTCACTTCGGCAATCCTCCACGGCGGCGACCAAAACGGCATCGCCACGCGCTACGGCCTCGGCAACGCCATGACCGAAGTCGCCGGACGACCCACCCACGAGCACGGCGGCGGCATCCACGGCTTCACTTGCGACCTGCTGCGCGTGCCCGGCGACGATCTCCTCGTGGTGATCCTCTCCAACAATCCGCTGCAGGACACCCACGAGCTGGCGCATCGCGTCGCCGAGTCGGTCCTCGGCGTACCGCCGAAGGCGACTCCCGCCGAGCTGAAACTCTCCGCTACCGAGCTCGATGCTTACACCGGCGTCTACCTCGTGCCGGAGCGCTCGGGGGTGCGCCGGGTGATCTCGCGCGAGGACGAAACGCTCCGCCTGCAGCGCACCGGCGGCGATCTCCTCCCGCTCGTTGCCGTCGGACCGGACGCCTTCGAGACCGCGGACGGCACGGCGATCCGCTTCGAGCGCGGCGCCGACCACCGGATCACCGCCTTACTCGTCGATCAGGGGATCGGTCCGGTATACCGCTCGATGCGCACGGACGAGGCGGCGCCGGCCCCGCGCAAGGAGGTCACGATCGACGCCGGCGCCCTCGCCGGGCTCGTCGGTGTGTACGCGCTCGCGCCGGGCTTCGACATCGCGGTAACCCAGGAGGGCGATCACCTCTTCGCCCAGGCCACCGGACAGGACAAGCTCGAGCTCTTCCCCGAATCTCCCATCCGCTTCTTCTTCAAGCTCGTCGACGCGCAGATCGACTTCGTCCTCGACGGTGGTCGCGCCGTCTCGCTCGTCATGCATCAGGGTGAGCAGAACCTGCCGGCGCCGCGCAAGCCCTGAGGCCGCGGCCGCCGCTAAGAATCGGCCGCCCACCAGCCGGTCGCCACAGCCAACTCGGCGTTGAGCACGCTGGCGCCGGCGGCACCGCGCTCGGCGTTGTGGCCGAGGAGCGCGAACTTCACGCCGAGCACCGGGCACTCCCGCACTCGGCCGATGTGCACGGTCATTCCTGACGTGAGCTCGGCCGTCTCACCGAGATCCAGGCGCGGCTGCGGGCGCTCGGGCCGGTCGTGGACGACGATTGGCGGCAGCGGCGCGGAGGGCAGCGCGAGCTCCTGCGGCAGGGAACGGAAAGAGGCGAGTACCTCGCGCACCAGCCCGATTGCCGGGCTGCCGGTGAGACGCACGCTCACCGCTTCGGTGTGGCCGTCGAGTACCGCCACCCGGTGGCAGAGCGCCGACACCTTCGTCGCGGCGGGAACGACGGTTTCGCCGGTCATCGCGCCGAGCATCTTGCGGGTCTCCTCCTCGACCTTGTCTTCCTCGCCGCGAATGTACGGAATCACGTTGCCGAGGATGTCGAGCGCCGAAACGCCCGGGTAGCCGGCGCCGCTCACCGCCTGCATCGAGCTCATCAGCACCGCCTCGACGCCGAAGGCGGCATGGAGCGGCGCGAGCGCCATCACCAGGACGGTCGCCGTGCAGTTCGGATTGCAGACGATGACACCGGAGAAGCCGCGCGCTCGGCGCTGACGCGGCACGAGCGCGAGGTGGGCGGCGTTCACTTCGGGGACGATGAGCGGCACATCGGGAGCCATGCGGAACGCCGAAGCGTTCGAGAAGACCCAGGCGCCGGCGGCAGCGAAGCGCGGCTCGACGGAGCGCGCCGGCTCGGTGTCGAGGGCGCTGAAGACGATGCCTGCCGGCGCCGCCTCCGGCGTGCAGTAGGCGAGCACCTGATCGCCGAAGCCGGCGTAGGGCTCGCCCCCGAGGCGCCAGTCGCAGGCGTCCGCGTAGCGCTTGCCGGCGCTGCGCTCGCTCGCCCCGAGGTGGCGGATCTCGAACCAGGGATGCGCCGCGAGGCGGCGCACGAAGCGCTGTCCGACGACGCCGGTGGCGCCGAGGACAGTGACGGGGAGACGGGACGAGGGGCAGATGAAGGGAGGGTTCACGGCAGAGGTCCTTTCACGGTCGGCAGTCCAGGCGGTCGGCGAGATCGAAGAGCCGCGTGCGCAGCGCGGCGGGGTCGGCGGCCAGCGGTTCGGCGAGGAGCGGCCGGGCGGCGGCCTCCCGAAGCGACTGCGGCAGCGCCTGCGTCGCGTCGCGTGTGGTCGCGAATTTTGCCGGATGGGCGGTGGCGAGGAAGAGGCCATGCTCGCCGGCGCGCAGATTCCGGCGCAGGACGTCGAACGCCACCGCGGCGTGCGGATCGGCGTGGTAGCCGAGCCGACCGAGAGCGCTCAGCGCCGCGCGCGTCGCTCTGTCGTCCGCGCTCCCCCAGCGCAATCCCGCGCGCAGCGCCGCCGGGTCACCGCCGAAGAGGTGCTCGATGCGCGGCCAGTTGTTCGGCGCCCCGACGTCCATGGCATTCGACAACGTCGCCACGCTCTCCCGCGGCGCGAACAGCCGCCCGTCGAGGAAGTCGGGCACGGTGCGGTTGGCGTTCGTCGCCGCGACCAGCGTCGCGATCGGCGCTCCCAGGCGCTGCGCCAGCAGGCCCGCACACAGATTCCCGAAGTTGCCCGAGGGCACCGCGACCACCAGGGGAAGATCGCCGGCAGCCGGCAGCGCCCGCGCCGCGGCCTCGAAGTAGTAAGTCACCTGCGCCAGGAGACGCGCGAGATGGATCGAGTTCGCCGACACCAGGCTCAGCCGGCCAGCGAGCTCCCGATCGGCGAAAGCGCGCTTGACCATCGCCTGGCAGTCGTCGAACGACCCGGCGACAGCGAAGGCCAGCACGTTGTCGCCGAGCGTCGCAATCTGGCGCTCCTGCAGCGGCGAGATCCGGCCCGCCGGGTAGAGCACCACGGCGCCGAAGCCCGGCAGGCGATGGAAGGCGTGGACCACCGCGGCGCCGGTGTCGCCGCTCGTCGCGGTGAGGACAATGCGGGGCGCGGAGTCGCCGGCCCGCGCGCGCAACCAGGTGAGGACCTGGGCGAGGAAACGGACGCCGAAGTCCTTGAACGACAACGACGGACCGTGGAAGAGCTCGAGCACCGCGAGCGCCGGCTGGATCTCCCGGTAGACCACCGGAAAGTCGAGCGCCGCGGCGACCATTGACTCGACCTCGCCGCGCGTGAGCTCGGGCGCGAGCAGGCGGGCCAGGATCTCGACCGAGCGCTCCGACCAGGGCAGTCGCAGCAGGTCGGCGGCATCGGGAAAAGGCATCAGCGCGCCTTCTCCCAGGAGCGGCAGGTAGAGCCCGCCGTCGCTCGGAGCGTTGCGGCGTGCCGCCTCCAGGAAGGTCGTCCGCAGAGTCGGGTCGCGCGTGCTGGTGACGATCACCGACTCAATCTCCCGCCTCGTCGACGCGCCGCGCGCCGACGAGATCGAGCCGGCACAGGCGCGCCGCGACCGCGACGCCGGCCGCACGCCAGGCGGCGAGGCCGGCGGCAGCGACACCCGCCGCCGCTTCCGGCTCGACGACCGCGAAGACCGCCGGGCCCGCCCCCGACAGGGTGCAGCCCAGCGCTCCCGCCGCGAGCGCCGCGCGCTGCACCTCGCGGAAGCCAGGCACCAGCGCGGCGCGATAGGGCTCGGCGAGCGCGTCGCGCAGCGCGCCGGCGAGCAGTTCCCGGTCGTCGACGTGCAGCGCGTGGATCAGCGCCGCGAGATTCTGCGCCCAGGCGATGGCGAGCGGCAGCGACAGCTCGCGCGGCAGGACGCTCCGCGCGACGCGCGTCTCGAGCTCGAGCTCGGGTACCCAGAGGACGAATTGCAGCTCCTCCGGAAACGGCAGTGCCCGCGACCCCGACGCCGGGTCGACCAGCCGCAGGCCGCCGAGAAGAGCCGGCGCGACGTTGTCGAGGTGGACGGCGCCCGAGGCCTGAGCCTCAGCCTCGCCGGCCGCGGCCAGCAGCTCCCGATCGCCCAGCGGCCGGCCGCAGAGCTCGTTGAGCGCCACCAGGGTCGCCGCCACTGATGAGGCGCTCGAGCCGAGGCCGCTCGCCACCGGCAGATCCTTGTGTAGGCGGAAGTCGAGCGCCGGCAGAGGCTCTCCGAGCCGCCGGGCGAAGGTGTCGCGTGCCTTGAAGACGAGGTTCTGCTGCGGGTCGGCCGGCAGGCGGTGGGCGAACGGGCCGCGACACTCCAGGCGATCCCCCTTTTCCGCCGGGCGCCCGACCGCCCGGCGTACCGCCACGCGATCCCCCCAGAGGGCGCCATCCACCGGCGTCAGCGGCGCCAGTGCCGCCCCGAGCAGATCGAAGCCGGCGGCAAAGTTGCCGATGCCGGCTGGGGCGTAGGCGGTGACCCACTCCCCCGCCGCGGGCCGCACGGGTCGCGGCGCGGCCGGACAGAGCGGCACGTCGGCAACCACCGGCTTCGCCACCTCGCCCGGCCAGGGACGCTCGAAGAGCCGCTCGTGCACCGCCGCGACCGCCCGCGCGCCGTCATCCGCGGCGACGACCGCCGAGATCGAACGCTCCGAGGCCCCCTGGGCGATCGCCGCGACGTTGACCCGTGCCTCGCCGAGCGCGCCGAAGAAGCCGCCGGCGACGCCGACGCGCTCGCGCATGCCGTCGCCCACCAGGCTGACGATGGCGAGGTTCCGTCGCGAGACGACCTCATCCACCCGGCCGGTCTCGATCTCGGATTCAAACGCTGCGCGCACCGCCCGCTCTGCCTCCTCCGCGATCGCAGCATCGACACAGATCGAGATGGCGGTCTCGCTCGATCCCTGGGTGATCAGCATCACCGAGATCCCGCGGCTCGCGAGCGCCGCGAACAGACGTGCCGCGACGCCCGGCACCCCCTCCATCCCGGGACCGAAGAGGCTCACCAGTGCCACGCCGCGGGTGTACGAGATGCCGCAGGCGACGCGGCCGGCGCGCTCACCGGCCTCGCCGCGGCGTTCGACCAGCGTGCCCGGGTGGTCGGGCCGGAAGGTGTTGCGGATGCGCACCGGAATGGCCGCGGCGCGCGCCGGGGCGATGGTCCGCGGATGCAGAACCTTGGCGCCGAAGTGCGCCAGCTCCATCGCCTCCTCGTAGCTCATGCGCTCGAGGCAGGTGGCCGCCGGGGCGAGGCGCGGGTCGGTGGTGAAGACGCCGTCGACGTCGGTCCAGATCTCGAGCAGGCGCGCCTCCAGGGCCTGGGCGAGGAGCGCCGCCGAGTAGTCGGAGCCGCCGCGGCCGAGGCACATCACCTGGCCGTTCTCGTCGCCGCCGAAGAAGCCCGGCAGGAGGAGGATCTGCCGCCTCCCGGCGTGCCAGGGCGCGAGACGGCGTTGCATCTCGCCGGGCTGCGGCGTCGCCGCCCGGGGATCGCCCGAGCACGGCAGGACCATTCGCGGGTCGAGCGCCTCGATGTCGAGACCGCGGGAGGCGCAAAGCTCGAACAAGAGCGCGCAGCTGGCGCGCTCGCCGAGCACGATCGCCCTCGCTTCTACTCGCGGCGAGCAGTCGCCCAGCAGCGCGACGCCACGCAGGATCTCCGCCAGCTCCGCGGCGAGCGCGCTCAACTGCGCTGCGAGTGACGCGCGCCCAGCGGCGTCGAAGGACTCGCCGAGATCCCGGGCGATCCCGAGATGCAGCTCGCGGAAGCGGGCGACGGCCGCTTCCGCTTCTTCCCGCCGCCCGGCGGCGGCGTCGGCGAGGCCTTGGACCAGGAGGTCGGTCACGCCCGAGACCGCCGAGGCGACGACGCCGACGCGCTCCGTCGCCGCCGCGCCGGCTACCAGATCCGCCACGCCGCGCATGCGGTCCGCGCCGGCGACCGATGTGCCGCCGAATTTCATCACCCGAAACGACTGCATGACCGTCTCCCTCAAAATCTCCGAAAAACAAAAACCCCGCTACCTCGTCGGAGGAGCGGGGCCGGTATGGGCTCGATGGCGCGAGACGCCTTTCGCCTAGGCCAACCCCGTCCCTCCGCTCCCGCGGTGGGTCGTCGTCGTCGTGCACGACATCGGGCTGCGGCTGCCCATCGAAGTCTCCAAGCTCATCGCTCCGTCACGCTACCGCCGGGGATCGACGGCTGTCAAACGCGCGCCTTCCGCGGCGGTTCTGCTGGGACCGCAGCGGCGATCTCAAGTCGATCTCCACCCCGACCCTGGTCATCGGCGCCCAGCACGACACGATGGATCCGAAACACATGGCCTGGATGGCGACCCAGTTCCCGCACGGGCAGTTCCTGTTCTGCCCGAACGGCGGCCACTGCGCCATGTACGACGACCAGCAGACCTATTTCACCGGCCTGCTCGGATTCCTCGAAGGACTCGACGCCGGGAAGGTCTGAGAGCAGGCCCCCCGCCTAGCGCGCGAAGTAGCGCATCAGCGCGCCCTTCTTCCTCTCGACGTAGCCCTTCTGCCAGCCGTCGCTGGTGTCGAGGTAGCCCGCCCAGGTCGGTTTGCCCTTCTTCTTCTGCTCGGCGGTGATCGCCCGGAAGCGGTAGTGGTCGTAGACGTCGAGGACGTGGACGGCGTAGGCGGCGGCGAGATCGCGGTCGCCGGTGACGATCACCAGGTTCTCGTCGTTCGAGTAGGACGCCTTGAAGCCGAGGTTGTGGCTGCCGAGGATCACCGCGCAGTCGGGCGAGCGCGGGTCGATGACGACGACCTTGTCGTGGATGATCGCGCCGATACCGCCCTTCGCCGTCAGTTGCTCGACGCCGAGGTCACCGAGCAGGTCTTTCTCGTCGATCCGCGCCGCACGCACGATCGAGACGTTGCCATTGTCGAAAGTGGTCGGTGAGTCGCCCTCGACTTCGACTTCGCCGTCCTCGTCCTTTTTCGTCGCGACGTAGTTGGGCATCGCCTGCGGCGAAGAGACCGCGCCGGTGACGAGCAGCGCCGGGTCCTGCAGGCCGATGTCGATCGCCTCGCCGATGATGCAGTCCTTCCCCGCCTGCC
>JBDTQT010000122.1:0-11782 GCA_039932055.1 Thermoanaerobaculia bacterium
CGGGTCCCACCAGAGCTCCCGCTTCTCGGCGATCAGGAAGCCGTCGCCAGCGTGGCGCCCTTGGCTCTCGTCGTGGAAGATGCACTGGAACGTCGAGGCGAAGAGCCGCTGGAGTTGGTCGCGGAGCTGCGGCAGGGACCCACGCGGGCCCGTGGTCGGCGGGATGCCGAGGGCGGCACAGAAGTGCGAGAAGTGGCTGCCGAGCTCGATGTCCGGGCTCTTGCGGCGCACCGCCTCGGTCGTGAGGTAGGCGAGGACCAGGCGTGGATACCGGCCGTACGGCAACCCCACGTCCTTCGGCGCAAGGATGGACAGCGTGAAGTGTCCGTTCCGCCGGACGAACTCGTTGGCCTTCGGATCGCTGTGCGGAAGGGTCGCCTGCACCAGGGCCCGGGCCAGGAAACCCACCTCGCCGGCGGCGTAGGCCTCCTCCTGGCCGAGGTAGAGCGCCTGCCGAATCAGGCTGCCGGAGCGCCTGGAACGTCGACGCCCGATCTCAACATCTGTAGAATGAAACTGTGACGCCGGGGCGCCAGGGAGGACCAACGAGAGCTGCGGGGTCGCGGACTTCCAAGCGGTCTTTCCAGCCATATTGCCCCTCCGCTCCGCTGCCGTGCAGCGGATACCAGAGAGGGACGCCGGTCCGGGCGAGGCGCCCTGCCGGGCTCCTCCGGAGACGGCGTACGGAACGCGGAGACAGGCCCTTCACCGGCATCGAACTCATGCCGCCCGCCTCAGTGCCGCGACTTCCCGAAGCCAGAAAACCAGGGTGTTCGAACTTCCTGGGGTGTTCGAACTCAGAGTGATTTGGTCCACCATTTCTAAGTCACTCTGGCCTAAGCACTTACGCTTTGCACCAAACGAAACGGCGCGAGCCAGACTGAACGATAACCCGCGCCACTTCAACAGTTGAGCGGTGTTCGAGATCTTACGGGCTGCGCGCGCAGCTGGAGGAGCCGGCTCTTCCGGGCCCCTTGCCGATCGGGATATTGAAGCGCCCTCCCGACCAGACCCGGCGAGGCCGACAAAGGGAGACTCTGACAATTTGCCACTCGAGACCATGACCGGCCCCGCCTCGCAGCGTCAGCGCAAGCGAAGTGTTGCGAGCGCGACTGTCGCCAGAAGCAACCCGAAGAGCGTGAGCGCCGCTTTCGAAGCCGTCGGAATCTCGACCAGACTCGGCTGCCCGAGGTTCGCGATCCAGGCCTCCTGTCCCCCAGCAGGGTTATATCCCCACCCAACGACCGTCAGTCCGTCGGCCGAAACCGCCTTCGCCAGCTCCAGGTCCCAGCCAGCCATGTCGGCGCCCAATCCGAGCTCGACGAGAACATCGACGAGGTTTCGCATCCCATGGCTCGCGTCCCAGATGGCCGGAACTCGTTCGCCACCGACACCCGCATCACCCACGACCACCAAGCCGTCGGCGGAGACACCCCAGGCCGAGCTGCTATTCCCCCCAGGGGGCCGTCCCAGGTCCACCAAGCCCTTCGCTGCCGTCCAGAGAAAAGACGTCGGACCCGGGTTGAGTGCGGACCCCACGATCACCGACCCCTCCGCTGATACGCCCCTGGCCCAACTGTCGAAGTTCCCAGCCGGCAGGTCGCCCATGCCGACCAACCCATCAGCCTCCGACCACCGGAACGCTTCGCGACCGTTCTCGGTAAAAGCCCAGCCGACTACGACCGTCCCATCGGCCGAGATCTGTTCCGGAACGGTGGTTGGAATCTCGCTTCCAGGTAGCACGCCCAGAGCTACGAGCCCGGTCGCGTCGGCCCAGCGGAACGCTTCTCCCCAGCTCGGGGACAAGTCGGAAGTGCTGCTTCCGGTCGCAAACGATCCGTCGCTCGAGACGCCGGAGGCAGCGCTCGAGAATTCTTCTCCACCCGGCAAGTCACCGAGGCCGAGCATCCCCGTGGCGGCTGTCCAGCGAAAAGCCTCGCTCCGAGATCCCGATAGCGGCGATGAGCTTCCGCCGACCACTACCAGTCCGTCCGCCGAGACTCCCAGCGCGCTACTGAAGGATTCCGCCCCGCCGAGATTGCCGAGGCCCACCATTCCGGTCGCTGCCGTCCAGCGGAAGGCCTCGAGGCCGTTGGCTGACAAGCTTTCTCCAACGACGACGGAGCCGTCCGCCGAGATATCCAAGGCCTTGCTGTATGGGTAGTCCCCTCCTGGCAATACCCCCAGCCCTCGGAAAGACGCGGCGAAGGCGACAGCGGGGAGCGAGCACACCGCCGCCACGCTGAAAGTGGCGGCTGCCAGTGGAATCAGGAAGCGCTCGAGATCTCGGCTGTCTCTCATGACTTTCTAGGGCGATACCGACCAGAAGCGTAGCGCAGAAGATCCTCGCGCAGCGCTCGGATCCTGGCACGCACCTCGCTCGACTGGCCTTCGAGTTCTGTGAGCCGCTTCTCCTCGAAATCCAGCCGATCTCGCACTCCATGCGCGAACGAATCCGCCGTACCCGGCATCGGAAGTGGCCGTCCTACGGCAGCGGCTCCGTGATGGCCGTCCATGGCCCACCTGCCGGCCACCGCATGCTCACGGCCTCCGGTCTCCGCGCCATTGCCATTGGCGGAGCGAGAAAACCGACAATAACGCTCACGACCTCGCCGAGCTCGAGCTCGAGCTCGGCAGTCGTCAAACCCGAACGACGGAGAAAACCACGCCACTGGGCCTGCTTCGTCGAATCGTCGCCGAACTCGCCAGTCAGCCCCGTCGGCAGGGCGTCGGGAATGGACGTCGACCGCCGATCGAAGGTCGCTGCGATCGCTTCGGCGAGCGCAACGCCGTCAAAGGCGAAGTTGGCGGACAGGAACCAGAGATCGAAGTAGTCCTTCATTCGAGTATTCGTGAAGCCGAGGTCGACGATGGCGTGGAGCTTCTCGGCGACGACGGTCTCGCGGCGGTAGGCGCTGAGCCGCGGAGGCGCGTGGCCGAGAAGAGCGGGGAGCTCCACGGTCTGCGGCGCGGGCACGACCGTGTCGCCGAAACCGATGTCGACCTGGAGGGGAATCCGCACTACCCCGATGCGTCCCATGAGCTTGATCCGGACCCCGAGGTAGGAGTTTCCCTCGGTCCAGGTCCCTCGTCGGGCGATGCAGTTCGTCGCGCCAGATGTGAAAGAGCATCGCCCCCTTGAGTACGAACTGCCGTCGATGTCTCGTCTTCGAGAGTCGGTACAGCAGCCGCTCGATGCCGAACCAGGTGAGCAGTCGGTTGAACTCGACACCTCGCTTCTTGGACAGGTTCAGAAGCCGCTGCTTGACCGACGCGGCGACGTTGGGAGAAGCCGTCACGCGAGGGCCTCCAGGTACGGCCGGATCACGCTTCGGGAACGCGCGACTCCGGCCGCCTTCCAGAGCTCGTCCGCTGTGCCAGCCGCCCCGCGACGGTAGTCGCGCAGCGCCTCGATCGCGACGTCGAGGCCGACCTTCGAACGGTAGCGAAAACAGTCGACAACCGTCCGTGCAGGTGAGGTAATGCGCACCTTCACACCCTCGATCTGGTGCTCTTCGACTCCTTCGGCGAGGGCTCGTGCAGGGAATCGGACGATTCGAAGTGGGGGGTGATCCTGCTGCGGTCGCCGCGCCTTGCGGTCGATCGCCAGCCAAACCTCGAAGGGGTCCTGGGTGGTCAGGCCATGGAAGCGAAGGGCCGAGAGGAGGCAGACGACACCGTGCGGAACCCTTTTCGCCGTCTCGGCCAGGCCCTGGTGTTCGGTCACGTCACGGTGCGGCAGGGCGTAGAGACCGCGTCCGATCTTCGCGAGGCGACCGCTGCGCACGAGTCGCGTCAGGGTCACCCGGGGGATGCCTCGCGGCGCCAGGTCTCTGGGGCGAACAAGCCCCTTCTCTCGGGCCAGATCGAGTGCGGCTTCGGAATGTGACGTCATGGTCCTATATGTCGGCCATCCAGAGCACTAGCCTACATTACGGAACACTCAACAGGAAAGTCAATCCCAACGCGAACGTTGCCGCCTGCCTCATTGCCGCGACTTCCCGGAGCCAGAAAAGCAGGGTGTTCGAACTTCCTGGGGTGTTCGAACTCAGAGTGATTTGGTCCACCATTCTCAACTCACTCAGAGGCAAGCACTTACGCTTTGCACCAAAGGACAAGGCGCGAGCCACACTGAGCGATAACCCACGCTGCTTCAGCGGGTTGGGCGGTGTTCGAAGGTGGAGAGCCTGAAACGCTGGACTAGCCGCTGTACCTCACCTGCTCGAACAGTGGCTGCCACTCCGCGACCTTTGCGAGTGCACACGCCACGCCTCGATCGAGACCACCATGGCGCACGACGCTTTGCTCGCCAAGGGACGGGTGGGCCGAATGCTCCAGACGCACGATCCCCTGGCGAAGCGCCGCAGCGATGCGATGCCACTCGGCCGCCTGAGAAAGGCGCAACTTGAGGGCAGGGGCACGACGCCCCAAGCGCTCGATCGTCAGGGAACTGTGGCTGACCAGTTCGCTCCGCCTTCGAAGCCATCAAGAAATAACGCGTATATCAGGTGGATAGGAATATCCGGTGGCAACGGTTGGGGAATCGCGGGCGCGGAGTTGATTTGCAGGTGCACGCGGGGATCACTTCCCATCGTGCCTATCCTGTAATGATTCCCTGATCCCCCGGAAAGTGGCGTGATGGCTGGGTTCGACTGACCGAGCGTGGCTGAAACTGGGAAGAATGCGAAGTACTGGACCTCGAGCTGCGCTGACGCGCAGGGAACAATCTGAAGTGTGTACGTGTAGTCGTCAGCGGGAGAGGCAGGCAGCGGCAGGATTCCTTTTTCAGCGTACGTCACTTGATTCAAGTCATCTGCCGCTAGGTACTTGACGAGCGAGTTGGAGGGCTCTGTGCTCTGCATTACCGAGACGGTACTTGGCGCGCCCAATAGAGTCCCGACCCGCGAGTTTGCGCTAGCTGGCCAGAGGCTGCCAGACATAGCCAGAAGGGGTTTTGACCTTGAGTACGTGGAGCCATCGATGATGGCCGAATCTACGACGACAGGATTGTTGTCGTTAATCCGAAAGTAGTGGACAATTTTCGCCGTCGGCTGGAAAGTAACAATATCGTCTTTCGAGCCTTCGACCTGGTCCGTGCCCCACGTGATGTTGGTTGCGGCAAAGGTTGCCGTGAAAGGCTTGTGAACACCGGCGTCGATCCAATTATTGTGATCGATCCCGAGTGCCCCATGACCCAGCTCGTGGAGCAGCGTCGAAATAACGTAGCTCGTATACGGTTGCGGTGCCGAGTTGTGCCCAGCAAGATCACAAGGACCCCAGCAATTTCCTTCCATAGCGATGCGTTCATTCCAAATCCTGACTGCGTACTCCACGTCGAGAGCGATGGCGAGCTGCGCGCTGGTGTCTAGACATACCCCAATCGTCAGCGGACCCCCAGAACCCGTGTAAGTTTGCGGATGAACAATCACTTCTGGGAAGTAGCTCGCATTCGTTGAGTAGATGAAGACCCCTGCTTCCACCGCTTCGGAGAGGGCCAGAAAGAGGATGGCGAAGCCGAGGAGCGCTCTCATCGTGTCACCTTGCTTGCCAGGCGCTTCGCTTCATAGATTTCGAGAAGCTGAGCTAGCGCCTTGAATTCCCGCACCGTGGGGAAACGCTTTGCGAGGTTCTGCGGCTCGCCCAGGGTGATTCGCATATGGACCGCTAGTTCTTTGCCCTTGGCGGGGGGAATTTCTCGAAGGAAGAACTCAAGCACAAAGACCGGCGAATCAAGGCTTGCGCCCCTGGCGCTCGGCTCCAGTCTAGCCAG
Source organism: Thermoanaerobaculia bacterium (assembly GCA_039932055.1). GTDB lineage: Bacteria > Acidobacteriota > Thermoanaerobaculia > Multivoradales > JAGPDF01 > JAGPDF01. Next base: position 5,771 of record JBDTQT010000122.1, read on the forward strand.
CTCCTCATACTTCCTTTCAATCAACCTCAGATCGTATTCCTGCAAATCTGCGTTCACGATAGTCGACAGAATGGATTCCAGCTCGTCGTAGGAGAAGGGAACCACCTCGGCCTGACCCGTGGGCGTGCCGTTGAAGCTAGATTCGAGCACTGCAGTTCCGCTGGCATATTGCTGGAGCGAGAGCAGATATGGAGTACTGCCGCCGCCGTACCCCATTTGAAGAAATGGGCGACCTTCTGGGTCATCGAACTCGTAACGCGTTCCACTCGTCGCGCTCTGTGCAGCAAACACCGCTGCAACGAAGACTGCCAAGAAAAGCGAAATCTCTTTCCACCCCAAAGTACGTTTCATCGGCTTTCCTCCTCGCCATACTTAGCACATGCGGCTCGTCCTCCAGCCGCGCCCTGCGCGGCCGATTCGCGGCGGACAGAGGCGCGGCTATGGCATCGGCGTTTCGCGCGGAAAACCCCTTCATTCCATCGCTTCGCGCCTGCGGTGGGCTTAGGCAGCGGAAACCGTCGGGGCGCTTCCTTTCGTTCTGGATCTCGGGGTGATCGGCGTCTTGCTGAACCTCAAACGGCATTCGGTCGCCGAGGTCGAGATGGAGTGACGCGAATGGCCCGACTGGGCGGCTTGAGCCGTGGGGAGGTAGCCGCTCTGGGCCAGCGGGACGGCGAAGAGGCCATCACAGTCCGGCTGGTTCCGTGCCTTCGGCGCTACGGCGCCCATGACGCACAAAGGTTCACCTACGGCTAACTTCTGTGCGAATGATCGGAGTCCGATCAACTCTTCGCCGGCCGCTGCGCGATGTGCGTCGGCGACGGCCTAAGGAGCAGGCCGGAGGAAGAGTCCTCCAGCCTTACTTCCGGGTAGTAGTCGATGACGCTCTTCAGGTAGCCGAGAAACCGCTTCTTGAAGTGCCGGGGGTTGGCGTAGCCGCACCCGAACTGGAGCGCAAGCGAGGCCCACGGGATGGTGACCGGCTTCCGCAGGCGGAAGAAGCGCCAAGTCAGCCAGACGTAGATGTCGATCTCGAACGGCGACCGGAGAGCGCGCAGGACTCGCAAGTCCAGCGGTACCGGCGCCTCCGTGGCCTCGCGGAAGAACCGGTCCGACAGAACGACGTGAGACCCCCACGCCGTCTCGGCCTTCCTCGGCCGCGGGTCCCACCAGAGCTCCCGCTTCTCGGCGATCAGGAAGCCGTCGCCGGCGTGGCGGCCCTGGCTCTCGTCGTGGAAGATGCAGTGGAAGGTCGAGGCGAAGAGCCGCTGGAGTTGGTCGCGGAGCTGCGGCAGGGACCCACGCGGGCCCGTGGTCGGCGGGATGCCGAGGGCGGCACAGAAGTGCGAGAAGTGGCTGCCGAGCTCGATGTCCGGGCTCTTGCGGCGCACCGCCTCGGTCGTGAGGTAGGCGAGGACCAGGCGTGGATACCGGCCGTACGGCAACCCCACGTCCTTCGGCGCAAGGATGGACAGCGTGAAGTGTCCGTTCCGCCGGACGAACTCGTTGGCCTTCGGATCGCTGTGCGGAAGGGTCGCCTGCACCAGGGCCCGGGCCAGGAAACCCACCTCGCCGGCGGCGTAGGCCTCCTCCTGGCCGAGGTAGAGCGCCTGCCGAATCAGGCTGCCGGAGCGCCTGGAACGTCGACGCCCGATCTCAACATCTGTAGAATGAAACTGTGACGCCGGGGCGCCAGGGAGGACCAACGAGAGCTGCGGGGTCGCGGACTTCCAAGCGGTCTTTCCAGCCATATTGCCCCTCCGCTCCGCTGCCGTGCAGCGGATACCAGAGAGGGACGCCGGTCCGGGCGAGGCGCCCTGCCGGGCTCCTCCGGAGACGGCGTACGGAACGCGGAGACAGGCCCTTCACCGGCATCGAACTCATGCCGCCCGCCTCAGTGCCGCGACTTCCCGAAGCCAGAAAACCAGGGTGTTCGAACTTCCTGGGGTGTTCGAACTCAGAGTGATTTGGTCCACCATGACTTCCTTCGGAACGAAGACAACGCGCAAGGGATTCGGAACCACCTGGCCCTCCACGGGCCGGTCGAAGGGCGCTCCCTTCTGCTCCACCTTCTTCGGCCTCGCTCTGTTGCGGAGACTCGTGCCGCCTGCCGGATCTGCGCGGATATACTTCGATCATGTTCTCGAAGGTCGCCGCGTCGTTGCTCCGGGATCGGCGCCGCGCCGAATCGGTGCTCTCTCCGCTGGAGCGGCTGGCGCTTGCCCAACGGCTGGGCCGGGAGGCCGTCGCCGCGTTCGCCCGATTGCACGGAGTCACGCCCGACCAGGCTCGGCGAGCATTCACACGCCGTCGCCAAGTCGGGCGCCGGCCGTCTCGCTGCGCCGCCGGAGCATGACCCTCCTCGCGCGCGTCGTCGGCCGATTGGCGGAGCGCGGAATCCCCTGTGCATTGATTGGCGCCGAGGCGCTGGCGCTCCGCGGGGTGAGCCGGGCGACCGCCGATCGCGACCTCCTGGCCACGGATCTCGGCGCTCTCGACCCGGGGCTCTGGCAGCAACTCGTCGAGGTCGGCATCCGGGTCGAGGTCCGACGAGGCGACCGCGAGGACCCGCTCGCCGGCGTGGTCCGATTCGACTCGGACGAGGATCGTCCAGTCGACCTGATCGTTGGCCGACACGACTGGCAGACTCGCATTCTGCAGCGTTCGGCGCACCTCGATCTCGGCGAAGTCTCCATCGCAGTTCCCAGTGCGGCAGACCTCGTGCTCCTCAAGCTCTATGCCGGTGGGCCGCAGGATGCCTGGGACATCGCACAGCTGCTGAACGCGGACGACCGCGACACCCTGGTCGGCGAAGTCGCCACGCGCCTCGGCGAGCTTCCGGAGGAGTGCCGCGGCCTCTGGGAGAAGCTTCAGCTCGACTGAAAGCGCACGCCAGCACCCCCCGCTCCATTCCGCCTCGGTCCGGGGTCGAAGCCGGCCTGCAGTTCGAACCGTGGGCCGGCGAAGCCACCCGCTGGACGCGACCGCCGCGGGCTTCCCCGAGAGCGGTTCGATGAGCCGGCGCCCGCGTCGCGCCGTGCCCCGCAAGCGGCTTGGGATCGCACGTTGCGGCGACTCTCGCGTAGAATCGCCAGGCGAGCCATGCCGATCTACGAGTTCTACTGTCCCGACTGCCATACGGTTTTCAGCTTCTTTTCTTCGCGCATCGACACCGCCGTGCGGCCGGCCTGTCCGCAGTGCGGCAAGCCCGAGCTGGCGCGCAAGCCGTCGCGGTTCGCGGCGCTCTCCGGGGCGAAGTCGGGCGGGGCCGGTGGCGAGATGGAGGGCGACGCCGACGATCCGCTCGCCGGGCTCGACGAGGAGCGCATGGCCGGCGTCATGGACTCCCTCGCCGCCGAGATGGAGGGGATGGACGACAGCGCGCAGCAGGATCCGAAGCAGATGGCGCGTTTCCTCGCCCGCTTCCAGGAGGCGACCGGCCTCGAGGCCGGGCCGAAGATGGAGGAGATGATGGCGCGCCTCGAGGAGGGCGCCGATATGGACGAGCTCGAGGCCGAAATGGGCGGCGCCGACCCGGAGGGCGGCGACGCTGGCTTCGATGGCGGCCCGGCGGGCGGCGGCGAGCCGGACGACTTCAGCGACTTCTTCCGCGCCAAGCGCGCCGCCGCCGCACGCCGCAAAGCGCCGCGCGTCGACGAGACGCTGCACTTTCTTTAGACCGACCTGCTCGCGGCGCTGGTTGCCGCGTTCTGGTGCTGGGCGGTCGTGCCCAACGTCCTCGGCCGGTAGCTCAGGCGGTGAGGGCGCCCTTCTCGTGCTCGCGCAGCTTGCGCTCGAACTGGCGGCCGAAGACCTTCTTCATCACCGCCAGCTTGGCGCTTTGCCAGAGATAGCGCTTCTGCGAGAAGCCTCGGCACTCCTCCGGCAGCATCACCAGCGAGACATGGATGTTCGGCGCGAGCCCGACCGGGAGTCCCCGCTCCATGCACGACTCGTAGAGGTGGCGGAAGACCGGGATCAGGTCCTCGGTCTTCGGCGGCTCATGGTCCTCTAGGTCGGTGCCGACCAGCGGCCGGAAGACGCAGACGGTCGGGATAGCTCCAACCGAGGTGATCCAGTCGATGGCGCGGATCGACGAGCCGGCGGGCTCGAGCCCGGCGATGATCTCGCCGTTGGTCACCCACGGCTCGTCGGACCGGCCCGTGCCGGTGAGCGCCGCGCAATAGCGGATCGCCTCGAGATAGAAGTCGAGGCCGTATTCGGCATGTTTGCCGGGGCAAATCTCCTCGAACAGCTCGCGGTTGAAGATCTCGAAGCAGAACGAGACGCGGTTGACGCCGATCGCCTTCAGGTGGTCGTAGCGCTTGAGGTCGCGATGCGGCGGCGTCTGCACACCGACGAGCAGGCCGAGCTCCTCCTTGATGCGCAGGATAAAGGGCTCGAGAATGTCGAGATAGGTATCGCCCTCGTAGTGCCCGGTGTTGAAGTCGACGTAAGTGATGCCCGACTCGCGGCGGGCCGCGCGCACCACCTCGAGGACCTCGTCGACCGACTTCTCGTCGGCGTCGTCGATGCCGAGGTTCAGACCGACCGAGCAGAACTTGCAGTTGACCTTCTGCGGCTTCTCCGTCCAGTACTCGCAGACCTTGGCCTGGTAGATCCCGAGGTAGGTCCCCTGAAGGGTGCCGATGCGGGTCATCGGCTTGCCGGTCGCGGTGGTGCCGTCGTACCAGGCCGGACGCGGCGAAAGCTCCACCGGCGACACCTGCACGCCGTCGCGGTGCAGCCAATACTGGCCGCGCGCGCCGGCTCCCTTGTGCAGGACGTAAGGCGATCTGGCCGCGAACGGCTCGGAGACCGGGGCGTTCGTCCACAGACCTCCGGGAAGGATGAGCTCGAGCCCGGAGCCGAGGCCGGCGCGCGTCCGCAGGATCTTGCGTCCGCCGTCCTCCTCGATGAAGCAGGAATCGTCCAGCCGCAGACCCTTGCAGTAGAGGTCGAGTTTCAGCAGCGCCGGGTTGGTTCGCAAGTCGTCGAGCATCGCTCCTCCAGAAGGGCCTACAGCATGGCTCCGGGGCGGGCACGCAGTCACCGTCCGCCCGGGTAGGAATAGAGCATGGCCTCCGCCGGATCGGTCGGGTATGACCCTCGTCATGCCCCGCCAGGAGCCCGGCGGCTCTTCGATTCAGTCTTTGGCGACCGGCGCGCTGGCTGCGGCACCTGCGGCGGTTGGCGCGGTCACTCTGACATCCCGCTCGCAAAACGACGCCAGGCGGTAGCTGGCGACGGCGAGCAGGATGCCGACGTAGCCGTCGATCGCGTAGTGCCAACCCGTCACCAGGGAGCCGACGAAGGTCAGGAAGGTCGCCAGGAGGAAGAGCGGCGCGAGCGGCCGGGCGTGGCGCCACGCCCAGGTCGCGAACAGGGCGTGGGCCCCGACGTGCAGCGACGGCATCGCCGCGATGGCATAGACCGGATTGAACTCGCGCAGCACCCCGCTCCGCCCGGCGAGCATCTTCTGGTAGTTCGCCCAGAGCACCTCGTGCATGGCGGTGGACCCCGGAATCCGGGCGGCGATCTCCTTCCAGAGCTCCGGGACGTAGAAGACCGGACCGAGCGCCGGCACGGCGACGTAGAGCCAGCAGCCGAGACCCCAGAGAAAGACGCAGGAGAGCATGAAGCGGCGGCGCAGAAGCGCGTCCGAGCCGGCGGTAAAGAACGCAATCATCACCAGGACGGTGGAGCTCCAGAGCCCGTACCAGCGATCGAGTCCGCCGGTGAGGGGGCTGTTCTCGAACAGCGCGGTGGCGAAGACCGAGGGCGAAAATCCGCAGTGCAGCAGGCGGTCCAGCCGCCAGAGCAGAGGGTCGTAGAGATCGGCGCGCAGCAAGGGCACGCACACCTTGACCCAGAAGTAAGTGTAGGTGAGCGCCATGCAGACGATCCAGAGACGCAACCAGAGTCCCCACCAGCGCCAGTCCCGGAGCCCCGCGAAATAGCCCGACAGCGGCTTGCGCTGCACGAGGTGCACCAGCAGTTGCAGCCCGACGC
>JBDTQT010000123.1:0-11729 GCA_039932055.1 Thermoanaerobaculia bacterium
CCTGCGGACTCTCCGATGTCGGGGTGCTTCGCAGCCACAACGAAGACTGCTTCGAGATCGATCCCGTGCATCAGCTGTTCGTCGTCGCTGACGGCATGGGTGGGCACAGCCACGGCGAGATCGCATCGCGCATCGCGGTGCAGGCGATTCGTGAGTGCATCGCCACTGCCGGAGACGGCTCGGAGGAGTTTCCGGGGGCCGGTCCTGCCGGAGTAGGCCGCCATGGAGACCGCATCCGGAAGGCGATTCGCGTCGCTCACGACCGCGTGCTCAAGGCCATTCGCCAGGATGGTTCGCTGCACGGCATGGGAACCACCGTCGTCGGCATGATTCTGGAGAGCGACACCATGGCCGTGGCGCACGTCGGCGACAGCCGCGCCTACCGTTTGCGCGACGGCCGGTTCGAGCTCCTGACGCAGGATCACACCTGGGTGAACGAGCAGGTCGTGGCCGGATTTCTCACCGAGGAGCAGGCGCGTGTCCATCCGCTCAAGAACGTCGTTACCCGCGCCTTGGGCGGAGACAGCGAGGTCGAGGTCGACATGCGCGAGTGGCCGGTCCAGGTCGGCGACCTCTTCTTGCTCTGCTCCGACGGATTGACGACGATGCTCTCCGATCCGGAAATCCTCGAGCGCTTGCGCTCGAGCTCGCGGTTGGAGGAGATTTGCGGCCGGCTGGTGCGCGACGCCAACGCTCGCGGCGGCTTCGACAACATTTCCGTCGTGCTGCTGCGCATCGAGTCCGATGCCGACGTTTACAGCGACGAAGAGACCGCCGCTGGCGTCGACTGAGCCGCGCGTCCCGAATTACTCCCCGAAGCGATAGCCCTTGCGCGCGGTGACCTCGAGCTCGGGGTTGGCGAGGGTGACTGCCACCTGCTGAAAGCCACGCAAGCCGGTCAGGTGCTCGGCCTGGTAGCTCACCAGGTAGTAGCCACTGGTCTCTCTGGCGACGTCGGCGATCGGCGTCTTGAAGTGCAGGACGTTGGGGAAATACCTGCCGCCGGTGTCGTCCGAGATGTGGCCCATCGCATTCGCGAACGGATGCGTCGCGCCGGTGTCGGTCAGGTCGAAGGTGTAGACCGCGACGTTGGCGTCGTTCAGGGACTCCGACATCGGCTCGAAGTAGCGCGGGTCGGGCTCATACTGGTGGAAGCGGTTCATCCGGCCGAAGCCCATGGTGAAGAGCAGGAGGTTCTTGCGCCCGACGAGGGGTGCCGAGGCCTCCGCGACCAGAGTGAGGGCTTCGTAGATCGTCCCGGTCTGCTCGCTCATCGCCTCGCCGACCGGCAGGCCCGGGGCGAGCGCCGGCGCCCCGAGCGGCGACGGAAGCTGGCGTGACGGGACGCTCTCGCGCACACCCCTGCCGGTCGAGGCGGCGAGGATCGCCCGCTCGAGTGTGTCCGGGTCCCGCGAGAAATCCTGAAAGACCTTCAGCCGGTTGTCGTAGCCGACGACCGCCACCCAGTCGGTCGGTGCGAGCCCGGCGCGCAGCCACTCGATGGCGTCCCTGCCGGCGCGGATCTGGCGCTGCAGCAGCACGGGCACATCGACGCTATGGCTGCGCTGGTCGTCGAAGAAAAAGATGAAGTAATGCGGCGCGAGGCCGGTGTTGTCCCTCGGCGCAGCTGCCGCGGCCGGGTTCTCCTGCGCGCCCGTGTACCGGCGGTTGCTGTAGAACACCGCCGACGTGACCTGGACCTTCTTGCCGTCTTCGGTGACCTGAAAGTCCGCCGGCTCCAGACCGAGGATCGGATTGCCTTTCTTGTCGGTCACCATGACGTCGAGCAGGACCTCGCTGACCAGGATCTCGGCGCCGAAGGGTGCGACGAGCGTCGGTGTCTCCTGGGTGGGCGCCTGCGCCCGCAATCCGGGAGAGTGCAGAACGACTAGAGCGAACGCGACGGAAAAGCTCCGGGAAAGGGGGGTGCCGGTGCGTGTCGATCGCTGGGTCTCTCGATGCATGGGTGTCTTTTCCTTTACTGATATACGACGCCGCGGGCGCCACGGTTGCGGCGAGCTCGCACCGGACAAGCGCTAGGACGATGTACCTGGGTAGAAGCCGCCCCGGGCGGCGAATCTTCTCAGAGCTTCGCTGGGTTCGAGACGCGGGCCGCGCTCGGCGGCGAGAGTCTCGAGCCGGGTCACGATCGAGCCCAGGCCTTCGCTGTCGGCCCAGCGGCAGAGACCGCCGCGAAACGGCGGGAAGCCGATGCCGAAGACGAGCGCGAGATCGAGGGGGCCGGGCCCCTCGACGATCTCCTCCGCCAGGCAGCGCGCCGCTTCGTTGAGCATCGGCAGAATCAGGCGTTCCGCCGGCGGCGGCGCGAGCTCCGGCCTCGGCGCGAGATTCAGGATGGCGTAGATCGCCGGGTCGGCCTCATCGGCCTCCTGGGGGCGGCTTTTCTGGTAGCGGTAGATCCCCGCTCCGGACTTCACGCCGAGCCGGCCGGGGTCGTCGGCGATCCGGTCGATCCAGGCCGGGAAGATCAGGCGGTCGGGGAAGGCGTCGTGGAGGATGTGCCCGACTTTGGCGGAGACGTCGAGCCCGACCTCGTCGGCGAGCCGCAGCGGTCCCATTGGCATCCCCCACTCGACCAGGGCGCGGTCGATCGCCTCCACCCGGTGGCCCTCGTCCAGCAGCCACATCGCCTCTGCCGAATAGAAAGCGAGCAGCCGGTTGACCAGGAATCCGGGTCCGTCGCGCACGACGACGGGAGTCTTGCCCAGGCGGCGGGCGAGTGCGGTCGCGGTGCGCACCGCCGTCTCCCCCGTCAGGCTGCCGGCGATGACTTCGACCAGTGGCATCCTGTCGACCGGGTTGAAGAAGTGCATGCCGACGATGCGTTCGCGGCGCGCGGCGAGCCGGCCGATGTCGTCGATCGAAAGCGAGGAGGTGTTGGTGGCGAGGATCGCGGTCGGTGCGAGGCGGCGTGAAAGATCGGCGAAGAGCTCCTGCTTGACGGCGAGATTCTCGACCACGGCCTCGACGACGAAGTCGGAGCTGTCGAGGCCGGCCTTGTCGAGCGTCGGCTGGAGGAGCCCCATTTTGCGCCGCATCGCGGCCGGCTGGAGGCGCCGGCGGCGGACCTGCCTGTCGAAGAGCGCCGCAGCGTGCTGCAGGGCAGCGGAGATGGCGGCGGGCTGGATGTCGTTGATGCGCACCGGCAGGCCGGCCTTGTCGGCCATGAGGTGGGCGATCCCGCCGCCCATCGCTCCGGCGCCGAGGACGGCCGGGCGGCGGATCTCCAGGGGCGGCGAACTGTCGGCGGGGCCGTCCTTCTTGGCCGCCTCCATGAGCCCGAACAGGTGGATCAGGTTCTTGGCCGTCGGCGAGGTCGCGAGCTCGCGCACCGCCCGAGCCTCGGCATCGAAGCCGGCGAAAGGCCCTTTCTCGAGGCCGATGCGCACCACTTCCAGGGCTGCGAGCGGCGCCGGATAGCGGCCCTGGGTAACGCTCGCCGTCTTCTTCCTCGCCTGGTCGAACACGAACCACCGTCCCGCCGGCCCTTCGACGAGAAGGCGCTTGAGGCCCCCGGGTGGCCTGCGGGAGGGGCGCTTGCGCCCGACCTTCGCGCGCGCGAAATCGCGCACGTGATGGAGGAATCCTGCCGCGGGGAAGAGTGCGTCTGCGAGGCCGAGGCGCAGCGCCTGCCTTGCGGAGACCGCCTTGCCGGCGAGGATGATGTCGAGCGCGGCGACCAACCCGACCCGGCGGGGCAAACGAACACAGCCGCCCCAGCCCGGCAGGATTCCGAGCTTGATCTCGGGCAGGCCGATGCGCAGGTCCTCGCGGTCGGAGATGACGATGTAGGTCGAAGCCAGGGAGAGCTCGGTGCCGCCGCCGAGGCAGGTTCCCGAGACCGCCGCGACGGTGGGGAAGGGGAGGCTCTCCCAGGCCGAGAAGAGCCGGTGACCGTAGCGCGAGCCGTTCTCGGCATGCTCGGGGTCGGTGACGCCGGCAATCTCCGCGACGTCGGCGCCGGCGATGAACATGCCCGGCTTCGGCGACACCAGCACGAGGCAGCCGATGTCGTCCCGGCCGGCGAGCTCGACGATCAGCTGATCGAGCTCAGCGAGCGCCTCGCGGGTGAAAATGTTCGCCCTCCTGCCCGGCAGATCGAAGGTCAGCGTCGCGAGGTGGTCTTCTCCGACCTCGAGGTGGAAGGCTGGCGCCATCTAGTTGGCGCCCCCGGCGTCTCCGGCGGCGTAGAGGCGGTCGAGGATCGCCTTGTACTTGACGTTGATCACCCGGCGCTTCACCTTCAGCGTCGGGGTGAGCTCGCCGCCTTCGAGGGTGAACTCCGCCGGCACCGCGTCCCAGACCCGGATCTGCTCGTAGCGCGCGAGGTGCTCGTTCACCGCCTCGACCTCGGTCTGCAGGATGGCGCGCAGCCGGGGATTCTGCAGCTGCTCTGCAATGGTCCCGCCGAGCTTCTCGGCCGCGGCCCAGGCCGCGAGGACCTCGAAATCGGGCACGATGAGCGCGGCGAGGTACTGCCGGCGATCGCCGATCACGACCACCTGCGAGATCCACCGGCTCGCCTTGAGAGCGTTCTCGATCGGCGCCGGCGCGATGTTCTTGCCGTAGGCGTTGACGATGAGCTCCTTCTTGCGGTCGGTGATCACCAGGAAGCCGCCGTCGTCGAGATGGCCGATGTCGCCGGTGTGGAACCAGCCTTCGCTGTCGATCGCTTCAGCGGTAGCTTCGGGCTTCCCGTAGTAGCCGCGCATCGTGTTCGGTCCGCGGGAGAGGATCTCGCCGTCTTCGGCGATCCTGACCTCGATGCGCGGCATCGGCCGGCCGACCGTGCCGAGCCGCGTGGCGCCGCGCGCGTTCACCGAGATCACCGGCGAGGTCTCGGTCAGGCCGTAGCCCTCGTAGATCGGAATCCCGGCTCCCCAGAAGAACTCCGCCACGTCGCGTCCCAACGGGGCGCCGCCCGACATGGCGAAGACGAACCGGCCGCCCAGGCGCTCGCGGATCTTCGAGAAGACGAGCCGGTCGGCGATTTTCACCTTGAGGCCCGCGGGCGCGAACGCCAGCCGCTGCGGCAGCGCCTGGCGGCCGACTCCCATCGCCCAGCGGAAGATCTTCGCCTTCAACCCGCCAGCCCCGGTGGCGTTCTCGAAGACCCGCGCCATCACCTTCTCGTAGACGCGCGGTACGGCGACGAAGACGTGCGGCTTCACTTCGAGGAGGTTCGCCGCGACGGTCTGCACCGACTCCGCATAGGCGATGGTGATGCCCTTGTAGAAGAAACAGTAGTCGACCAGGCGCTCGAACGAGTGCGAGAGGGGCAAGAAAGAGAGCGCGGTGAAGCTCCCGTCGAGACCCAGCACCTCGCAGCCGGTGACCGCGTTCGAGACCAGGTTGTCGTGGGTCAGCATGACGCCCTTCGGGTCGCCGGTCGTGCCGCTGGTGTAGATCAGAGTCGCCAGGTCTTCCGGTCTGGCGCGCGCCGCCATCTGCTCGATCCAGGGCTGGTCGGCACCGGCGCCGCGCGCCATGAAGGCCTCCAGCGTTTCCACCCCGGCCGCGTCGCCGTCCTCCTGGGCGTCGCCCGTTACGGCGTCGCCGGGCCCGGCGCCCGCCGGAATCGAGACGATGCGCTCGACGGCGGGCATTTCGTGGCGCACCGCCAGAAGGCCTTCCAGCCGTTCACGCCCTTGGACGAAGAGGACCCGCGAGCCGCTGTCGCGGGCGACGTAGGCCGCCCCTTCCGGGAGCAGGGTGGGGTAGATCGGCACCAACGCCGCGCCGATGCAGAGGGTCGCGAAGTCGACCGCCGGCCAGTGCGGGCCATTTTCCGCCATCAGCGCGACACGGTCGCCCGGGCGGACGCCGCTCTCGACCAGGGCCCGGGCAATCTGCCGCACTTGTCGCACCAGCTCCTGCGTCGAGACGGCGACGTAGCGGCCGCCGACTTTGTGCATCAGGCAGGCTTCCTTGTCGAAGCCGGCGACGACGAGAAAGAGCTCGGAGAGCGTGCGAATGGCCATTGTTTCGACTCCTTCGGGAGGCTTTTTGGATTGTATCGGAGGTTCCGCTTGACCGTTCATGCATCACGAAGGTATTCTCCCGATCCTTCGCGGAGTTCCTCCGCAAATCGTCGCGATCCCGAGGCGACGTCTGTCGCAGCGCCACAAAACGGGGCGTAGCTCAGCTTGGTAGAGCGCACGGTTCGGGACCGTGAGGCCGGAGGTTCAAATCCTCTCGCCCCGACCATTTCCCTCCCCCGCTTCCCGGCGCGCGGGCAATTCGCAGTGCATCCGCTGGTAGGATCCGGGCCACATTCTGGCGCCGGGGGCCTTCATGAGCGGAATTTCAGTGTTTTTCGAGCAGGCGAGGACCGGGTTCTCGCGGACCTTCTGGATCGCCAACCTCATTGAGCTGTTCGAACGCTTCGCCTACTACGGCTCGAAGGCGATCCTCTTTGTCTACATCGCCGATCAGGTCGGTCTCGGGCCGGGGAAGGCCGGCATTCTGGTCGGCAGCATCTTCAACACGCTGCTCTACCTGCTGCCGCCGCTCGCCGGGACGATCGTCGACCGCTACGGCTTCAAGAAGAGCCTCCTCGCCTGCTTCTCGATCTTCAGCGTCGGGTACTTCCTGATCGGCCTCGGCGGTCTGCCGCTGGGCAAGCCCCTCGTCGAAGCGCTCGGGGTGCCCGCCTACATGATCGCAGCCCTGGTCATCACGGCGATCGGCGGGTCGCTCATCAAACCGAGCATCGTGGGAATCGTGGCGCGGACGACGACGCCGGAGACCAAGTCGCTCGGATACTCGATCTATTACACCCTGGTGAACCTCGGCGGCGCGATCGGCCCGCTCCTCGCGTTACAGGTGCGAGAAAATATCGGCATCGCCTATGTCCTCGTGATGTCCTCGTTGGTGAGCCTCGGGCTCGTGGCCGGCACGTTTTTTTTCTTCCGCGAGCCGCCCCGGCCGGCGGACGCGCCGCCGCCGAAGTCGATGGCGGGCGTGCTGGCCGACATGGGAAAGGTGTTCGGGAATCTCAAGTTCATGACCTTCCTGGTCATCTTCTCCGGCTTCTGGATCATGTTCTGGCAGATCTTCTACTCGTTGCCTTCTTACGTCCGCGACGTCCTGCACTTCGGCAGATTCGAGATCATCGAAACGGTCGACGCCTGGACGATCATCCTGATCACGATTCCGGTCACCGCTCTCGCCAAGAAGATGAAGCCCCTCGCGGCGATGACGCTCGGCTTCGCGATCGCCTCGGCCTCGTGGTTTCTGATGGGAGCGATCCCGACCCTCACCGCCACGATCGCGGCGATCGCGATCTACGCGATCGGCGAGGGTCTGCAGGCGCCGCGCTACTACGAGTACGTCGCCGATCTCGCTCCCAGGGAGCAGGTCGGAACTTACATGGGTTTCGCCTTCCTGCCGGTCGCGATCGGCACTTTCGTCGCCGGGCTTATCGCCGGTCCGCTGGTCGAGCGCTACGTGGGCGTGACCAAGGACAAGATCTTCACCCCCGGGCCTGACTTCGCCCATGCCGGACGGATGTGGTTCTGGGTCGGCGGTATCGGCGTCGTCGCGACCCTCGCCATGCTCGCCTACGACCGCTTGGTCGTGAAGCGGCGTTGAGGCGCGAAGAGAGGCAGCGATGAAGAACGCGAAGATCTCCATCCTCGGCCTGGGAATGATGGGCCGGGCGATCGCCGGCGGCCTGATGAAGGCGCACCATGCGAAACGACTGCTGGCCGGAACGACCCGCACCCGGGCGGCCGCGACGCGGCTGCGCGCCGAGCTTGCCATCGCGGTCGGTCTCGACAACGTCGCGGCGGCCTCGTCCGCGGATATCGTCGTCTTCGCGCTCAAACCGATGCAGGTTCTGGAAGTGGCGCGCGAGCTTGCCGCCGCCGGGGCGGTGGCGCCACGGACGCTGGTCATCTCGATCGCCGCCGGTGTCACCACCTCCCAGCTCGAGGAGATCCTCGGGCCCCGCGTGGCGGTGGTCCGGGCGATGCCCAACACCCCCTGCAGCATCGGCTGCGGCACGACGGTGCTCACTCCCGGCAAGCGCGCCGGCGATGCGCACATCGCGACGGCGCGGCGGATCTTCGCGCCGCTCGGCCGTGTCATCGAACTGGAAGAGAAGCACATGGACACGGTGACGGGACTCTCGGCCTCCGGCCCGGCGTTCGTCTACGTGATCCTCGAAGCGCTCGCCGACGGCGGCGTGGCACGCGGCTTGCCGCGGCAGACGGCGATCGAGATGGCGGCCCAGATGGTCTACGGCGCCGCCTCGATGGTACTCGCTACCGGCCGGCACCCGGCGGCGCTCAAGGACGACGTCACGACGCCGGCCGGCTGCACCATCGCCGGTATTCTGGCGCTCGAAGACGGCCGCATCCGCAGCGTCCTGTCGCGCGCCGTCGAGGTGGCGAGCGTGCGCGCCGGCGAGCTCGCCTCCCGCAAGTAGGCTCGGACGCGGGCGCGCCGCAACGAACGAACGTATTCAAGGAGAGCAGCGATGAAGAAGATCGTGTGGGCAGGCCTGGCCGGCGGATTGATGGTGTTCCTCTGGGGGTTCATCTCGCACATGCTGCTGCCGGTGGGGACGATGGGCTTCACGCAGATGCCGGTGAACTCGCCGCTGCTCGCGGCGATGCAGCAGAACCTTGCGGACGATGGACTCTATGCCTTCCCCGGTCTCGAGGTCGGGCGCAAGCAGACAGAGGCCGAAGACGCGGTCTGGATTGGCAAGTACAAGATGGGCCCGAACGGCCTGCTGCTCTACCATCCGGTCGGCAGCGACCCGCTGTCGCCGCAGCGGCTCGCGATCCAGCTCGCGACCGACATCCTCGGCGCCTGCCTGCTCGCCTACCTACTGGTCGCCGTCGCGGGCTCGACGGGGGTGCAGGTGCCGCTCGCCAAGATGTTGCGCATCGCGGTCGTGGCCGGAGTCTTCAGCTGGTCCTCGATCGAGATCGCCTACTGGAACTGGTACGGCTTCCCGTGCGCCTTCGTGCTCGGCGAACTGATCGATCAGATCGTCGGCTGGTCGCTGGCTGCACTCGTCATGGCGTGGCTCTGGCGGCGTATGGAGCGCCGCGCTGCACTCCTCGCCGAACGTATCTGGGAGCACTAGCGGGCCGCTGACGCCGGCTGGCCGGTTCTATCGGCTCGCAAACCGGCCGGCTGGCCGGTTCTAGCCGTTCTTGCGCGCGAAGTCGGTCATGAAGGCGACCAGAGCATCGACGCCGGCCTCAGGGAAGGCGTTGTAGATCGACGCCCGGATGCCGCCCACCGAGCGGTGTCCCTTGAGTCCGTCGAGCCCGGCGGCGGTCGACTCGGCGACGAACTTCTTCTCGAGCTCCTCCGCGGGCAGGCGGAAGGTCACGTTCATCCACGACCGGCTCTCCGGCTGGGCGTGGCCCTTGTAGTAGCCGCCGCTGCCGTCGATCGCCGCATAGAGCTTCGCCGCCTTGCGGCGGTTGCGCGCTTCGACCGCCTGGAGCCCGCCTTCGGCGAGGAGGTGCTTCAGGACCAGGTGCAGGATGTAGATCCCGAATACCGGCGGCGTGTTGTAGAGCGAACGCTCTTTGGCGTGAGTGGCGTAGTTGAGGTAGGCCGGCGTCGCGGCCGGCGCCTTGCCGACGAGGTCCTCACGCACGACGACCAGCGTCAGGCCGGCAATCGACAGGTTCTTCTGCGTGCCGCCGTAGATCATCCCGTAGCGCGCGACGTCGACCGGCCGGCAGAAGATGTCGGACGAGGCGTCGTTGACCAGCGGCACTCCCGGCGGCACGTCGGGGAGGTGGTGCCACTGGGTGCCGTAGATGGTGTTGTTCGACGTCATGTGCACGTAGGCGGGAGATTCGCTGTAGCGGATCTCGCTCTGCGCCGGGATGCGGTCGTGGTTCGTCGCTTTGGAGGTCCCGGCGACATGGACCGTCCCGAGCTTCTTCGCGTCGGCGACCGCCTTTTCCGACCAGACGCCGGTCTCGATGTAGTCGGCGGTGCGGCCGGCGGGCAGCAGATTCATCGCCAGCATCGCGAACTGCAGCGTCGCGCCACCCTGCAGGAAGAGCACGTGATACCCGTCGGGCACGCCGGCGAGCTTGCGCAAATTCGCTTCGGCGCCGAAGCAGATCTCCTCGAACGGCTTCGAGCGATGGCTGATTTCGAGGATCGACATGCCGACGCCGGGCAGCGCCACGAGGTGCTCGCGGGCCTCTTCGAGAACCGGGAGCGGCAGCACCGCCGGACCGGCGGAGAAGTTGAAGATGCGATGAACGGTCGTCATGGGAGGGGTCTCCGGTGAGAACTGCGTAGAACGCAATTCTATCAACGCGCGGCGAGGCGGTGGGCGAGTGCCGCGGCCAGCGGCCGCGCCAGGCGGGCGACCTTGCGCGAACCGACCGGCGAGGGCGCGAAAGGCCGCCAGGGGGCGCCCAGCAGGTCGCGCCGGAACTCGACGCAAAGGACCCGCCCGGGATAGGCGAGAGCGTAACGGTAGCCCATCGTCGCCGGATGCAGGTGGTAGGTCGCATTCTCTCCGGTCTCGAGGCCGAGCGCCGAATAGGCCTCGCGGAGCTCGGAGACGAGTTCGGCGGGAGAGAGGTCCCGGCCGTCGCCATCGCGGGTGATGAAGTCGACCCCCGGCCGCCGTACCCAGCCGGCATAGACCTCGGGCAGGTAGGCCGCCCGCAAAGCGGTGACGATGTCGGCATCGACCGCGACTTCCACCGAACGCGGCGCATAGCTGTGCAAGGCCACTGCGAGACCGCCCGCCGCGCCGCAGGTCTCCCGATACAGCCCCTCCACCACGGCGTGGTATTGCTGGTAAAGGGAAAGCAGCCGCCGCTGGTCGGCGGGGGCCTGGATGTAGGGCGGGAGGCCAGGCGACATCCCCGCCTGCGCCGCCTCGCCAATTTCGCGGTTGAGATCGATGAACGTGCGCGGCACCAGCGCCCGCACGACCACGACCCCCCTTACCGGGGCTTCTCGCGCTGCGCCCGCCAGGCGCGCTGCGAGCTCGAACGCCAGCTCCGGCACGCCGAAATCGGTATTGACGTGAAAGAACTGCTCCAGCCGCGCCGGCAGCGAGCTCTGGAGCTGCGCCGCGACCGCGTCGTAGTGCGCCCGCTCCGTCGCGCCGTGCGGCAGCTCGATCAGGAAGGCAGCCGGCGCGTCCGGAGGGCCGAATCGATGAACCTCGCAGACTCCCTCGAGGACGGTCACGGCAGACGCTCTCGTCATGGGGTCCGGAGGCTCAGATCTCGTGGATGAGCAGGCCGTCGCGCAGCTTGGGCTCGAACCAGGTGGACTTGGGTGGCATGATCTCGCCGGCATCGGAGACGGCGAAGAGGTCGGCGACCGAGACCGGGTACATGGCGAAGGCGACCGCGGCCTCGCCGGCATCGACGCGTTTTTCGAGCTCCCGGGTCCCGCGAATGCCGCCGACGAAGTCGATCCGCTGGTCGGTTCGCGGATCGCCGATGCCCAGCAGCGGCGTCAGGACTCTCTCCTGCAGGATGTTGCAGTCCAGGCTCTCGAGGGGAGAAGCTCCAGTAAAGGAAGGCAGCACGAACGTCCGCCAGCTTCCCGCGAGGTAGAGGCCGACGTGGCCCTTGTGGGAGGGTTGCGGCGGGCCGGCGACGAACTCGAACCTCTTCTGGAGCTCGGCGAGCAGGCTCGCGGCGGTCTTGCCGTGGAGGTCCTTCACCAGCCGGTGGTAGGGGAGGACCTGCACC
>JBDTQT010000124.1:0-11717 GCA_039932055.1 Thermoanaerobaculia bacterium
CAACGCACGTTTCTCGCCCTGCTCAACACCGCCGATGGCCGCGCGATCTGGCGTTGGCACGGCCTCTCGGGGCACTCGCGTCTCGCCTGGCGGATCAAGGATCGAATCGACCGGGGCTTCGTCCGGCGCGACCAGGTGGCGCCATGATCGGCGCGGCGATTCTCGGCACCGCTCTCGCCTTCGTGGCGCAGCCCTCAGAGCTCGCGGCGCGGCCGGCGGGCAGCGTGACCATCCTGGACGCCCGTTCCACCAGCGAGTATCGGCGCGGCCACGTTCCGGGTGCGACCGCGATCGACTGGACCGACTTCCGCGACGGTTGGTGGCGCACCGGGAAGCTGCCCGAGGATCTCGCGGCGCTCGCTTCGAACCTGGGCAGATACGGCGTCGACGACGCGCGGCCGGTCGTCGTCTACGGCAACGCCCGCGACGGCTGGGGCGAGGAAGGGCGGATCGCCTGGATGCTCGCCTACCTCGGTCACCCGGAGGTCTCCATCCTCGACGGCGGCTGGCCAGCGTGGCTCGAAGCCGGACTGCCGGTCTCGCGATCGAGCGAAAGTGCCCGGCCCGGCCATTTCGTCGCTCGACCCGTCGCCGGGCTCCGGGCGAGCGCCGAGGACGTCGAGGCGATGCGGCAAGGCGCGGGCACGGTGCTCGACGTACGTACGGCGGCGGAGTGGGACGGAGCGACGCCGCACTTCGAACCGCGTGGCGGCCACGTCCCGGGAGCGATCCACCTGGAGTGGAAGGACCTCCTCGACGCGCGCGGTCGCCTCGACCCGGCGCTGGCCCGCGCGCGGCTGCGAGCCGCCGGCGTCGATCCGGCGAGACCGGTCATCACCTACTGCACGGCCGGCGTCCGCGCCGGCGAGGCCTGGGTGCTCCTTCGCGCACTCGGCTACGCTGACGTGCGGAACTACGACGGCTCCTGGTACGACTGGTCGGCGGATGAACGCCGGCCGGTCAGCCTGGAGTGAGCGCTCAATCGCCATACCCCTGCATCAAGAACTCCGGTTTGCCGCGCGCACCCAAGGTGCGACGATGCCCGAACCGACCTCGACGACCGGCGCTGGCGATCACCGAAGGCTTCGGGATTCCGGAAGCCTGCCTGGATACGCCGATCGTTCGGCGATGACAGACTCATGCCTGCGGGCATTGGAGACGGGATTTCCGCATCCCCCATCGCCATTACCGCAGGAGAACCGCATGTCCATTCAAGGCTCGTCCACGGTTGCCCCACTCACCCGCCGACAAGAGCGCGTCTTCGAGCTCGACAGGTTGCTGGAGGCGACCGCGGCACTCACTCGCGAACTCCTCGCCCGCGAGGACCTCCCGGCCGATCCAGCGACGAGCGATCCCTTGCAGCTCGCAACAGCTTTCGACCTCACTCCCGGAAAGCAGGGCCTGCCGGTCGAAGCGGTCGTCTCCCGCCTGCGCCAAGCGCTCTTCGCCACGCCGTCGAGCTCGAGCTGGCGCTTCGTCAATCAGCTCTTCGGTGGGCGCGAACCGGCCGCTACCGCCGCGGAGATGCTGTCCTGTGTACCCAACATCTCGATGTACACCTTCAAGGCGGCAGGCGCTCAGATCCTGATCGAGCTCGAACTTCTCCGTCACATGGCGAAGCACGCCGGCTTGGCCGACGCCGAGGGCTGCTTCACTCCCGGAGGATCGATCGCCAACCTCGTGGCGCTGCTGCTGGCGCGCAACGCCGCGGCGCCGGAGTCACGCGATCGTGGACTCGACGGCGCGAGACCGGTGGCCTACACCTCGGCCGAGGGGCACTATTCGATCTCCAAGAACGCCGGCATCGTCGGCATCGGACGCCAGAGCCTCCGGCAGGTGCCGACGGACGCCGCCGGACGGATGGATGTCGTCGCCCTGGCAAGGCTCATCGACGAAGATCGTGCCGCAGGGCTCCAGCCGATGATGGTCAACGCGACCGCCGGAACCACGGTGCGCGGCGCCTTCGATCCGATCCGCGCCATCTCGACGGTGGCGCGCAAACACGGCATCTGGCTGCACGTCGACGGCGCGCTCGGCGGCAGCCTCGTGCTTCACCCTGCGCGGCGCGACCTCGTCGACGGAGTCGAGCTCGCCGACTCTTTCTCATGGGATCCGCACAAGATGATGGGGGTGCCGCTGCAGTGCTCGGTTCTGCTCGTGTCGCGCCGCGGCTCCCTCACCCGCAGCCTCGACGAGACCGCCGACTACCTCTTCCAGTCGCATGACGATGAGCTCAATCCGGGCCATCGCTCGATCCAGTGCGGGCGCCGCAACGACGCCCTCAAGCTCTGGGCCGCCTGGCTGCGGCTGGGGGACAGCGGCTGGAACGAGCGGATCGAGCGTCAACTCGGTCTCGCCCGGCTCGCCGCGGAGAAAATCGCCGCCGATCCCGAGCTCGAGCTCATCGAACCCCCACCTTCGATCAACGTCTGCTTCGCGGTGCGTGGCCGCTCGAGTGCAGCGATCTGCGACTGGCTCGACCGCGAGGGCCGGCTGAAGATCGGTCATGGCATGGTTGGTGACCGGCGCGCCCTTCGTCTGGTCTGCGTCAATCCCGACCTCGAGGAGAGCGATCTCGACGCGATCCTGAACGAGATCAAGCTCGCAGCCAGGGAACTGCCCGAGAGCCGGGACTAGAAGTCCGGGGGCGCGGCGGAACGGCTGGAGCGCTCGCCGGACAGGCGTCAGATGCTTGGCGTTTCCGCTGCGCGGGTCGGCGCGACGTCGCGCTTGCGCAGGTACTGATCGATCATCACCGCGGCGAGGTTGCCGGTGCCCAGGGCGACCGCGACCTGCTGGGTCATCGGCCGCAGGTCGCCGGCCACCCACACCCCCGGAACGTTGGTGTCGCCACGTTGGGAAGCGACGGCAGCGTGATGACCCTTCGGCGCGAGGTCGACTCCGAGCTGCTCGGCGAGCTCGGTACGACCCGTCCGGCGCCGGTGCCAGGCAAGGTGGAGGGCCGCCCCCAGTCCGGCCGGCCCGCCCCCGACGATGGCCACGTCCCAGCTTCCCGATTCGCCCACGATCTCGCCTCCTCCCGCCAGCCGGCCCATCTCGTTGGCATCTTCCGGCGTACGACTCGCTGTTCGCCGGAGCCCCCGCTTCGGTTACCGGTTCCGCAGCAGCGCGGCCCGGATTTTCACGGGTCCAAGCGGTAAGTGAAGATTCGCAGCGTCTCCCGGATCCGCAGGTCGGGACTGCCGGCCTCCGCCCGCGTCGGGCCGGGCCTAGGCGCGCGGATGAAGGATCTCGAGGCCATGGAAGTAGCGGCGATAGAAGCCGCGGTCGATGGCGAGCAGGGCGTCGGCCTGGAGCTCGGCGTGGGCGCCGACGAGGAAGTCCGGCACGAGGTGCTCGCGGGGGCCGCCCTGATTGCGGTAGGTTCGGAATAGTCTTCCCGCGCGATGGGCGGTCTCGGCCGAGATGGAATCGAAGCCGACGGTAAGCAGTTCGAGACTCGATCGAAGCTGGTCGAAGTCGTCGAAGAACCCGCCCACCTCGGCCCAGACGATTGCGCAGGCCACCAGCGGAGCCGCCGAGGCGCGCTCCGCCAGCAGGTCTAGCCAGGCCTCGTGGCCCGGTTCGCCCTTGAACACGGAAAGCAGAACGGACGAATCGACCGCTGTCGTCATTCGCTGGGCAACTCCGCCTCGCCCCGCAAATCGTCCAGCCACTGCTCCGTGCTCTTACCCGCGAGCTCCCGCTCGAGGAGCCCAGCCGCCCGCGCCATCTGCGCTCGCGAGACCACCCGCCGCGCAGTCAGCAGGGGTGCGTTCTCGTCGAAATCCAGCACCGTCCCGGCGCGCAGCCCGAAACGCCGGCGCAAGGGCGCCGGGATCGTAATCTGCCCCTTGCTGGTCACCGTTGCTTTCATGGTGAAAACATAATGCAGATGTGTAAGGAAATCAAGTAAGGCGCCAAGGTAAGGAGACTGATGGCTCAGGCTTTTCAGCCAGCCAATCCGGGCCGGCGTGGCCAGAGGGATCCCGAGAGCGCCCCGACAGCCGCCATCGCCAAGGTCGCTCCGAGGTGCCAGACGAGCAGGTGCTCGAGATCGTTGCGCGCGCAGGCCAGATGCCAGACGGAATCGGCCAGCAGCCCGGCGGCAGCGCCCGCCAGAGCCCCCGACCAACGCGGCCGGATTGGCAGGGCGCGCAGCGCCAGCCAGATCGCGATCGCGAGATGCGGCAGGCCGATCGCCCCTTCCATCGTCGCGCACTGCGCGCCGACCGCCGCAGCCGCGGGACCGGAGAGGGCAGCGCCGCCGCTCCACCAGAGCAGAAGGCCCAAGCCGACCTGGAGGAGGACCCCAGCGGAGAGCGCCAGCAGCGCGCGCCCGGCGCCCACGCCGAGACCAGGCACCGCTTCGCGCATCGCCAGCCAGAGCAGACCGAGGCCGGTCGACCACTCGAGAAGAGAAACCCCACCGCCAGCGAGCGAGAAGACGTTCGCCGCGCCGCCCCGCAGCACCAGGAGGCAGAGCACGGCGACGACGACCAGCAGCGTCGGCAGGGCGAGGAAGATCGTTCGTCGCCAGGGCGGCGCCAGCGGCGTCACCGGCGCGAGATCGCGCCGCACCGCCTCGCGAAGGGCCGGCGGGAGCGCTTCGCGCCCCTCTGCAGGGGAGGTCACGTCGCGGCCTCGACGAACACTTCGCGCAGGGCGACGATCGCGCGATGCGCGCGCACCTTCGCCGCAGTCTCCGAGATCCCTTGAATGGCGGCGATCTCGCGGAACGAGAATCCCTCGACATGATGGAGCCAGAGAGTCTCCCGTCCGGGCGCGGCAAGATCTCCGAGCGCCCTGCCGAGCGCGATCCGATCGAGCGCTCCGGCGGCACGCGCCAGCACCGGAAGCTCGGGCAGCTCGTCGAACGGCTGGAGCTCGCGGCGGGAGCGGCGGCCCGACGAGCGGCGCGACATCAGGCCCACATGGCGCGCGATGGCGAACAGCCAGGGGCGCACCGGCTGGCCGGGCAGGTAGGTCTGGCGCGAGCGATGGACCTGCAGAAAGGTGTTCTGAACCAAGTCGTCGACCTCCGTCCCCGGCAGGGCCAGCGTGCGCAGAAAGCCACGCACCGATCGCGCCAGCCGCCCGTAGAGCTCCTCGAACGCTGCCGCATCCCCCGCCTGATAGCGCGACATCAGCTCCGGCAAGTCGTCGGGCAGGGGCTCGACGGTCTCGCTCTTCCCTATTGGCTCCATCCGCCCGAAAGGTTACCCGAACTTATCTGTAACCGCCCGGACCGTGGCGGCAAATGGACCGGATGCCCCCCCCCGGTCACCGGACGACCGGCGGCCAACCGAACGAAGGAGCACCGCCATGATCCGTCGCCCCCGCCTGTCCTTTTCCACCCGCTCTTTTGCGAGCCTCCTGCTGCTCGCGGCGATCGCATCTTCCGGAGCAGCCGGCGCCGCCGAGCGCACCTTCACCGTCGGCGGAGAAAGCAAGAACTCCAACATCACCTTCGAGTCCGAGAGCGACTTCGAGACCATCCTCGGCCACACCAACACCGCTGCGGGCACCGTGGTCGCCGATCTCGACGCCGGCACCGCGACCATCGACGTGCGAGTCCCGGTCGCCGCGCTCGACACCGGCATCGAGCTGCGCAACAAGCACCTGCAGTCCGGCGACTGGCTGGACGCCAGGAAGAACCCCGAGATCCGCTTCGTGTCGCGCTCGGCCCGCAAGCTCGACGATGGCAGCTGGGAGATCAGCGGCGACTTCTCGCTCCACGGCGTGACCCATCCGGTCACCGTCCGCGCCCAGGTCAAGGCGATTCCGGCCGCCGCCGCCAAGGCCGCCGGGCTCGGCAAGGGCGACTGGCTGCGCGTCTCGGCGCCCTTCGAGGTCAAGCTCTCCGATCACGGGGTCGAAGTGCCGGGCAAGCTCGCCGGCCGGGTCAGCGACCTCTGGAAGGTCAAGCTCAACCTCTTCGTCAACGCCAACGCCTGAGACCGGAAAGGATCCCCTCATGCCCGCCACTCGCCTCGCCTCTCTCGCCCGCTGGGCCCACCGTGGAGCCTGGGCTGCGGTGGTGATCGCGCTCCTCCTGCCGCTCGCGGCCTTCCTCGCCGATCGTGGCTGGGGACAGGAGGTCCGGATCCTCTCCGCCCACGAGCCGTCGGTCGTCGAGCTCAACCGCGCCCTCTGGACCCCTGGGGATCCCGTCGCCGAGATCTACGGCAATCCGATGAGCACCTCCACGCGAGTCCTCCTCACCTCGCACAGCACCGTGCTGCATCCGCAGGAGGATCCATCGTTGGCGTTGCTGCCTGTCGCCGCCGGCGGCGAGCGTCCGCTTCAGGTGCAGACGCTCTGGTGGGCGGTTCGCCTGGGTGCGATCGGCGCCGGAGCGGCGACGGTCGTTCTTCTGGCACTCGCCTATTTCCTGCGTCGCCGCCAACGGGCCACCGTTCCGGCTCCCTCCGCCTGACACCGTCGATCGAGGAGACGCCGCGATGTCGATCGCCATCGATCCCCGTGTCCGCGAGCGCTACGCCCGCAGCGCTGATCTCGGCGCTGGTGCGATGCGGACTCGCGCGATAATCCAATGGAGAAACCATGATTGCTGACCGCGCACCTCGACTTCCCGTCCTGCCATCCGTTGCGGCGGATTCGAGCTTCGATGAAGCGTTGACGCGCAACGGCCTCGGCGCGCTCCGGCGCGGCGCGCCGACGACGCTCCAGGTCAACGTCGGCCGGCTGTGCAATCTCGCCTGCCACCACTGCCATGTCGAGGCCGGCCCGAAGCGCCAGGAGTCGCTGTCGCCGGAGGTCGCCGACCGGCTCCTCGAGCTGCTCGCGGCGAGCCCCGGCGTCGCGGTGCTCGACCTGACGGGTGGCGCACCCGAGATGAACCCCCACTTCCGCCAACTCGTCACCGGCGCGCGACGGCTGGGCCGGCGGGTCATCGATCGCTGCAATCTGACGATCCTCGGCGAGCCCGGTTTCGAGGACCTCGCCGACTTTCTCGCCGCCGAGCGGGTCGAAATCGTCGCCAGCTTGCCGTGCTACACCGAGGGCAACGTCGACGCGCAGCGGGGGCGTGGCACCTTCGACAGCTCGATCGCGGCGCTGCTTCGCCTGAATGCCTTAGGCTACGGCAAGCCCGGCTCGGCACTCGGCCTGGATCTCGTCTACAACCCGCTCGGGCCCTCGCTGCCACCGGCGCAGGGTGAGCTCGAGCACGACTACAAGCGTGAGCTCGGCGAGCGCTTCGGTATCGAGTTCCATCGCCTGCTGACGATCACCAACATGCCGATCAAGCGCTTCGCCGAGCAGCTGGCGCGGCTCGGCAAGACCGAGGCTTACCAGGCGCTGCTCGTCGCTCACTTCAACCCGGCGACGGTCGAGGGACTGATGTGCCGCTCGCAGATCAGTGTCGACTGGCTGGGCCGGCTCTACGACTGCGACTTCAACCTGATGCTCGACCTGCCGCTGCCGGCGGGCGCAGGGGCGGCCCGCCCGACGATCTGGGGGATCGCCAGCCTGCGGGACCTCGCGGGCACCGCCATCGCCACGGCCGGACACTGTTTCGGCTGCACCGCCGGCGCCGGTTCGAGCTGTTCGGGAGCACTCGCCTGAGCGAACCCCGCCGAGACCCGCCCGTCAAGACGAGGGAGATCCCGCTTCTCGTCTTCGCCAAGCCACCGCGAACCGGCGTGGCGAAGACGCGTCTCGACGCGAGTTCGGGTCTCAGTTCGGCGCTTCCTCGCTCGACCGCTTTACTACTTTGCGCTGGTCAATCTCCTGCCGCTGTTCTACGCCCTGGGCGTTCCAGCCCATCGCCTGGCCCGGCTGTACGGCGATCCGCGGTGAGCGACGAATGGTCCGCGCGCTGAAGGCCGCCACTCTGATACTCGCGCTGGCTCCGAGCGCCGCCACCGCCGCGACCTTCGCTCACGCCGACTGGAGTGCGATCCTGGAACACTTCGTCGACGACCGTGGGCGAGTCGACTACGCCGGGCTCGCTGGCGAGCGCTCGCAGCTCGATCGCTATCTCGCTCGCCTCGAGCAGGCAAGTCCCGATTCGTCGCCAGAACTTTTCCCGACCCGAGCCGACCAGCTCGCCTACTGGCTCAACGCTTACAACGCCGTCGTCATCAGCGGCGTGCTCGACCGGGGTGTCAAAACACCCAGTGTCTGGGGGGATGGCTTCTTCGGCATCGGCTTCTTCACCGTCGACCGAGCCCGGCTCGGAGGCCGCCTGATGAGCCTCAAAGCACTGGAGGACGACATCGTGCGCGCCCGGTTCCGGGATCCGAGAGTCCACGCCGCGCTCAACTGCGCTTCGATCGGCTGTCCGCGCCTGCGGCGCCAGGCATTCGAAGGCGCGACTCTGGAAGCCGACCTGGACGCCGCCATGCGCGAGTTCGTCTCCGACCCGCGCCACTGCCGCGTGGATCTCGCCACCCGGACGGTCTGGCTCTCGAAGATCTTCGACTGGTTCGAGGAGGATTTCGTCGCCTTCGAGAAGGAGCGGGGCACGATGTCCCCCTCCGTCATCGACTACATCAACCGCTTCCGCGCCGTCGACAGCCAGATCCTGCCGAATCAGCGCATTCGCTACCTCGACTACGACAAGAAGCTGAATATTCAGTAGGCCACCGCCAGCGAAACGAGTGTTCGTGAGAAACGGCACGGCACGCCACGCCACCGGACCGCTGGTACGATTCCATCCCGAATGTCTCCGAGTGTCCCCTCGCATCGCCCGGGCACACGCCCACGGCGCTTCAAACTGCCGCGCTTCGGGCTCCTGGCGCAGATCGGACTTGCGCTGGCTCTCGTGGGTACGGTGCCGCTGGCGCTCGCCGCGTATCAGCTTGCGACGGTGAACCGCGAGGCACTGGTCGAGCAGTTGCTGCGCACCCACACGGTCTCGGCGCGCACCGCCGCCGACGCTATCGACTCTTTCCTCGCTGCGCGGCGCTCGCTCGCTTCGACCCTGCTGCTCTCGCCGGAGCTCGCCGCCGATCCGACCTCGCAGATCGCCCAGGCCCGGCTGCGCGACTCGCTCGCCAGCTGGAGCGCCACCGGCGTCGTCGCCGCCGCGCTCTACGACGGCTCGAACCGCCTGATCGTCAAGGTGCAGCAGAAGGGCTACGGCGCGCTCGCCGACGAGTTGCTCGGCGGCGCCGTGGCGGCCCCCTCCGGACTGCGCAGCATCGACCTTCACCCCTGGATCCGGATCGAAGTGCCGCTCCGAGCGGCGGTGCGCACTGCGGGAGAGAGGGCGGAAGCAGCCGACGCCATCGAACCCTCAGCGGCCGCCGACGCCGGATCTCTCCGGCTGGCGCTCGACGGCGCGCCTCTGCTGCGGACGCTGGTCCCCGACGAGCTCGGAGACCAGGCGCAGTTGCTCCTCCTCGACCGGGGCGGCGAGGCTCTCCTCGGCCCCGCCGCCGACGCGGCCGCGCTGCCGGCCGAGCTGCTCGAATCGGCGCTGTCGGCGCGCCTCTCGGGCTCGGGACGATTCCGCGACCGCGCCGGGCGCGAGGTCGTCGGCGCCTGGTCGGCCGCCGACTCCGGACGCTGGATCGTCGTCTCGACGCAGCCCGCCGCCATCGCCGAAGCGGCGGCCGTGCGCATGCGACAGCGCGCCGCCCTCGCGGTGGCGCTCGCTCTCGTACTGGCAGCCGCGATCTCGATCTTCGCTTACCGCGCGCTGGTGCGGCCGCTGCGCGCCCTGCTCGCCGCCCAGCGACGGATGGCGGGACTCTCGGGGGCGCCGGCGCAGGGCTCCGAGGTCGCCCAGTTGAAAACGGCCATGGCGGCCCTCGAACGCAACGCCCGCGATCGCTCGGCCCTCGACGAGGTCTTCCTCGGCCGCTATCAGGTGGTCGAGATCCTCGGGTCGGGCGGAATGGGCACGGTCTTTCGCGGCTGGGATCCGCGCCTGCAACGAGCGGTGGCGTTGAAGACCATTCATCTCGAACGGCGCGAATCCGACGACAAGGAGAAGCAGGCCGCCTCGCGGCTGGTCAGCGAAGCGGTCGCCGCGGCGCAGATCGTCCATCCGAACGTCGTGGCGATCTACGACACCGAAGAGGTCGGCGCGATGGCCTACGTGGCGATGGAATACGTCCACGGCACCGGCCTCGACCGCTACCTGGAAGAGCGCGGCAAGCTCTCCTGGCGCGAGGTCCTGCCGCTCGGCCAGGCGATCTGCGAAGGACTCGCGGCGGCGCACACCCACGACCTCGTGCATCGCGACATCAAGCCGGGCAACATCCTCCTCGGCCAGGACGGCTCGATCAAGATCGCCGACTTCGGCCTGGCGCTGTTTCTGTCGCAGCGCGGCGAGCCGGGTGAAACCGTCGTCGGCACGCCCGGGTTCCTCGCCCCCGAGGCGTTGCGTGGCCGGCCGGTGACCGCCTGGAGCGATCTCTTCGCGGTCGGCGTGCTGCTCTGCCGCAGTCTCACCGGCCACTATCCGTTCGGCGGCAAGAATCTGCGCGCCATCGTCGCCTCGACGCTCAACGATCCGACGCCGCCGGTCGAATCGTTCGAGGAGCGCATCCCGCGGCCGCTCGTCGACCTGGTGCGCGCGCTGCTCGAAAAGAGCCCGGAGCGCCGGCTCGGCCCGGCGAGCGAGGTCGCCGCCCGCTGCGCCGAGCTCTGCCGCCGGCACGGCCTCAACTGGCAACTCGACTTCACGCGCTCGACGCGGCCAGTCGAAGCCGACGAGATCTTCCGTTCGGTCTCGTTGCCAGTGGTTCCGGAGTGACGCCGCTGACTGGAGCGGAGACCGCCGGCACGATCACCGCCGGTCTGCTGCTCGGCTGGTCGGTCGCCTGGCCGCCGGGCCCGGTCAATGCCGAGATGATCCGCCGCGGACTGACGCGCGGCTTCCGCTCCGCCGCCGCCGTCGGCTTCGGCGCCTGCACCGCCGATTTCCTCTGGGCGATGGCGGTCGCCGGAGGAGCGGGCGCGCTCGCCGCCCTTCCCGGGGTGCGGCCGGTACTCGCCGGGCTGAGCCTGGTGCTGCTGCTCTTTCTCGCCTGGACCTTCCTCGCCAGTGCGGTCCGCGCCTGGCGGCGTAGCCGCCACGCGGTCGCTGCTCCGCCCGCGAAGGAACGCTTCGCCGGCGCCCGTGGCGGCTTCCTGCTGGGGCTCACCATGGCGCTTTCGAGCCCATGGAACATCGCTTTCTGGCTGGCGGTGATCGGCGCCCAGACCGGCGAGCAGCTGTCGTTCGGCGTCTCGCTGCTGCTCGCCGCTGCGGTCGTCTTCGCCGCCGCCACATGGACAATCGTCCTGTGCTCGGCGGTGCAACTCGGCGCCCGGTTCGCGACCCCCGCTTGGGAGATCGTCACCCAGGCGGCGACGGGCGCGCTCATGATCTTTTTCGCCGTGCGTCTCTTGCTCCACCTGGCCGGGAGCTGAGCCGCCCCGCTTGGGCTTTCGCTCTGCGAAAGCTATGATTCGCGCCTGCCGGGAACCCGCCGCCGGGCTCGCGCGGCACCCACTCCAAGACCGGATTCGATACCGCGGACGGCAACTCCGCCTGAAGGCAGGAAGAATGGACATCAAAAGCGACATCCTCGGCACGCTCGGCAACACTCCGCTGGTCGCCTTGCGGCGCTACCACCCTGAAGGCGCGCTGCTCGCCGCCAAGCTCGAATATTTCAATCCTGGCGCGAGCGTCAAAGACCGGATCGGCATCGAGATGATCGAAGCCGCCGAGCGCGCGGGCAAGCTCACGCCCGGCA
>JBDTQT010000125.1:0-11590 GCA_039932055.1 Thermoanaerobaculia bacterium
TTCCCGCCGGCGGCCAGGTGGGTACCAGCAGCCTGCGGCGGCGAGCGTTCCTCGCCCGCCATCGCCCCGACCTCGAGCTCGTCGACCTGCGCGGCAACGTACCGACGCGCGTGCGCCGGCTCGAGGAGGGCAAGTACGACGCCATCATCCTCGCCGCCGCTGGCGTCAAGCGGCTCGGCCTCGAGCGCCACATCACCGAGTTTCTGGCCTTCGACCAGTTCCTGCCGGCGGTCGCCCAAGGGGCGGTCGCGGTCGAGATCCGCGGCGGCGACGAGGTCACCCGCGACTGGGTGCGGCGGCTCGATCATCCACCGACGCATTTTGCGACGGCGGCCGAGCGCGCCCTCCTCGCAACTCTTGAAGGCGGCTGCCAGGTGCCGGTCGGCGCCCTCGCGACGCTCGCCGGCGAGCTGCTCTCGCTCGCCGCCGAAGTGGTGTCGCTCGACGGCCGCCGATTCGTCAGCGGCAGGAAGAGCGGCCCGGTGAGCCGGCCGGAGGAGCTCGGCCGCGCCCTCGCCGCGGAGCTCATCGCTGGCGGCGCCGGCGGCATCCTCGCCGAAATCCGCAGCCCGCAAACCGGCGGTGCGCAGCCGTGAACCCAGCCGCCGCTCTCGCCGGACCGCTTGCCGGTCTCGCCGTCGTCGTGACCCGCGACGAACCGCCGGGCGGTGCGCTCGCCGGGCGTCTCGCCGCGGCCGGCGCGCGCGTCTTGCACTGGCCGACGATGGCGGTTCAGCCGCCCGCCGATCCGGCGCCGCTGACGCGCGCGCTCGCGGGGCTCGCGAGCTTCGACTGGCTGGCGCTCACCAGCGTGCACGCCGTCGATGCGGTCGCCAGCCGTCTCGGCGAGGGCTGCGCCGTTTTGCCGGAGGGGCTGCGCCTTGCGGTCGTCGGCACTTCGACCGCCGCCGCCGCCCGCGAGCGCGGTTTCAGGGTCGATCGGATGCCGGACGACTTCTCCTCCGAGGGTCTGGTCCGGGCCTTCGCCGAAGCCGGAGACGCGAACGGTAGCCGGATCCTCTTCCCTGCCAGCGACCGCGCCGGCAAAACGCTCGCCGCCGGCCTCGGCGGGCTCGGCGCCAAAGTGCAACAGATCATTGCCTATCGCACGACCGACGTCGCGCTCGAGGGCCCGCTCTGTCTCGCGGCCGCGGCGCGCGGCGAGGTCGACGTCGTGACCTTCGCTTCACCGTCGGCGGTCGACGGCCTCGCCCGGGCGCTCGGCGATCCCGGCCTGCACGAGCTGCTGACGGCGGCCGCCGCCGCCGTCATCGGCCCCACTACCGCCGGGGCGTTGCTGCGGCGCGGCCGCACGCCGGAAGCCATCGCCGCGCCGGCGACGCTGGACGGCCTCGTCCGCGCCGCGCTCTCCGCTCACCTGCGCTTTGCCGAAAGGAAGCTGCCATGTCGTTCCTGACCCAACGTCCCCGTCGTCTGCGCGCCAACGCCGCCTGGCGGTCGATGGTCGCCGAGACCACGCTCTCCGCCCGCGACTTCGTCTATCCGCTGTTCGTCATCGACGGCGTCAACGTCGCCAATCCGATCGCCAGCATGCCAGGAGTGGCGCAGCTGTCGATCGACAAGCTGGTCAAGGAGTCGCGCCGTGCCCACGACCTCGGCGTACCGGCGGTCATCCTCTTCGGCATTCCCGACCACAAAGACGCCGCGGGCAGCCCGGGCTACGATCCGGAGGGGATCGTGCCGCGCGCCATCCGGGCGCTCAAGAAGGAGATCCCGACGCTCCTGGTCTGGGCGGACGTCTGTCTCTGCGAATACACCAGCCATGGGCACTGCGGTCTGCTGACCGGGAAGGGCGAGGTCGACAACGACACGACGCTGCCGCTTCTAGCGCGCGCGTCGGTCGTCTATGCCCAGGCCGGCGCCGACGCGATCGCCCCCTCCGACATGATGGACGGCCGGGTGGCGGCGATTCGCGAGGCGCTCGACGACGCCGGTTTCGCGACCCTCCCGATCGTCTCGTACGCCGCCAAGTATGCCTCTGGTTTCTACGGCCCGTTCCGCGACGCCGCGCAGTCGGCGCCAGCCTTCGGTGACCGGCGCGGCTACCAGATGGATCCACCGAACGCCGACGAGGCGCTGCGCGAGGTGGCGCTCGACATCGAGGAGGGGGCCGACATCGTGATGGTGAAACCGGCCGGTGCCTACCTCGACATCGTCTGGCGGGTGAAGGAGACCTTCCGTATGCCGACCGCCGCCTATCAGGTCTCGGGGGAGTACAGCTGCATCAAGGCGGCGGCCGAGCGCGGCTGGATCGACGAGCGCCGCGTGGCGCTCGAGAGCCTCATCGCCATCAAGCGCGCCGGAGCCGACATCATCCTGACCTATTACGCACCGCAAGCGGCGAGCTGGCTCGCCGAGGAGATGCGATGACCGCGAGCTGGCTCGCCGAGGAGATGCGATGACCGCGAGCTGGCTCGCCGAGGAGCGCCCTTGAACGCGGCGGCGAAACAGAGCGGACTCGCGCCGCTGCCGCCTTTCCTCGCCGCCTGCCGGCGGCAGGCGGCGGCCCACACGCCGATCTGGATCATGCGCCAAGCCGGGCGCTACCTGCCGGAGTACCGGGCGCTACGCGCCAAGCACGACTTCCTCACCATGGTGCGGACGCCTGAGCTCGCGGTCGAGGTCACCCTGCAGCCGGTGCGCCGTTTCGCCCTCGACGCCGCGATCCTGTTCAGCGACATCCTGACGCCGCTCGACGGGCTCGGCCTCGGACTCGAGTTCCATCCGGCGCCGGTCTTCACGAAACCCCTGCGCACGGCGGCAGCGGTCGACGCCCTGGTGCTCCCGCCGCCGCAGGAGAACGCGTCGCAGGTCCTCGCCTCGGTCCGCGGCCTGCGCGCGGCGCTGCCGGCGGAG
Organism: Thermoanaerobaculia bacterium; assembly: GCA_039932055.1. Lineage (GTDB taxonomy): Bacteria > Acidobacteriota > Thermoanaerobaculia > Multivoradales > JAGPDF01 > JAGPDF01. The sequence goes on from JBDTQT010000125.1 coordinate 2,878, forward strand.
ACGCCGCTCATCGGCTTCGCCGGCGCGCCGTTCACCCTCTTCTGCTACCTCGTCGAGGGGCACGGCTCGAAGGGCTTCTTCGTCGCCAAGAGCTTTCTCTTCTCGGAGCCGGCGGCGGCCGACCTGCTGCTCGACAAGCTGGCGACGCAGACGATTGCCTATCTCACCGCCCAGGCCGAGGCCGGCGCCCAGGCGCTGATGGTCTTCGACTCCTGGGCAGGGCTCCTCGGGCCCGACACCTACGCGCGCTATGCCCTGCCGGCGGTGCGCAAGGTGCTCGCCGGGCTCGCGCCGCTCGGGGTGCCGGTCATCTACTTCCCGAATCAGGGGGCGACGCTGCTCGATCAGCTCCGCGGCCTGCCGCTCGACGTCGCCGGCATCGACTGGCGACTGCCGCTCTCCCGCGCCCGCGCTATCCTCGGCTCCGAGATCGCCGTGCAGGGGAATCTCGATCCGGCGGCGCTGATGGCGCCGACCGCCGAGCTCCTCCACCTCGCCGACCGCGTGCTGGCGGAGGCCGGCACGGCACCGGGGCATATTTTCAACCTCGGTCACGGCATCGAGCCGGCGACCGATCCTGACCAGGTCGCGCGCCTCGTCGACCATGTGCACGAGCGCACCGCGGCGGGCAGGCCGGCGGTCGAAACAGGTCCTTCCGGGAGACGGTCATGACGACGCGCATCGCGATTCCCGACCCCGCAGTGGTGCAGCGCTTCGACCGCCCAGGCCCGCGCTACACGTCGTATCCGACCGCGGTCGAGTTCCACGACGGAGTCGGCGAAAGCGTCTACCGCGAGCATCTGGCGAAGGCCAACCGCGAGCACGCCGGCGAGCCGCTCAGTCTCTATATCCACATTCCGTTCTGCGCCAAGCACTGCAGCTACTGCGGCTGTCACGTCATCGCGACACCGAAACGCGAGGTCGCCAGGGAGTACCTCGACTACGTCGGGCGCGAGCTCGAGCTGGTCGCCGCCCTTCTGCCGGCGCGCCGCAAGCTCATCCAGATGCACTGGGGAGGCGGCACGCCGACCTATCTCGAGCCGGAGCAGCTCGCACAGCTCTTCGCCCTGGTCACGCGCCATTTCGAACTCCTGCCCGATTCCGAGCGCGCCATCGAGGTCGATCCGCGCGTCACGACCACCGCCCACCTCGAAGCGCTCGCCGGGCTCGGCTTCAACCGGCTGAGCTTCGGCGTGCAGGACTTCACCCCGGAGGTGCAGGCGGCGATCGGGCGTGGTCAGACCTTCGCGCAGACCAAGACCCTGATGGAGAGCGCCCGCCACGTCGGCTTCGCCGACGGCATCAACCTCGACCTGGTCTACGGCCTGCCGCTGCAGACCGAGGCTACCTTCCGCGACAGCCTCGATCTGGTCACCGAGCTGCGTCCTGACCGGCTGGCGATCTACTCGTTCGCTTACGTGCCGTGGATCCGCCCCAACCAGAAGAAGATCGACGCGGCCGCGCTGCCACACCGCGAGGCGAAGATGGCGCTCTACTTTGCGGCGCTCGAGAAGCTCCTCGACGCCGGCTACGAGCCGATCGGCATGGACCATTTCGCGCTTCCCGGCGACGAGCTGGCGCGCGCCGCGCGCGCCGGCCGGCTCGACCGCAACTTCATGGGCTACACGGTGAAGCCGTCGAACGCGATGCTGGCCTTCGGCGTCTCCGGCATCGGCGAGGTCGAGGGCGGCTTCTTCGCCAACGAAAAGAAGCTGTCGCTCTATTACGAGGCGATCGACGCCGGGCGTCTGCCGATCGAACGCGGCTACCAACTCGACGCCGACGACCGTATCCGGCAGTTCGTCATCCGCCAGTTGATGTGCAACTTCCGGGTGGTGAAGGCCGCGGTGTTGGAGCGCTTCGGCATCGACTTCGACGGCTATTTCGAAAGCGCCCTCGCCGAGCTCGACGAGGTGAAGGCGGAGGGGTTCGTCGTCGTCGACAAGGAGGCGGTCGCCGTGACGCCGGCGGGGCGCCTCTTCGTGCGCAACGTCTGCATGGCGTTCGATCGCTATCTCGAAGCGAAGCGCGAAGCCAACCGCCCGGTCTTCTCGCGCACGGTCTGAGCGGGCCCCGCCGATGGAGATCGTGAGTCCGCGATGAAACGGATCGTCGTCGTCGGCGGGGGAATCGCCGGGCTCGCCACCGCCTACGAGCTGCGCGCGCGCGCCGCGCGCGTCCCCGGCGGGCTCGAGGTTCGCCTGGTGGAGGCGGCGCCGCGGCTCGGTGGCAATCTCCGCACGGAGCGCGACGCCGGCTACCGCGTCGAGTGGGGGCCGAACGGTTTTCTCGACAACGTCCCGCCGACGCTCGACCTGGTGCGCCGGCTCGGACTCCAAGGGGAGCTCTGCCCTGCGGACGCCGCGGCCGCGCGACGCTTCCTCTTCCGTAACGGCCGCCTGCACCTGCTGCCTGGGGGGCCCGGTAGCTTCCTCACCTGCCCGGTGCTGAGCCTCGGCGGGCGCCTGCGCGTCCTCGGAGAACCGTTCGCGGCACGCCACCCCGGCGGTGACGAGACGGTCTACGAGTTCGCCCGCCGCCGGATCGGCGCCGAGGCGGCGCACGTGCTCGTCGGTGCGATGGTCTCCGGTGTCTTCGCCGGCGACGCGCGGCAGCTTTCGCTCGCCTCCTGCTTCCCGAAGATGGCCGAAATGGAGGCCGAGCACGGCGGGCTGGTGAAAGCGATGCTCGCCAAGCAGCGCGCCCGCGGCGCCGCGCGGCGCGAGCTCGCGAAGCTGCGCGAGAATCGCGGCGACACACCGGAGCCGGCGCAGATGGCGCAGATTGCAGAGATGGAGCGCCCGGGTGGCCCGGTCGGTCCGGCTGGCCGCCTGACCTCGTTCCGCGGCGGCATCCAGACCTTCACCGACGCGCTCGCCGGCGCGCTCGGGCCGACGGTCGAGAGCGGGCGCGCGCTCGAGCGCCTGCAGCCGCTCGACGGTCGCGACGGCTCGACGCGACTCTGGCGGCTCGACTTCACCGGTGGCTCTCTGCTCGAGGCCGACGAGGTCGTCCTCGCCGTGCCGGCGGCGCAGGCGACGCCGCTCCTCGCCGCGCTCGACGAGGAGCTCGGGGCGACCGTCGGCGCCATACCTTCGGCCTCTCTCGCCGTGCTCGCCCTGGCCTACGACGAGAAGGCCTTCCACGCCCGCGCGCTCGGTGGGCGGCCCGGAGCCCCCAACGGCTTCGGCTTTCTGGTGCCGCGCGACCCCGCCGGCCAGGGCCCACGGATTCTCGGCGCGCTCTGGGACTCGAGCGTTTTTCCGGGCGAGCGCGCACCGCAGGGCAAAGTCCTGCTTAGAGTGATGATCGGTGGCGCCCTCGATCCGGCGGCGGTGACGCTGCCCGAGGAGGAGGTGCTGCGCATCGCGTGCCGCGACCTCGCGGCGACGATGGGGCTCGACGCCATCCCCGAGCGTCATTGGCTCTTCCGCCACCGGGTCGGCATCAGTCAGTACACCGTCGGTCACGCGGCGCGCCTGGCGACGATCGCAGCGCGCCTCGCTACCCTTCCGGGGTTGCACGTCGCCGGCCAGTCGTACTTCGGCGTCAGCATGAACGGCTGCTGCGAACAGGCGGCGCGCTTCGCCGAGGAGCACATCACCTGGATGGCGACGCTCGAGCGGACAACGACTTGAGGGTTCTGATCGCCGGCTGCGGCGACCTCGGCGGCGCCCTCGGGCTCGAGTTGGCCGCCGCGGGCGACGAGGTCTTCGGTCTCCGCCGACACGTGGAACGCCTGCCGCGCGGGATACGCCCGCTGGCCGCCGATCTCGCGGAGCCGGCGACCCTGCGCGACCTGCCGCGGGTTGACGCGGTGGTCTACACCGCGGCGGCGGAGCGCTCGACCGAGGAGGCCTACCGCCGCGCCTACGTCGAAGGCGTGCGCCATCTCCTGGCGGCCCCGGGGATCCAGCATCACCCTCCCCGGCGCTTCTTCTTCGTTTCGAGCACCGCGGTCTACGCACAGAACGATGGCGCATGGATCGACGAGCGCTCACCCGCTGAAGCGACGCACTTCCGCGCCCGCTTGCTGCTCGAAGGCGAGGCGCTCGTGCGCACCGCGACCTCGCCGGAGACGGCAACGCTTGTCCTCCGCCTCTCCGGCATCTACGGTCCTCGGCGCACGCGCCTGATCGACCTGGTGCGTACCGGCCGCGCGACCTACCCGCCCGGCCCGCCGCGCTACGCCAATCGCATCCACCGCGACGACGCCGCGGGGGCGCTCGCCCACCTGTTGCGCCTGCCGCAGCCGGCGCCGCTCTACCTCGGGGTCGACGACGCGCCGGTCGACCTCAGGGAGGTGCTGGTGTGGCTGGCGGAGCGGCTGGGCACGCCAACGCCGCGGCTGGAGGAGCGTCCAGTCGAAGGCAGTCCCGAGCACACCAACAAGCGCTGCTCGAACGCTCGGCTGCGCGCCGCCGGCTATCGCTTTCGCTTCCCCTCCTACCGCGAAGGGTACGGCGCGCTGCTCGGTCCCGCTTGACCAGACGGTGACTGCGTGGCCGCGGGCGCGCGGCTGAGTTCACGAATTGTTCACGCGCGGCCCCTATCGTGCGCGACACTGTGCATCGCTTCTTCCGTCGGCACGCCGCCCTCCCGCTGCTGCTCTTCCTTTGCTTTCCAGTTCCACCCGGCGCCGCGACGGCGTCCGAATCGACTGCCGGGCTCACGCCTGCGGCGGATTTCGAGCTGGCGACAGCCACCGGCAGGGTGTCGCTGCACGAGCTTCGCGGCAAGGTGGTGCTGGTCGATTTCTGGGCCTCGTGGTGCATGCCCTGTCGACAGTCGTTCCCGTGGCTGAGCCAGCTGTCCGGCCGCTACGCGGCGAACGACTTCGTCGTGGTGGCAATCAACCTCGACAAGCGCCGCGACCTCGCCGAGAAGTTCCTGCGTGAGTTCGCGCCGCGCTTCGCGGTGGCCTTCGATCCCGCCGGCAAGTCGGCGGAGGCCTACGAGGTCGCTACCATGCCGTCGAGCTATCTCGTTGGGCGCGATGGCCGGCTTCTCTACACCCATTCCGGTTTCGACCTCGAGGACGCGGAGTCGATCGAAAAGAAGCTTCAGGAGGCGTTGGCCAAATGAACGCGGTTCGTGGTGCGGTACTCGTCGTGCTTCGTCTTTGCTTCGTGCTCGCCTTGCCGTTGCTGCTTGCCGGCTGTGCGACCGTCCACCCCTGGGACCGCGACCTGCTGGCGGAGAAATGGATGCGGCTCAACCCCTGTCCGCAGCTGCGTGCCATCGACGACCACATCTACTTCAGCAAGGAGGCGTCGATGGGCGGCCAGGACGTCGGCGGCGGAGGTTGCGGGTGCAACTAGATCCGCCAACCGCCGCATCCTCCATCCGCGAGCGCCTCAGCAAGGCGGCGCTCGCACTCCTGCTGATTCCCACGGCGGCGTCCACCCAGGAACCGGCGGCGAACCAGCTCGACGTCACGGCGCTGCTCTACGGCGAACAGGGACGTGCCCAGGTCTGGGAGCCGGTGGTGCGCGCCAGCCGTCTCTTCGGCAACGGGCAGGCGCTCGCCGGGCAGCTCACGGTCGACGTCATCTCCGGCGCCTCGCCGAGCGGCGCGCTGCCTTCGGGCGAGGTCCAGACCAGCACCAGCCCGTCGGGGAACGTCACCACGATCCCTGCCGGCGCCATCCCGTTGACCGACTTCTCGGACCGCCGGGTGGCGCTCGACGGCGAGTGGAACCTACCCTTCGGTCGCTTCTCCACCACGACGTTGGGCGCGCACGCCTCGCACGAGAAGGACTACGAGTCGGCCGGCGTCAACGGCAGGTTCTCGGTCGAGCTGATGCAGAAGCTGCTCACGCTCACCGTCGGGGGAGGAATCAACGAGGACAGTGTCTCGCCCATCGGTGGCACGCCCGACGGGCTCTCCGACGGAACGGCCACCTACGACCGGGCGAACTCCAAGCGCTCGACGAGTCTGCTGCTGGGAATGTCGCGCGTGCTGACCCGGCGCTGGGTCGTCGGTCTCGACGGCACCCGCACCGAGGAAAGCGGCTATCTCACCGAACCGTACAAGCTGATCAGCCTGATGGATCCGGCGACCGGAGTGCCGGTCGGCCAGTTGACCGACAAGCGCCCGACGACGCGCTCGCGGAGCTCGCTGCTCGCCAGCTCCGCCTACCATTTCTCGCGCGACATCCTTTACAGCTCGTACCGCTACTACTGGGACTCGTGGGACGTGCGATCGCACACGATCGACTTCAAGTACCGGCACGACCTCGAGGACGACTGGTACGTCGAGCCCCACGTCCGTTTCTACCAGCAGAGCGCGGCGAACTTCTACGTCGGCGGTCTGGTCGACGGCGCGCCACTGCCGACTTTCGCCACGGCCGACTATCGTCTGGGCGACCTCACGACGATCACTGTCGGCACCACCTTCGCCTTTCACGTCTTCGACAGTCCGTCGCAGTGGACCGTCCGTGCCGAGTACATTCGGCAGGCCGGGGACAGCTCCCCGCCGGGGGTGATCGGCGTTCAGCGCGGCTTCGATCTGGCGCCGCCGATCGACACGATCTCGGTGGTGTTCGGCTACTCGCTGCCGTTCTGAGGTGAGGCGTCCGGCGCCCGGCGCGCGAAGCCTCGCGGACGCTCGACCGGCGATGCCGTCCGAGCCCGCGACCGAACGGGTGGAGGACTACTTCGTCGGCCGCTTCTCCGCCATGGGCGGGCCGTGCAGCGTGCTGGTCGACGGCGACGACCGCCGAGCGGCGGAGGCGCTGGTGGCGATTGCGGCGACCGAGGCGCGGCGGATCGAACACAAGTTCAGTCGTTACCGCGCAGGCAATCCGATCGACCGCATCAACCGCGCGGAGGGCACGCCGGTTGAGGTGGACGAGGAGACGGCGCACCTCATCGACTACGCCGTCACCTGCTGGGAGCTCTCCGGCGGCCTTTTCGACATCACCTCGGGCGTCCTGCGCCGGCTGTGGCGCTTCGACGGCGGCAACAAGGTGCCGACCCGCGGCGCCGTCGAAGCCTGTCTGGCGTTCGTCGGTTGGGGTCGCGTCACCTGGCGTGCGGGAACGATTATCCTGCCCGCCGGGATGGAGATCGACCTCGGCGGCATCGGCAAGGAGTACGCCGTCGATCGCGCCGCTGGCCTGATCGCGGCCGAGACCTCTTGCTCCTGTCTGGTGAACTTCGGCGGCGACCTTTACGCCGGCGGGCCGCGCCGCAGCGGCCGCACCTGGGCGGTCGGCATCGACGATCCTGAACGAACGGGGCGGGCCGCCCTCTACAAGGTCGAGCTCGCCGGCGCTGGCCTGGCGACGAGCGGCGACGCCCGCCGCTTCGTGCGCTGGCGCGGCAAACGGCTCGGCCACATTCTCGATCCGCGAACGGGTTGGCCGGTCGAGTATGCTCCGCGGTCGATCACCGTCGTCGCCAGCACCTGTCTCGAAGCCGGCACCCTCTCGACCCTCGCCTATCTCCAGGGCGCCGGCGCTCGCCTCTTCCTGAAGTCGCAGAACGTCGCCTTCTGGATCCTCTAGCATGGCTCACAACTGCGGGAGCGGCGGCTCGCTGTCGCCGGGCCGTGTTGTGACGCGCTGCGTTGCCCGCCTCGTTTGACAGACTTACGTATTGTAAGTAATCTGTGCGCATGATCCTCGACCTCCTCGGCCACAAGGACTACCTGCGCATCCTCCTCGCGCTCGAGGAAGCACCGCTGCGGTTCACCGAGATCCAGAAGTCGCTCGAGCTCAATCCGGCGCAGGTGGATCGAGCGCTCGCCTTCCTGCGCAAGGGGCTCTGGGTGGTGCCGCGGACGCTGCCGGCGGAGTCGGGCCCGCTGCGGGTGGAGTACCGTCTGGGCAAGCGCGGCACGGCGTTTCTCGCCTCGTTCGAGCGCTTCCGCGCCGACATCGCGCTGCAGGAGCGCGAGCTCGGCCGCGCCGAAGTCCAGGAACTGCAGAGCCTCTCCCGCTAGGGTTCGGCGGGCGATGGCGGTCGTCTTCCTGCTCGGTCCGGGGATGTGGGTCGCCGCAGCGGCGGCGCCCGCGGAGCTGTCGCCGATGGCCGTGCGACGGCGGCTCGCCGCAATCCTCGCCGCGAGCGGGCACCGGGCGTTTCTGATGGAGGACGACCCCGATCGCGTCGACGAAGACCTGATCGAGAAGTTCGACCGCCTGCTGCGCGGCGGCGTCACCGACGTCCTGCTCTACTGGCCGCCGCTCGCGAAGATGCAGACCACCTACGACGAGTTGATCCTGCTCTGCGATCGCAAAGCACTCCTCGCCGGGCTCGGGATCGACATCTGGGTCCTGCACCACACGAAGGTGGCCGCGATTACCGCCGGGACGTTCAGGATCCTCGAGAAAGGCGGCCGCAGCCGCTACCTCACCGCAGTCGCGGGCCTCGGCGTCCATCCCCTCGAGTGGGAGACGGAGGCTGATCTCGAAGAGCGGATGCGCCTGCTCGCGGCCGAGCTCGACTAGGAGGCCGGCGCGAAGCGCGCGAACCGCCTACTCGATCATCCCCTGGCCGTCGTCCTCTTCGGGCGGCAGGTCGGCGAGGCCTTCCGGATCGTCGTCGCGTTCGAGGACCTTGGCGATCGCCACCAGGCGGTCGTTGGCCTCCAGGTTGATCAGCCGCACACCCTGGGTCGAACGCCCGATCTCGCGGATGCCGTCGACCGCGGTGCGGATGATCATCCCCTCCTGGGTGATGAGGATCAGCTGATCGCCCGACTGCA
>JBDTQT010000126.1:0-11493 GCA_039932055.1 Thermoanaerobaculia bacterium
CGAGGCCCTCGCGGGCGAACATCAGCGGCACTTCGTAGATCGTCGAGACGTCGCGTGCCGCGATCACCTGCTCGGGCGCGACGTTGCAGAAGAGAGCGATCTTCCGCCGCACCTCGTCGGGGATCGCCCGGTCGGCGCGGCAGAGCAGGACGTCGGCCTGGATGCCGATGGCCCTGAGCTCGCGCACCGAGTGCTGGGTGGGTTTCGACTTGAGCTCTTCGGCGGCGGCGATGTACGGCACCAGAGTGAGGTGGACGTTGAGCGCGTTGTTCCGCCCGAGCTCGAGACGGAACTGGCGGATTGCCTCGAGGAACGGCAGCGACTCGATGTCGCCCACCGTGCCGCCGATCTCGACGATCACCACGTCGACGCCCTTGCCGACGCGGATCATCGCCTCCTTGATCTCGTCGGTGATGTGCGGGATGACCTGGACGGTCTTGCCGAGGTAGTCGCCGCGGCGCTCCTTGTTGATCACCGTCTCGTAGATCCGGCCGGTGGTGTAGTTGTTGAGCTTCGAGGTGATGGTGTGGGTGAAGCGCTCGTAGTGACCGAGGTCGAGATCGGTCTCCGTGCCATCGTCGGTGACGAAGACCTCGCCGTGCTGGTACGGCGACATCGTGCCCGGATCGACATTGACGTAGGGGTCGAACTTCATCAGCGTGACCTTGAATCCGCGCGATTCGAGCAGCGCGCCGATCGACGCCGAGGCGACGCCCTTGCCGAGAGAGGAGACCACTCCACCGGTCACGAAAATGTACTTGGTCGTCATCGCTGCGCTCCTGTGTCGGGGATATCGGTGGCTTCGGCCATCTCGCGGCGAATACGGGAATCCACCTCGGCGGCGTCCTCGGGAGTGTCGACCCCCCAGGACGGCCGGGCGCCAGTGAGAACCTTGATGGTCATGCGATTCTCCAGAGCGCGCAGCTGCTCCAGGGACTCGCTTCTTTCGAGCGGTGTCTGGGGAAGCGCGGCGAGTTTTAGCAGCGCCTCCTTCTGATAGCCGTAAATGCCCAGATGACGCAGCGGCGCGGCGCCGCCGGGAAGGCGGGGAAAGGGGATCGGGGCGCGACTGAAATAGAGCGCGTAACCCTCGCGATCGAGCACCACCTTGACGACACTCGGGGTGTCGAGGTCGCCTTCGAGGGCGTCGGCGGCAAGCGTGACGATCGGATCGCCGGGATGCGTGCGCAGATGGCTCGCGACCCGGCTGATGCCGTCGGGGTCGATCAGCGGCTCGTCCCCCTGGATGTTGATCACCGCGGCGCAGTCCCAGTTGCGGGCCGCCCAGGCGATGCGGTCGGTGCCGCTGGCGCATTCGGCAGGGGTCATTTCGACCTCGCCGCCGAAGAACTCGACGGCGCGGGCGATGCGCTCGTCATCGGTCAGGACGACGACCCGGTCGAGCCCCTGGGCGCGCGCAGCGCGGCGATAGACATGTTCCACCATCGGCTTGCCGGCGAGGGGGTGCAGAGCCTTCCCGGGCAGCCGCTGGGAGCCGAAACGGGCGGGAATAGCACCCACGACGACGGTGCTGGAGGGACCCGCCGATCGACCGGTGGGTTGAGCAAGATCTGAGTAGGGGTGCACGTCTCAATTTACTTCGCCGCGCCGGTCGAGTCAATCTCGCCGGCGCCGCCAGGCTCCCCCCGTCTCTCTGTGCTACCGTCGCGCGCGGTGTCGCGCCGGAACCGCACTCACGAGACTCCTCGCACCTGGAGCCGATACGTCTGGTTGGCGGCCCTCGTCGTCGGCCTCGGCCTGGGCACGGTCGAGATCCGCCATCGCACCGTCGCGTTCGGGAGTCGCGCCGCCCGCGATGCCCCGACCTGGATCTGGCGGGACCACGACCTGCGGCACATCCAGGCCGCGGGCTTCTACGCGGTGAAGGAGTTCGACCTCGTCGCCGCGCCGCCCGAGGCGGAGGTGCGCATCCTCGGCGACGCCGAGTACCTGCTGTTTCTCAACGGCGTGCGGATCGGCTCGAACCGCTACTCCTCGGGCGCGCCGCTCGACCGCTATCGCCTCGAGCGCTGGCTCCATCCGGGGCGCAACCGGCTGGTGATCGAATTGCGCAGCCCCTCCGGCGCTGGCGGGCTCTGGTGTGAGCTCGCCGCCGGCGGACAGCAGCTGGTGCGTTCGGACGGCTCCTGGACGGTCTACGAGACCAACTGGCGAGGTCTCTTCGGCGAGCGGCCGCTGCTCTCCGGTGCTCGTCCGCGAAGGCTCGGCCGCAGCCCGCTGGGTCGCTGGGGAAGTCCAGCAGTGGGGCCCGAGCGCCCGACTTTCGAGGTCGCCCTGGCGGCGCGGGAGCCGCAGCCCGCCGAGTCTTTCCGGGTCTCCGGCTCGAACGATCCCTGGCAGCCTTGCGGCGGCCGCGGCCGTCGGCCGCCCTCCCTGGGACCGCTGGTCGAGTTCGACTTCGGCGCCGAGCGCACCGGGTATCTGCAGCTCTCCTATCGCGAAGAGCCGGGCCGGCGGGCCGGGGCGCCGCCTTCGGCCGTGCTGCTCGCCTTCGGGGACGAACCGATCGGGGCCCTGCCGTGGTCGGCGCAGACGCTTTTCCAGCCGATTCCCGGCGCCGGGCTCTACCAGGACTCGACCGTGCGCAGGTTTCGCTATGTCGCGGTGGCCGCCCTGCCCGGCGTTTTCAGCGCCGAGGTGCTGACGACGACCGCGGCATCGTGGCCGGCGCTCGCTCCGCGAGACCAGCCCGAGGCGGGCATCCTCGGCGTCCGGCCGCCGCCGTCAAGCGCGCCGGTGGAGCACGAAGTCTGGCGCGAACTCGAGCGCGCGACGGGCAGCACTGTCGGGAAATCCCGCTAGCGCCTCGCGCGCCGTCGCGGCCGAACGGCGGGCCTCGCCGGCGACCTCCTCGAGCGTACCCTCGCGCTCCACCATCTCCAGGATCTCCTCCGCCGCCACCGACGAGAAGGCCCGTTCGGTCAGCACGCGTTCGATCCGTGAGCGCTCGAGCAGCGAGATGCGAGGCACCAGCAGGAGCAGAGGGAGGGTGAGTTTTCCCTCCTTGAGGTCGGAGAGCACGGGTTTCCCGATCGTCGAGGCTTTGGCGGTGAAATCGAGCAGGTCGTCGGCGAGCTGGAAGCAGATGCCGAGGGCGCGCCCGAAACGCTCGAGCGGCTCGATCGCGCCGGGATGCACCGGCTCGATACGCGCCGGCAGGGAGCAGGCCGCAGCGAAGAGCTGCGCCGTCTTGCGGTCGATGATCTCGTAGTACTCGGCCACCGAGAGGTCGATCGCACCAAGGCGCTTCTGCGTCAGCAACTCGCCCTCGGTCATGCGCAGGGTCGCGTCGCAGAGCCGGTCGAGGATCGCCACCGAGCCGTGTCTCAGGGCCATCTTCATCGCGGTGGTGTAGAGCCAATCGCCGAGCAGCACGGTGAGGTTGTTGCCCCAGAGCTCGTTGATCGTCTGGCGCCCGCGACGCAGCGCCGAGTGGTCGATGATGTCGTCGTGGATCAGGGTCGCGGTGTGGATCAGTTCGACCACCGCCGCGTACGTCACCTCCTCGTCGCCGTCGCGCTCCAGCATGCGGGCGCAGAGCAGGAGAAGGGCCGGGCGCATCCGCTTGCCGCCGCCGTCGAAGATGTATTCGCCGGCTTTCTGGATGAACGGCACATCCGAGGCCAGGCACTCGCGGAAAAGCCGGTCGGTCGCGGCGAGCTTGTCGGCGACGAGCGAGACGAACCGTTCAGCCTCCCGGGAGTCGGAGGGAATCGCGGCGTCGAGGAGCTTATGGGGCAAGCGCGGTAGTCCGGAGTTGGTCGAAGTCAGCGGTAGTTGGTGAAAGTGAGCGGCACGTCCAGTTCGAGGCCCTTCAGGGCGGCGATGGCGGTCTGCAGATCGTCCCTGCTCTTTCCCGATACGCGCACGGTCTCTCCCTGGATGGCGGCCTGGACTTTGAGCTTCAGCCGCTTGATCTCGGCGACGATTTTCTTCGCCGTCTCCTGCGGGATACCGCTCTGGAAAGTCAGCTTCTGCCGCACCCGTCCGCCGCTCGCCGGTTCGATGTCGCCGCGGCGCAGCGACTTGAGGTGCACGCCCCGGCGCACGAGCTTGGTTTCGACGACCTCGCGTGCCTGTTCCAGGGTGAAGTCGTCCGCCGACTCGAGGACGAGCGCCTCATCCTCGATGAGGAGCTTCGAGCCGACGCGCTTGAGGTCGTAGCGCGTCAGGATCTCCTTCTCGGCCTGGTTCGCGGCGTTCTTGACTTCGGCGAAATCCACTTCGGAGACGATGTCGAAAGAGTTGGTGTCGGCCATGGGCAGTGCCTGAGAGGCAGTGGGAGAGTCTACAACGTCGCGCGCAGCGGCAGCCAGCGCGAGGCCGCGCCCTCGATGGGCTTGTGCCCCTTCCTCAGAACCCCGGGGAGGACTCCAGGCTAGGGCTCTTTCCAGATCAGCGTGGTCGGGGGGGTGAAGAGAGTGTCGTCGTCGAGGAGCTCGAAGGTCCCGAAGCGGAACGTCGAGAGGTTGCCGTCGCGGTCGCGGTAGGAGAGTACCGTCGGCCGCTGGGACGCGGGGTCGAAGGAGAGCTCCGCCTGGGCGATCCGCGAGTCGGGCGCCGTCGGCACGAGCTGCACTTCGATGGTACCGCCGCTTGCCGGCCGCGCGCTCGCGGTGTAGCGGCCCCGCAACTGCTCGACCGGCAGCAGGAGGAGGTCGAGCCCGGCTTCATCGCGGGCCTCGACGTGCAGGCGCTCACCCTGCGGTTCGCCGGCGGCCCAGGTGTGGAGCCGCGAGCCGCAGAGCAGGTACGACTTGGGATAGGGCGCGGTGTAGTCCCACCGCAGGCAGTCGGGGAGCGCCAGTGCGACGCGGCCGCTCTCCTCGTCGCCGGTGGCGAAGCCGGCCGGGACGAAGCTCTGGTGAAACTGCGCGACGAGCGTGCCCGATGCCGCGAGATGCAGCCGCAGCTCGGTGAGCGCCCGCCAGGGGTCGATCGCTGGAGCTGGCGTGCGGGGGTCCGCGGGCAGCCCGAAGACTGGGTCGAAAGACACTGCGCAAGCCAGGCTCGCGGCCAGGAATGCCGCGATGAGCCCGCTTCGCCGGGCGCGCGCGCGGCTCAATGGCGGAAGTGCCGCCGGCCGGTGAAGAGCATCGCCATGCCGTGCTCGTCGGCGGCAGCGATGAGATCGTCGTCGCGGCGGCTCCCGCCAGGCTGGATGACGGCGGCGACGCCAGCGGCGGCCAGAACGTCGAGCCCGTCGCGGAAGGGGAAGAAGGCGTCGGAGCCGGCTACCGATCCGGCGAGTGGGAACCTCGCCTTGGAGATGGCGATGCGACAGGAGTCCACCCGGCTCATCTGCCCAGCGCCGACGCCCAGAGTGCGGTCGCCATCGCCGGCAGCGAGCACGATCGCATTCGACTTGGTGTAGCGCGTCACCGCCCAGGCGAAGTCGAGCGCCCGCCGCTCCGCGGTCGTCGGCTTGCGCCGCGTCGGGCAGGTCCAGGCGGCGGGGTCTTCGGCGAAGCCGTCGGGCGACTGCGCGAGGAATCCGCCGTCGAGGCCGCGGAGCTCGATCTCGTTGGGCGACGGCGCGTAAGGCGGACAGAGGAGGATGCGCAGGTTCTTCTTCGCGGCGAGGGCGGCTGCGGCCTGGTCGTCCGTCTGCGGCGCGATCAGCACTTCGATGAAGAGGTCCCCGAATGCCTGCGCCAATTCCGCGGTGAGCGGTCGATTGATCGCCACGATCGAGCCGAAGGCGGAGACCGGGTCGCATTCGAGGGCGCGGCCATAGGCGGTGATCAGATCCGGGCCCCGGCCGACGCCACAAGGATTGTTGTGCTTGACGATGACCACGGCCGGCTCGTCGAAAAGCGCCACGAGCTTGCGCGCGGCGTCGGCGTCGAGCAGGTTGTTCCAGGAGAGCTCTTTGCCCTGAAGCTGGCGCATGCCGCCGAGCAGGCCAGTTCCGCCGGCGAGGCGATAGACCGCAGCCGGCTGGTGCGGGTTCTCGCCGTAGCGAGTCGCGAACTCGCGCGCCAGGGAGAGGGTCAGGCGCTCCGGCAGGAGCTCGGCGGCAGTCGCGGATTCGGGCTCCCCGGGGGGCGCCTTGGCCGTGGCGAGGAGCCAGCCGGCGATCGCGGCGTCGTAGCCGGCGGTGTGGGCAAAAGCCTTTTGCGCCAGACGGCGGCGCAGGTCGGTGGATGCGGCGCCGCCGTGCCGCCGCAGCTCGGCGAGGAACCGCTCATAGTCGCGCGGATCGACCAGGACGGCGAGGCTGCCGAAGTTCTTCGCCGCCGCCCGGATCATCGCCGGGCCGCCGATGTCGATCATCTCGATCGCCTCGGACTCGGCGATCCCGGAACGCGCGATCGTGCTCTCGAATGGATAGAGGTTGACCGCCACCAGGTCGAAGCGCGCGATGCCGTGTTCCGCGAGAGCGGCGGTGTGGGCGGGCTGCGAGCGGTCGGCGAGGATCCCGCCGTGGATCTTGGGGTGCAGCGTCTTGACCCGGCCGTCGAGAATCTCGGGGAAACCGGTCACCTCGGAGACCCCGGTGACGGCGAGGCCGGCCGCTTCGAGGTGCTTGCGGGTGCCGCCGGTCGAGACGAGCTCGAAGCCCAGGGCCGCGAGACCGCTGGCGAAGTCGACGAGGCCGGTCTTGTCCGAGACGGAGAGCAGGGCGCGGGCGGCAGTGGGGGTTGTTGGCATCAGCGGTTCCTCGGGTCGATTTTTCGTCCAGGTCAACGGCCGGCGCCGGCCTCGACCAAGAGCAGGGTGTCGCGCCGCTCGGCTAGCCGTTGGCGCGGATCGGACCCGCCGGCGGCGAGCCAGACGTGGCGCAGCGCGCGGGCGACATCGGAAATGGCGTGGCTGTAGGAGAGGGCGGCGACGGCGAAGGCGGTCGAGCGGTCGTCGAATTGACCCAGGCCGGAAATTCCGCCGGCTCCGCCGATTCCAGCGATTCCAGCGGTTCCGGCGATGCGGCGATACTCCTCGCCGATCGCCGGATAGAGTTGGCGGCCGCGCGCCAGGGTCGCGCGCGTCCACGCGTCGATGTCGCGCGGGCTCTGCCAGTCCGGACCGAGGCCGTAGAAGACGACGGCGAAGCGTGGCCGGGCGGAATCGGCATAGTCGAGAAAATCGCGAAAGTAGGCGCCTTCCCGGGGATCCGAGTTCGCCGTGTTGAGCGGCAGGTTCGCGTCGGCGACGAAGTGAGAAATCCGCCCCATGTGCTCCACGACCTCGGTGAACGGCCGATGGCGGCGGATCAGGTCGATCGTCGCGGTCATTTCGGCGGCGACGGTCTGGTCGAGGCTGCCGCTGCCGTCGGGATTCTTCATGTGGCGGCCAGCATTGCTGTCGGCGAGCGGTTCGACGCTGCCGCGGAGGAGCTCCTTCTGGTGCCTGGCGAGCAGCCGTGCGAGGTCGGGCGGCGCCAGCGTAGCCGCCTCCAGGGCGATCGCCTTCTGCGTCGCGGGCTTCCAGGCGAGCAGCGTTGCAGGAGCTAGGAGAGCGAGCGCCAGCGCCAGAGCGGAACGGGCGAGGAGCATCATCGACGCCATTCTAGTTGACGGGAAGGTCTCGAAGCTGCTAAAAAACGCCTCGCACCGCGGAAGTTTCGCGCGCCTCTTACCGCCCAGGTAGCTCAGTTGGTAGAGCACGGCACTGAAAATGCCGGTGTCACTGGTTCGAATCCGGTCCTGGGCACCATCACTTCCCTCAACACCGTCAAGGAGTTGCGGCCCGGCCGATGAAGGCCGCCGCGGCTTCGCCTTGGCGTCGCCGGCGTCCGGCGCGCCTTGGGCCGAGCGGATGACACCAACGCTGCATTCTCCGCGCGCGACGAACAAGCAGCAGGCAAATGGCGCGCTTGGACGCACAATCTCCCTTGACACATTTGCTTAGCGCTAAGTAAAATAAAGTCGATGAACGCGTCCGAGATGGCCAGAGTCCTGGGAAGCAGGGGCGGGCGGGCGCGGAGCAAGAAGTTGTCCGCGACCGAGAAGAAGCGCATCGCATCCCTGGGTGGCGCGGCGCGGCTGAGGTCGCTTCGGGCAGGCCGCCGCATCGTCGAGAACCTTCGCTATGCCGCCGTTCTGGGCGAGCTCGGTGGGCGGGAGCCGAGCGTCAGGCGCCTGGCGGACTTCGCTGGTCCACTGCCGGGGATCTATGCCTCGGGCTCGTGAACTGGCCGAACCGATGGACCATCTCCGTACGGTCGGGGAGATCGTCGACGGTTTGCGGGCCCTCGAACTCGATCCTGTGCTCGTCGGAGGCATGGCCCTCGTGGTGCTGGGGTCGCGCAGAGTGACCCGCGATTTCGATTTTGTGATCGCGCGCCCGAACGCTCGCCTCGACGGCGTGGTCGGCCTGCTTTACGACCGCGGCCTCGAGCTCGTCTCGAGCCTCGACGCCTCGGGAGACGTCACCTCGACGATCACGAGTCGCCGGGTCGCGGTCGCTCGCCTGCGACTCGATGCACCGGCGAGCGCGCATTTTTTCAATCCGAAGACCGGCCTTCGCGTCGACCTCCTCTTCGACTTCCCGATTCCCGCCGCGCGGCTCGCCGAACGCGCGACACGAACCAGGATCCGCGCGCATCTCTTTGATATTGCCTCCGAGGAGGACCTCCTGAGCCTCAAGAAGATCGCTCTTGCGGCGCGCTTCGCGCCCGGCGACGTCACGGACATCGCCTTCCTCGAATCGCGGCAAGCGGACCTGCGGTAGCGCGAGTGGCCCTGCAAAGCACTCCAATCGACTGGAGAGATGCCAGCTACTGTGCTGTCCCTCACCGTCCGATACCATGACCTCGACGCCATGACCGGGAGTGCGCCGCCTGCTTTCCCTCGCCATGCGCTCGGCTGGGTGCTGGTCGTCGCACTCGTGGCTCGCCTGGTCGCCATCGCGGCGGTGGGGTTCGATCGCCTCGACTTCGGCGATGCCCACGACTATCGTGCCTTTGCCGCCGCCATCTGCGCCGGGGAGGGCTATCCGGAACGCGGCAATCTGCCGTTCTTTCGCGCGCCCGGCCTGCCGTTCTTCATCGCGCTCGCCACCGCCTGCGAGACCGAAGCCCGCGTCGGCTGGGCCAAGGTCGCCCTGGCGATCGTCGACACGCTCAATGTCGGCCTCATCTTTCTGCTCGCGCGCCGCTTCGGCCTCGGCCGCCGGCTGGCGCTGGCCGTGGCGGCGGCGGCCGCTCTCCATCCCTTCTTCGTCGCCCAGGTGACCGACCTGCGGAGCGAACCGCTGGCGATGGTTCTGACGACGCTCTCGCTGGTTCTGCTCCTCCGATACCGTACGAGCCGCGGCCTTGGCAGCCTGTTCGCGTCAGGAGCGGCACTGGGATTCGCCGCGCTCGTTCGACCGCCGTCCCTCGTCGCGCTGGTCGCCTGGATGGTCTTTGTCTGGATCGATTCCGCCGGCGCCCCAGTTCGCGCGCGCGCGCTGCGCGCCGCGGCGGTCGGTCTCGGCCTGGTGCTCGTTGTCTTGCCATGGACCGCTCGCAACCGGGAGCGTTTCGGCGAGTGGCTGCTGATCAACGACGCTGCCGGATACAACTTCTGGCGCAGCACACTGCCGGAGCTCGACCGTCTGCTCGCGACCTCCGATCCGCAGGAGTTCGAGCGCTCGGCTGTCTATCTGGAAGGGGAGTTGACTGAGCGCGTCGCTCGCGAAGCGACGCGTGCCGCGGCAACCCCGGGCGCCCGCGAGCGCTGGTACTGGCATCGCGGCTTCGAGCAGATCGGTACCCATCCGGGGCGCTGGGCCCGACTGCTGCTGCGCGACGCGGTCGACTTCTGGCGCCCCTGGCTCGATCCGGTGGCGAGGGGTTGGCGGATGGCGATCGCCAGCGGGCTCCTGCTCGTCCCGCTATTTCTCTTGGCGGCGCGCGGACTCCTGCGCCTTCGGCTCGAGGACCGCTCCCTGGCAATCCTGGTGATCGTCCTGTTCGTCGTCATCACCGTCGCCCACAGCCCGTTCCAGGCCATCGTCCGCTATCGCCTGCCCCTCGCGGAGCCACTCCTGATGGTTCTCGCCGCACGCGGAATCGCCCGGCGCCCGCTTGCCGGCCGCGCTCGCGGCGTCGCTGCCGAAGTGGAATCAGGCCGGCAGGGTGACTTTCGCCATCAGCCGTGAGGCTGCCGGCGAGAGCGGGGCGTTGGTGAGGATGCGCTGGATGCGGTCCATCGCTTTCATCTGATCGCCGACCGACTGGTAGAGCAGCAGCTCGCCGAAGAGTCCCTCGGCCAGCGCGTTCAGGCGGAGCGTGACGGCCTCGACGTAGGTCCCGGAGGGGTACTTGGCAATGTAGGCGGCGCCGTCGGCGATGTCTGAGTAGCTCGCGGCCTTGCTGGCGAGCCGTTCCTCCGCCAGGCGGCGGAGGTCCGCATCCTGATCCTGTTCGGCGAGCTCGGCGAGGGCGGTCAGCTGATCGAGCGCCGGGGCGACGTTGCGCAGCCCGCGCCGCGCCGCCTCGCCCGAGGGGCCCTCGGGATCGGACTTCCAGGTGGCGAGGAACTGACCGACTGCGTCGGCCTGCCGGGCGGTCCTTGCGTACGCTTCGCCCAACGACAGGTGAATTGCCGGTGCCTCCGGCACTTCCGGGTAGTTGCTCAGGAAGGTCTCGAGGAACGGAGTGCCGTAAACGCCGCTCTTCCAGACCGCGAGGGCCGCCGGGAAAAGCTCGTCCCGCTGCTCGCGCAGCGCCTGGCGATCGGCGCGAAACACGACCAGTGCCGGACTCTCCGGCGAAATGCCGAAGAGGACGTCGATCTCCTTGTCGTAGACCGCCAGGGTGCGCCCGTAGTCGCGCACTCCCGCTGGTCGCGCCTCGATCTCGCGCGCGCGGACGGCGTGCAGCCGGTCGGTGCGCAGGCGCTCCGCCGCCGGTCCAGCGGGCCACGCAGTGAGCGCCGCCTGATGGAGGAGGTCGAGCGGGGTCACCGGCGGCGCGAGCTCACGTTCGGCCCGCGAGCCCGGACCGCTATCCGGCCGGCGCTCCTCGGCGGCGGGCTTGTCAGGGTGCTTCGTCGGCGGCAGGCGGTTCTCGAAAGCCAGAATGGCGGCCTGGCTGCTGACGCGGAAATCCGCTGCCGGCCGCGCAGTCCCGGCAGTGAGCTCAGGACTGCGGGCCTTGGCCGCCAGGATCCGCTGGTCGAAGAAAGGGTGCGTCCGCCAGTAGCCGTACTCGCGCGAGCTGTCGGGCAGGCGCGAGCCCAGGAGCGTCATGAGCTGCACCGTGCCGTCGGTGGCGAAGCCGGCGGCGGAGGCCCAGCGCTGGCCCTCCATGTCCGATTCGTCCTCGTAGTCGCGGCTGTAGCTGCGCAGCAGCAGTTCCGAAAGGATGACGCTCGCGGCGTAGCTGCCGAAGACGAGGTTGCCCTCCGGCCGGTCCCGCGTGTTGTAGTAGCCGTAAGGATCCGGCACGTTGGGGGCCGGTTGACGGTTCTTGTCCGCCGCGACCGCGACTCCCACCAGCACCGCCTGCGACAGGATGTTGAGCAGCATCGCCTTGCGCTCGAG
>JBDTQT010000127.1:0-11350 GCA_039932055.1 Thermoanaerobaculia bacterium
ACCGCCTGTTCGGCTATACGGAGTTCCGCGGCGAGCAGGAGGCGATCGTCGACACCCTGGCCGACGGGCGGAACGCGGTCGTCCTGCTGCCGACCGGCGGCGGCAAGTCGCTCTGCTACCAGATCCCGGCGATTCTGCGCCGCGGTACCGGCATCGTCGTCTCGCCGCTCATCGCCCTCATGCAGGACCAGGTCGCGGCGCTCGCCCAGCTCGGCATCGCCGCCGAGTTCCTGAACTCGAGCCTCGACGGCCGCGACCAGGCGCGGGTCGAACGACGCCTTCTCGCCGGCGAGCTCGACCTGCTCTATGTGGCGCCCGAGCGTCTGCTCACCGAGCGCTTTCTCGCCCTCGCGGACAACATTCCGCTGGCGCTCTTCGCCATCGACGAGGCGCACTGCGTGGCGCAGTGGGGGCACGACTTCCGGCCGGAATACCTCGGCCTCGCGGTGCTCGCCGGGCGCTTCCCGGGCGTGCCGCGAATCGCCCTCACCGCAACCGCCGACGGCCCGACGCGGCGCGAGATCGTCGAAAGGCTGGAGCTGCGTGACGCGCGGTTCTTTGTCGCCAGCTTCGACCGTCCCAACCTGCGCTACCGGGTGGTCGACAAAGACGACGGCGGGAGGAAGCAGCTCCTGGCGTTTCTCGGCGAAGAGCATCGCCACGACGCCGGCATCGTCTATCGCCTCTCGCGTGCCAAGGTAGAGGCAACGGCGGAGCTTCTCGCCGGCAAGGGGTTCAAGGCTCTGCCTTACCACGCCGGTCTCGACGCCGCGGTCCGCCGGCGGGTGCTCACCCGCTTTCGCGAGGAGGACGGCGTGGTCGTCGTCGCGACGGTCGCCTTCGGCATGGGGATCGACAAGCCGGACGTGCGCTTCGTGGCGCACATGGACTCGCCGAAGAGCCTCGAGGCCTACCACCAGGAGACCGGAAGAGCCGGCCGTGACGGCCTCCCCGGCGACGCCTGGATGGCCTACGGCCTCGCCGACGTGGTGCAACTGCGCGCCATGATCGAAAGCGGCGAAGCGCCGCCGGAGAGGAAGAGCGTCGAACGCCGCAAGCTCGACGCGCTGCTGGCCTACTGTGAAACCACGAGCTGTCGGAGATCGGTCCTCTTGCGTTATTTCGGCGAAGAGCTCGGTAAAGGGTGTGGAAACTGCGACACTTGCCTGGAACCCATAGCAACTTGGGACGCGACGATCGCCGCGCAAAAAGCCCTCTCCGCCGCCATCCGCACCGGCCAGAGATTCGGCGCCCAGCACCTCGTCGACATCCTCACCGGCGAGAAGACCGAGAAGGTCGAACGCTTCCGCCACGACCAACTTCCGACCTTCGGCGTCGGAACGGAGATGGATTCGCGGCGCTGGCGCGGCGTCTTTCGCCAACTCGTCGCCCGCGGCTTCCTCGCGACCGACAGCGAAGGCCACAACACCTTGGCCCTCACCGACCGGGCGACGCCGGTGCTCAAAGGTACCGAAAAGGTCGAATTCCGTTTCGAACAGGCGCCCGCGAAGAAGACCAGGAAACCCAGAACCGCTCGCGGCGCCACGGCCGGCACCTCCGCCCCCACTGGCGAAGACGCCTCTCTCTTCGACCGCCTGAGAGCCCTGCGCCTCGAGCTCGCGAAAGCCGCCGGGGTGCCCCCCTACGTCGTGTTCCACGACTCGACACTCAGAGAGATGGCGCGCCTCAAACCGACCAGCCTCACCCAGATGGCGCAGCTTCCCGGCATCGGAGAGAAAAAGCTCGAACGCTACGGCGGCAGATTTCTCGACCTGCTGCGTGGGACGGCGGCCCAGGTGGAGTGACGGTCAGCCCTGCACAGGCTTCTTGCAGTCGCGCTACCCTCAGCTCTTCTCGCTGTCGAGATGCGCGATGAGCGACTTGGGGTAGCGCTCGCCGAGGGCTTCGCCTTTGGGGACGGCAACTTCGATTCGCTGGCGGTCTGCGGGTGACAGTTGGACGTCGAGCGCGCCGAGGGCTTCGGTGAGGCGGGTTCGGGTCCTCGCGCCGACGAGCGGGACGATGTCTTCGCCGCGGGAGAGGGCCCAGGCGATGGCGAGTTGGGCGACGGTCGCTTCCTTCTCATTGGCGATGGCACGCAAGGCTTCGACGAGCTCGAGGTTGTGGTCGAGGTTCTCACCGGTGAATCGCGGCAGTTGGGCGCGGAAGTCGCCTTTCGCGGTCGCCTGATCCTTCTTCCAGTGGCCGGAGAGGAGGCCGCGGGAGAGCACGCCGTAGGCGGTGATCGCAGTGCCATGCTGGCGGCAGGTGGGCAGGATCTCCGCCTCGATGCCGCGCGAGAGCAGCGAGTATTCGATCTGGAGATCGGCGATCGGGTGGGTGGCGGCGGCGCGACGGATCGTCGCAGCACCGGCTTCCGACAGGCCGACGTGGCGGACGTAGCCCTTCTGGATCAGCTCGGCGATCGCCCCGACCGTCTCCTCGATCGGCACCGCCGGATCCACCCGCCCCAGCCGGTAGACGTCGATGTGATCCGTCCCCAGGCGGCGCAGCGAATAGGCGAGGAAGTTCTTCACCGCCGCCGGCCGGCCGTCGTAGCCCAGCCAGGCGCCTTGTGCATCGCGCAGGGCGCCGAACTTGACGCTCAGCAGGTAGCGCTCGCGCGGGATCTCGCGCAGCGCCTCGGCGAGCAGCAGCTCGTTGTGCCCCATGCCGTAGTAGTCACCGGTGTCGAGGAGATTCATCCCGGCGTCGAGCGCGGCATGGATCGTCGCCAGACTCTCGGCGCGGTCCGCCGGGCCGTAGAAGTCCGACATCCCCATGCAGCCGAGGCCGAGGGGAAAGACGGCCGGCCCGGTGCGGCCGAGTGATCGCGAGCGAGCGGCAGTCGAAGGGTTCATGGGCGAAGGATAGCGGCAATCGATACCAGCCTTGACACTGGTACTTCGTATGGTACCGTCGCCGACATGGGCGACACTCAGAAGATCACCGTGGAGGTACCAACCGAGCTCCTGGCACAGGCGCGCGCGGCGAGTGGCGAGAATCTCACCGCGACCGTCCGTCAGGGTCTGCGCCTCGTGGCTGCCGGCCAGTCCTTCCGCAACCTGCGCGCGCGCCGGGGGAAGGTGCGCAGCTGGCCGCAGCTCGCCGCCCTGCGCGCCGATCGGGGATGATCGCCGCCGACACCAGCAGTTGCGTGGCATATTTTCAGGGCAAGGCGGGCGGCGACATCGACCTGCTGGACGAGGCCCTGCGCGAAGGCCAGCTGCACCTCCCGGCGCCCGTCCTTACCGAGCTTCTGTCCAACCCACGCTTGCCGGCGGCAATGATCGAAGACCTTCTCGCCCTGCCCCTTCTCGAGCCGACGCCGGGTTTCTGGGCGCGAGCCGGAAGTCTGCGCAGCGCCCTGCTCGCGAAACGGCGCAAGGCCCGCCTGGGTGACGCCCTCATTGCCCAACTCTGCATCGACCATGGTGCGCGACTGATCTCACGCGATCGCGACTTTGAGAGCTTCGCGATCGCTGCCGAGCTCGATCTCCTGGCGTAGCTACGCGCGCTCGGTGCGGTTGGCGGCCAGCGTGGAGGTGCGCCCAAGCAACCGTAGTCGGGAGGTTGGCGCCGGTCGATGGCTGCTTCTTCGCAAATCGACAGCAACGGTCGTTCGCTCGCGAGCTCTGGAGGCGGTGTCTGTCCGCTTGACCTCCGCTCAGGCGGCGAGTGAGGCCGAGGCGCGGGGAATCGAGAGGTGGAAGGTGCTGCCCTCGCCGATCTTGCTTTCAGCCCAAATCCTGCCGCTGTGGGCTTCGACGATGCACTTCGAGATGTAAAGGCCGAGGCCGAGGCCGCGCTCATCGCCCACACCGACCTGCCAGAAGCGCTGGAAGATGGACTCCAGCAGGTCACCGCGAATGCCGATGCCGGTGTCGGTCACCGCGACGTGCAAGTCGCCGGCGACAGTTTCGCCGCGGACCCGAATCGTGCCGCCCTCCGGCGTGAACTTGAGGGCGTTGGTGACGATGTTGGCCAGGACCTGGAGCATCCGGTCGTGGTCAAAGACGGCCGCCAGCGGGCCGTCGCCGAATTCCGTCTGCAGAGAGATGTTCTTCTCTCTCGCCAGGCCGGCGAAGGCTTCCGCGACATCCCGGACGAGCGCACGAGCGTCGCCCTTCCTGGGATGAATGGAGAGCTTGCCGGCGTCGATGCTGACGACATCGATCAGATCTCCGATCAATCCGTTCATGCGCGCCATGTAGCGCTGGATGCGGGCGACGGTGTCGATCGTGCGCCGACCGTCCTCCGAGTCGGGGGCTTCGTCGCCGAGCAAGGACGCCTCGAGCACGACGCCGCAAAAAAGGTTGCGCAGGTCGTGGCTGACCATGCCGAGGAAGTCGTCCCGATGCGCCAGCTGATCATCGGAGCGGGCGCGCTCGCTCAACAGATTGCGGTCCGTCCGCTGGCGCTCGAGCGGGAGCAATGCGGCGAGCGTCCGCTCCAGGTCCCTGCGCTCGCGCCGCACGGCCTCGTCGGCCGCGGCGCGCTCCTCCTGGAGCACACGGTCCTCCACCGTTCTTTCGCGCTCGACGACCACCTGCGCGTGCGCTCCGGTGTCGGTGTCGCGCATCGCCAGGTCGGCTTTGTCGCGCGCCGTCCCCAATACGGCGTCGGCCTGGTCGCGGGCGCGTTCGACGATTTCGTCCGCGATCGCGTCGACTCCCGCACGCCCCTTCGTCATCGCTCCGTCGACGCTCTCGCGCTCCCGGCGAAGACTCGCGTCGGTGTTGTCACGCTCGGTCGGGAGGTCCCTGGGGTCGGAGGCCATGGCGACATCTTACGCCCCTGTACGAAGCCGGGCAGCGCGGGCACGGAACGCTCCGGCGCAGCCGGGCAGGCGCGGTGAAAATTGCAGGCGCCGCGGCGACCGCCGCGGATTCCGCGGACGCCTCAGGTGCCTTCGGCGTTGCGCAGCTCGGGCGTGAGGTGCGAGCGGTCGGCGTGGAAGGCGAGCTGGACGGCGTGCGGGGCGAGGATGAACATCGACACCGCCGCCACCGGCAGCGCGAGACGGTCGCGAAAGAGGCGGACGTCGAGGCCGAGGAGCGCGCAGGCGACGATGCGCAGCGTCGCCTTGTGCGCGACGACGAGGACGTTGCCCGCGGTGTGGCGGGTGCGGATCTGCTCGACGACGCGCATCGCCCGCGCCGCCACCGCGAAGGCGGTCTCGCCGCCCGGCGTGCCGCGGCTCGCGACGTCCGCCGCCCAGTAGGCGAACTCGGCCGGAAAGCGCTTCTCGGCCTCCTCGAGCTTGAGGCCCTCCCACTCGCCGTAGGCGATCTCTTTCAGGCCCTCCTCGATCGTCGGCTCGACGCCGACCGCGCGGCACAGCGGAGCCGCGGTCTGCCGGGCCCGCAGCAACGGACTGGTGTAGATCGCATTCCACTTCACTTGGGAGTAGGCGCCGGCGAGCGCCTCCGCCATCGCCTCACCGACCGGAGTGAGCGGCGGATCGGAGCTGCCGGTGAAGCGGTTCTCGCGGCTCGAGGCGGTCTGGCCGTGGCGGACGAGGTAGAGATTCATCGCCAGTCGAGTCTAGCGGTATCGTGCGCGCTCTCGCCTGCCTGCTCGCCATGACCGCCCTCGGTTCAGCGGTCATTCTCTTCTTCGACGACGGTTTCGAGAGCAGCTTCGTCGATGGCTCGAGCAGTTGGTCGCGTCCGCTGTTTCCCTGACCGACGACGAAAATCTCCGTCGAAAGAGTCGCTCGCGATGCGCGCGATCGAGCGACGCGCGCGAGCTTTTCGAAAAAACTTTCACGAAACTCTTGCATCTCGCGCGAAAATGTTGACAATGAAGAACAAATCAACGCTCTTCCGGAGCCACTTTCCGTTTTCGTCTCTCATGCGAGAGCGGCGAGCACAGCTTGAGGACCGGAAGAGAGCGATCGCGAGATCGCCTAACCGAGGGAGGTAGCGAATGGCAGCGAAGAAGAAAGCCGCGAAGAAGAAGGCGACGAAGAAGCCGGTAGCGAAGAAGAAGGCTGCCAAGAAGGCCACCAAGAAGCCCGCCAAGAAGGCCACCAAGAAGCCCGCCAAGAAGGCGACCAAGAAGGCCGCCAAGAAGGCGACCAAGAAGCCCGCCAAGAAGGCGACCAAGAAGGCCACCAAGAAGGCTGCGAAGAAGGCCACCAAGAAGCCCGCCGCGAAGAAGGCTGCCAAGAAGGCGACCAAGAAGCCCGCCGCCAAGAAGGCCGCCCCCAAGAAGAAGGCCGCTCCGAAGAAGAAGGTAGCGAAGATGGCCCCGCCGGCTCCCATGCCCGCGGGACCGTCGCCGATGATGTAAGCCGGCTTTTCGGCTTTCCGCTTCGAGCGGCCCTGGCGAGCGAAGTCAGTCTTCGAAGCCAGGGCCGTGCTGTCTCAGGATTGTTCGACGACTCACCAGCCGCCGCCACCACCGCCACCCGAGCTGCCGCCGCCACCGCTGCTGCCACCGCCGCCGCTCGAGCTCGGCGCCGACACTCCCGAAGACATCGCCGTCGCCGCCATCGCCCAGGTCGCCGAGGCGCCGCCGCCGCCGAACGCGCCGCCACCGCCGCTCCATCCGCCCGATCCGCCGCTGCCGCTGC
This sequence comes from Thermoanaerobaculia bacterium, assembly GCA_039932055.1. GTDB lineage: Bacteria > Acidobacteriota > Thermoanaerobaculia > Multivoradales > JAGPDF01 > JAGPDF01. Next base: position 6,581 of record JBDTQT010000127.1, read on the forward strand.
CGCTGCCGCCCGCCATCGACGTGTAGGTCCCGGAGCTCGCCTGCGCCGCCGCGCCGAAACGGCGAAACCAGCGATCCATCTTCGGCGCGAGGCCGAAGGCCAGCAGATACGGGAACCAGCGGTCCGCGAGCTGCGGCTGCGGCTTGGCGAGCTCCGCAGCGAGGAAGTCGCGCGCCGCGGCGAGCTCCCGACGGCGCACCAGGCTCTCAGCGCTCTCGCGCGTCGCGAGGATGCTGGCATGCGAGCGCGCAAGAGCGAGCGCGAAGAGCAGCCCGCCGAGGAGTAGTCCGGCGTTCGCCGCGGGCAGGCCCGAGAAGGCCCAGAGCGTGACCGCCAGCGCGAGCTCTGACAGGAGCACTCCGAAATAGGGCCCGCCCAGACCGCCGACGCGTCCCTGGCCGGCGAGCGCGCCGACCCACCCGGGGATCGCGCCGAGCAGGAAGGCGATCGACATGCCGATACACAGGCCGGTCGCTCTCGGCGCCGCGCCCCAAAGGAGTCCCAGGGCAGAGCCGAGCGCCACCAGCACCAGCGTGGCGACGCCAGCGGCGAGCAGCAGCGCCGTCGGCCGCCACGACGGCTTCGGGCTGCCTTCCGCGAAGCCGCGCACGCGCTTCAGCCGGGCTTCGACACCGGCGCGGATTTTCGCTGCCGGATCGAAGCCGGAGCCCTTGTAGCGCTTGCGGATCGACTCGGTGTCGGTGACCGTCGAGCCGCTGAACAGCCCATCGATGAGCTTGGTCTCGTAGTCGGTGAGGCTGGCGCGGTCGGCGAGCAGCTCGAGGCGGAGATTTTCGCTCTTGAAGATGCGGCCCGAGGAGGTCACCGCGGTCTTGAGCTTGCCTTCCTGGGTCAACCGGGCGAGCGTCGCCGCGACCTCGGCACTGCCGACGGCGCGATCCCAGAGCGCGCCGACGATCTCCGGCGGCAGCGCAAAGACCTTCTCCTCGAGCCAGGCGGCATCGATCGCCCGGCGCTCGATGGGGGCGAATCGGCCGAGGGCGCGATCGCGGCGGCGCGTCGCCGCGAGAAAAAGCTGCGCGCCGAGGACGAAGGCGGCGACGACGGCGACGCGCAGCCAGAGTGGCAGTTGCGGCGGCGCGGCGTTCGCCGGCAGCGCGGCGCCCTTGTAAGTGAAGTCGGTGGTCAGTACGAAGCCCTCGCCCGGCGCGAGCGGCCCCAACTCCCACGACACCGGCAGGCCGCTCGCCGACTGCCATTCCGGCGCCAGGGTGAGCCGCACGAACAGACGCTCGATCACGCCCTCGCGCTCGGTGAAGGCGAACTGGTGGTCCAGCTGAAAGGCGCGCTCGCCGATCTTGCGCAGCGCGCCGGTGATGCGGTAGTCGAGCCGGTAGGCGAGCTCGGTGCCATCGAACTCCGGATCCGACGGCCGGCGGCTCCGCCAGCGCAGGGTATCGCCGGCAGCCCAGTCGTAGCGATCGACCTCGTCGAGACTGCCGCGCACGAGCTCGGTGCCGGTCGAGCTGCCGGGATCGAGCCGCACCAGCCGGTCGAGCGTCAGGCGCTGCCCGCGGCCGAGCCGGAACTTGCGCTCGCCGCCGTTCCAGTCGCCGGTGAAAACCATGCGCTGGACCTCGGAGATCGCGAGCGTGCCGTCGGACTCGAGGCGTGCCTCGATCTCGAGCGCGCGCCAGTGAAGCTCTTTGGCCGACGCTCCGGCGGCGAGAACCGTCGGGGCGAGTAGTGCGAGTGCGACTGCCAGACAGAAACGGTTGCGGCGGCTGGCCATCAGGTCCTCCAGTAGCTTTGTGGACGGCGTTGCGAAAATGTTTTCATATACTACCGACGTCCGCTTTTCGACCCCTCCCGTCCGCAAGGAGATTCCCGTGAAACAGCCCACCGCCCTGCTCGCTGCTACCCTGCTGTTGGCCTCCACCGCCGCCTTCGCCGCTGACAAGCCGAAAGCGCCGTTCGAAGTCGTCGTCACCACCCCCGCCCCCGAGGGGGCGCCGGTCGAAGGTGCCGACGTCACCATCACCAGCGCCACCACGGTGTCGCCCTATTCGTTCACCGCCAAGACCGATGCCGCCGGCAAGTGCACCGGAGAACTGGTCGAATTCACCGGTCTCTATTCCATCAAGGTGGTCAAAGAGGGATTCAAGGAGTTCACCAAGGACCTCGACTTCACCGCCACGAAGTTCAAGAAGGGTGAGCTGGCATCGCTCAAGGTGACCCTGCCGCAGATCACCGCCGTCGAGTACTACAACGAGGGCGCCAAGGCGACTCAGGCGAAAGACCTCACCAGCGCCGCCGCCCAGTTCGAGCTCGCGATCGCCGCCGATCCGAAATTCGCCAAGGCCTACAGCGTCCTGGCGCTGATCGAGCTCGAGCAGAGCCAGTGGGACAAGGCGCTGGCGCACGCCGACCAGGCGCTGGCGCTCGACCCGGCCGACATGCAGGCGCTGCGCAGCCGCTACGAGGCGTTCATCGGGCTCGGCGACAAGGCGAAGGCCGAGGCGGCCCTGACCGAGCTCGCCGCCAAGGAGCGCACTCCCGAGGTCGCCCGGCTGCTCTACAACTCCGGCGCCCAGGCCGGCAACGCCAAAGAGGTCGAAGTCGCCCGCGCGCGATTCCAGGAGGCGTTGGCCATCGACCCGACGCTGCATCAGGCGCACAGCGCGCTCGCCGAGCTCGCCATCAAGGAGAAGAAGTACCCCGAAGCCATCGCCGAAATCGACCTCGCGATCGCCGCCGCGCCGCGCAACTTCAAAGCCTACGAGCGCAAGATCGAAGTGCAGAAGGCGATGGGCGATCAGGCCGGCGCCGACACCACCGCCAAGAAGCTCGCCGACCTCAAAGCCGGCGGATAGGCCGGCCGGACCACTAGTGGCTCGTATCAGATGAATCGATAGCGGATGACGCAGCCATCGGCGACGCAGGCAAGGCGCGCGACTGAGCCATAGCCTTAGCTATGGCGCCAGGAGCGCAACGCGGCCTCCGTCGTCGAGGGCAAGCCAGACGCTGTTGAATCCTCTGATACGAGCCACTAGTTGCCGGACCAGAGGACCGCGGTGGCGGGGAAGTTGAAGTAGAACCACCAGCCCGGGAAACCGTTCAGGCTGTCACGGTCGTCGTGCGCGGCGCAGTTGCCAGCGCCGCCCGGCAGCAGCACCGTGATCGGCTGGCCGCCGACAATCGGCAAGGACGCCGGCAGCAGCACGTTCGCCGCTTCGGCTTCGGAGAGAAACCCCCGCATCAGCCCGGTCGCGAAGCCAGCGACCGGCGTTGCCGTCCAGTCGCCGGCGAGCTGCAGGTCGGTGAAGGGAAGCGCCACCCCGTTGAGATTGAAAACCACCTGCCGCGGCGCCGAGACGAAGCAGGGGCCGGCGACGCCAGTCACCTCCGGCGTGTACGGCGGGAAGGTCGTCCCGGCGAGCGCCGCGAGGCAGCTGCCGGCAGTCAGTCCGTCATAGCCGGCGGTCTGCGGCAGCGAAGCGGGATCGGGGCCGCAGCTCGTGCCCGCCATCGGTGCCGTGCACAGACCCCCAGCGATATCGAGCCTCAGCGCGGCGGCCGTTTCGTCGAACGGCCGAAATTCGAGCAAGAAGGAGCTGTCGAGGAGACCATCCGGCTCGCTGTCGCCGGTAATCGCCGCCTGGAGCTGGCCGTTGAAGGCAGAGCCTGGCGAAAGAGGGATGTCCTGGTCGGTGAAGTCGAAGCAGCCGAAGCCCGGACTCACATAGAGATGCGGATCGCGCAGGTCGAGGTCGGTCAGCCGGTAGACCTCGGCCGGCACGAGCGCCGGCTCGCCGACGGTCGCCGACCAGGCGAGCGCGTTGCCGCTTTCGAAACCGTCGGCGAAGACCAGGGTGAGCTGCGCGGCGAGCGGCTCGCCCGCCAGGGTGAAGAGCAGGCTGGCCATCGTCGGAAGGAGTACTTTGCTGTGCATGGCGGCGCAAGTTAACACGCCGCAAGTTCTGGCCATGATCCAGAGACGCAGCCAGCGCCAAAAAGTTTGCGCGCCCGGACCGCGCTTCCGGGTCGTGCACCTTCTCCCCGGCTGCTGTAAGAATGAGGTCATCGAGGAGGAGCTCCCATGAATGTATTCGTGACGGGCGCGACGGGCTACATCGGCGGGGCGGTCGCGGCGGCATTTCGCCGCGCCGGTCATCGGGTCTTCGGTCTGGCGCGCAGCGCCGAGAAGGCGCGCACGCTGGCACGCGCGGAGATCGTGCCCGTGCTCGGCGATCTCGCGGCACCCGAGAGCTTCGCCGCCGTCGCGCGCGGCTGCGACGTCCTCGTCCACTGCGCCTCGGAGTACTCCGCGGCGACCGTCGAGCGTGATCGCGCGGCGATCGACACGCTCCTCGCCGCGGCCGGCGAGGTCAATGCTCCGCGCGCCTTTCTCTACACTTCGGGCGCCTGGATCTATGGCGACACCGGCGGCCGGACGGTCGACGAGAGCTCGCCGCTCGCGCCGCTCGACCTGGTGCGCTGGCGCGTCGAGCACGAAAATCGCGTGCTGGCGGCGGCCGGCGCGCAGCTACGCACGCTGGTGCTGCGTCCGGGCTGCGCCTACGGCGGCAGCGGCAGCCTCACCGCCCCGTGGTTCAGCTCCGCGCTCGCTGGCGAGGTCGAGATGGTCGGCGACGGCGCCAACTGCTGGTCGACGGTGCACGTCGAAGACGCCGCCGAGGCCTATGTCCTCGCGGCCGAGCGGGCGCCGGGCGGCGAGGCGGTGAACATCAGCGACGGCACGAATCCGCGGGTGGGCGAGATGGTCGCTGCGGTCGCCGCGGCGGCGGG
>JBDTQT010000128.1:0-11273 GCA_039932055.1 Thermoanaerobaculia bacterium
GGCCGCGCTGAAGCGCACGGAGACCTTGCGCTCGAGATCCGCCAACTGATCAGGAAGGGCCATTCCGAATTCCTCCAACCTTTCGTTCCGGAGTCAGAACCGCTCGAAAACTTACATTATCGAGACAGACGCCCCCCGCGTCAAGCCGCCCAGTGGCCGCAAAGTGAACTTCGGAAAGGGTTTATGGATTGGCGCAGAGTGCCGGCAGGGCGCCTTCTTGACCGGTTGCGCCGCCAGGTCTAGAATCACAAGTCCTTCTGCCTGCGGTCCTTAGGCCGTGAAGTTGGCAGCCAAAGTGAGGTGAGCGAGCAGTGCCGATCGTGCACGTACGTGAAGAAGAGAGCTTCGAGAACGCGCTGCGACGTTTCAAGCGCAAGTGCGAGAAGGCCGGTGTGTTGACCGAGCTGAAGAAGCGTCAGCACTTCGAGAAGCCCTCCGTGAAGCGCAAGCGCAAGGCCATCCAGGCCAAGAAGAAGATGCTGCGCAAGGTGCAGGAAGAGCGCCGGATGGGCCTCTAGGCCCCCCCGGCCGTTCGTAACCTCACGCAATACGCTGGCGCTCGACCGAGCGGGGCCGGGGAGACCCGGACCCCGCTTCTGTTTTTTTCGCGATGAAATTCTCTCTCCCTAATCCCGCCCCGCTGGCCCCCGTTCCCTCGCCTGCAGTCGCCGCGCCGGCGACGCGGCTGGCGCTCGAGTTCGACGCTTTCCTCGCTCTGTTCGCCTCCGAGGCGCGAACCGACCTCGGCGCGGCGGTTCTGCGCGCCCTCGCGCCGGCGGGAGAGCAGGACGAGCTCCGCCGCCGCCGCGCGCGCTACGAGGAGATCGGGCGGCTGAGTCTCGAAGCGCCGCTGGTGCCGGGTCTCGGGGAGGGCCTGGCGGAGCTGGTCGATCGGCTGGAGAGTGGCGACCCGCCGCTCGTCGGCGGCGAGATCCTGCGTCTCGCCGGCCTTCTCGCGGCCGGCGGCTCCGCAGCGGCGAGAATCGCCGGCGTGGATCCGCCCTGCGCAGAGCTCGCCCGGGCGGTGGCCGGTCTCGCCGACCCGCAACCGCTGGTTCGTCAAATCGGCAGGATCCTCGACCGCAAGGGCGAGGTGCGTGACGACGCCAGCCCGAAGCTCGCCGCTCTGCGCCGGCAGGTGCAGGGGGCGCGCGAGCGCCTATACGGCCGGCTGGAGGCGATCGGCGGCGCGCACCGCGAGCTGATCGGCGAAGAGACCATTCCGCTGCGCGGCGGGCGCCTGATGCTCATGGTGCAGGCCGGCAACCGCGGCAAGCTCGCCGGTCTCGTGCACGGCCGGTCGGCGACCGGCAAGAGTCTCTACTTCGAGCCGCTCGAAGTCGTCGAGGAGAACAACACGCTGCAGAGCGCCGTCGACGAGCTCGAAGGCGAGCGCCAGCGCCTGCTCTACGAACTGCTGCGCGAGCTTGCCGCCGAGGCCCCGTTGGTGCGGCAGATGGCGGAGCTCGTCGGCGACCTCGACGCGCTCGAGGCGGCGCGCCGCCTGGCGCGCGAGATCGACGCCCACCTGCCGGTGCTGGCGCCGCCCGGCTCGCTCCGCCTGATCGCGGCGCGCCACCCGCTGCTCGATCCGCGTCTCGCCCGCCGCCGCGAGCGCGTGCTCGGCGCCCGCGGTCACGAAGGCGCGGTCGAACCGTTGGGCGTGGAGCTCACGCCGGAGCGGCGTGCGCTGGTCATCACCGGCCCCAACGCCGGCGGCAAGACCGTGGCGCTCAAGACGATGGGACTGCTGGCGCTGGCGGCACAGGCCGGCCTGCCCATCCCGGCGGCGGCAGCGAGCGAAGTGCCGTTCCTGGTCAGCCTGGTGGCGACGGTCGGCGACGAGCAGGATCTCCTCGCCGACCGCTCGACCTTCTCCGGACGGCTGGCGCGCCTGGCGGAGGCTTACCGCGCGGCGGGCCCGCATAGCCTGGCTCTCCTCGACGAGCTCGGCTCCGGCACCGACCCCGAGGAAGGCACGGCGCTGGCGGTCGCCCTGCTCGAGACCCTCGTCGAGCGCGGCGGCCTGGCGCTCATCACGACCCATCTGACCGGGCTCGCGGCGGCGGCGCTGGAGCTTCCCGGGGCGGCCTGCGCGGCGATGGAATTCGAGCCCTCGACCGGGCGCCCGACCTTTCGACTCCTGCCCGGCTCCCCCGGCGGCAGCGAGGCGCTCGCCCTGGCGCGGCGCATGGATCTTCCGGCGCCGTGGATCGCCCGCGCCGAAGCTTTGCTCGGCGACGAACATCGTGACCTACGTCGCCTTCTCGCCGAGCTCGAGGCGACCCGCGAGCAGCTCGCCGTCGACTCCGAGTCGGCGCGGGCCGCGCGCTCTGCGGCCGAGCTCGCCGGAGATCGGCTCGAAAGGGAGCGCGCCGAGCTCGAAGCGGAGCGCCGGACGCTGGGCGCCCGGGTGAGGCGCGAGCTCGCCGAGTTCCGCGAGCGGGTGACGCGCGAGCTTTCCGGTGCGGCGGAGAAGCTCCGCGCCGAGTTCGCCGCCGGAAGAAAACGCGGCGTCGCCCAGCAGGTAGCTGCCAGCCTGTTCGCCGACGCTCCCCGGGTCGGAGAAGACGACGGCGCGACTTCCGATCTGCCGCTCGTCCTGGGCGCGCAGGTGCGCCACGCAACCCTCGGCTGGCGAGGTGTGGTCGAGAAAGTCAGCGGCGAGAAAGTCGAGGTGTCGTCGAACGGCAAGCGCCTGCGCCTGCATGCGGGGGATCTCGTCGTCGAGGCGGAGCTGCAGACGAAGCCGAAGACGCCCGCCGTCCACCGTAGCGGTGGCGACGTCGATCGGGCGCCGATACCGCAGGAGCTCCACCTTATCGGTCAGCGCGTCGAACCGGCGCTCGAGGAGATGGACAGTTTCCTCGATCAATCGATGCTCTCCGGGCGCGGCGAGGTGCGTATCGTGCACGGCCACGGCTCGGGTCGCTTGCGCGATGCCGTGCGCGAACGCCTGCGCAAGCATCCGGCCGTCGTCGCGGCGCGCCCCGGGGCGCCCAACGAGGGGGGCAACGGGGCGACAGTCGTGACCTTGCGGGACTAGAATCCTCGGCGATGGCCTCCGAGCTCGAACCGGGCGGTCCTGAGATCACGGCCCTCTTGGTGGCCGTCGAGAATGGGGACCGCAGCGCTTTCGATCGCCTGTTCGAGGCGGTCTACATGGAGCTTCGTACCATCGCGCGCCGTCAACTGCGCGGCGCATCGTCGGCCGACACGCTGAGCACGACCGCTCTGGTGCACGAGGCCTACCTCAAATTCTCTCGTCAGGCGAGCTGGTCGGTGGAGAATCGCCGCCACTTCTATGCCCTGGCGGCGCGCGCCATGCGCAGCGTGGTGATCGACCATGCCCGCAAGCGCGGCCGGGTGAAGCGCGGCGGCGCCCGCGTCGCGGTCGAGCTCGACGAGCAGTTGGTCGCCGCCCCCGAACGCGCCGCGGATCTCCTGGCGGTCGACGAGGCGTTGTCGCGCCTCGAGAGCGCCGACCCGGAGCTCGCGCAGCTCGTCGAGTGGCGCTTCTTCGGCGGCCTGTCGATCGACGAGATCGCCGGCCTCCTCGACGTCTCCGATCGCACGGTCAAACGGCGCTGGCGATCGGCGCGCGCCTTTCTGTTCCAGGATCTCGCGGCGCAAGGCATCTCGACGTGAAGCGCCCGGACCCGGCGCATTTTGCGGCGGCTCGCCGGTATTTCGAAGACCTTGCCGACCTGCCGCCGAGCACCCGCGAGGCGCGCCTGGTCGAGGTTCGCGAGCGCGATCCCGAACTCGCTCGCGCGGTCGAGGGGCTTCTCGCAGCCGACGCGGCAGCCGGCGAAAGCTTCCTCGGCGCCGCGGTCGTCGGCTTTGCCCCGGACCTGCTGCAGGAGGCGCTCGGCGAGCCGGAGGCCAACCCGCCCGAGGCCCACGTCCAGGGCATGCTGATCGGCCCCTATCGCTTGCGGGTCCTGCTGGGCCGCGGTGGCATGGGCGAGGTCTGGGAGGCGGAGCGCGCCGACGGTCAGTTCGAGCAGGTGGTGGCGCTCAAGCTGCTCAAGCGCGGCATGGACTCCGCAGCCATCCTGGCGCGCTTCCTGCGCGAGCGCCAGATCCTTGCCCGGCTCGAGCACCCGAACATCGCCCGGCTCCTCGATGGCGGCGTCGCCGGCGATGGTCGGCCCTATCTCGTGCTCGAGCGCGTCGAAGGCGAGCCGATCGATGCCTGGTGCCGGCGCCGGGCGAGCCCGGTGGCCGAGCGACTGCAGCTCATGATCGCGGTCTGCGAAGCGGTTGACACGGCGCACCGCAGCCTCATCGTTCACCGCGACCTCAAGCCGTCGAATATCCTCGTCGATGCCCACGGCCGGGTGAAGCTCCTCGACTTCGGCATTGCCAAACTGCTCTCCGACGAGCCGGCCTTCGAGGCCGACATCACCCGACTCGAAGAGCGCGCGCTCACCCCCGCCTACGCCGCTCCGGAACAGATCCGTGGCGAAGCGGTGACCACCGCGACCGACGTCTACGCGCTCGGCGTGGTGCTCTACGAACTGCTTGCCGGACGGCTGCCGTACCGCCGCGACATCGGCTCCGCCGCCGGACTCGTCGAAGGACTCGAGCGTGAGACCCTGGTGCGACCCAGCCGCGTCGCTGCGGCGGCCGGCGACGCCAGGCTCTCGCGGTTGCTGGCCGGCGATCTCGACACGATGGTGTCGAAGGCGCTCGCGCGCGAACCCGCACGGCGCTACGGCGGCGCCGCCGCCTTCGCCGACGATCTCCAGCGTCACCTCGACGGGCGTCCGGTGCTGGCGCGGCCCGACCGCGTCGGCTACCGTCTGGCGAAGTTCGTCGGGCGGCATCGTGTCGTCGTGAGCGTCGCTGCCCTGGCACTGCTCGCCATGGTTGTCGGCACCAGCGTCTCGGTCTGGCAAGCGCGTGTGGCCCGGCTCGAAGCCGCGAAGGCCAACGCCATCCAGAAGTTCGTATTCGGACTCTTCGAGGTCAATCGGGTGCGCAACCCCGACGGCGCGAAAGCGCGCCAAACGACCGCCGAAGAGCTCCTCAAGCTCGCGGCCGGAGAGCTCGAGAAAGCTGCGCCGGAGACCTCGACGCAGCGCGCAGTGCACGCCGAGCTCGAAGACACGATTGCCGACCTTTTCGCCGATCTCGGGCTGCACGAGGAGGCCGTGCGCCTGTGGAGTGAACTGGCGCACGACCTCGAGGGCCAGGCGCCCGATGCCCGTCTCGCCGAGGTGCTGGTGAATCGCGGAGTCTCGGCGAATCTCATCGGCAAGGCGTACGAGGCGCGGCGTGACTTCGAACGCGCGCTCGCCATCCTCGATGGCATCGCCGACACGACGTCGAAACAGCGCGGCTGGGCGCTCTACAATCTGGGCCAGCACTACTGGAGCGCACCAGGCAAGGGCGACGAGCGGGCGGAGGAGCTATTCCGGGCAGCGGTCGCCGTGCTCGCGCCCCATGGGGCGTCACGCGAGCTCGCCAATGCGCACTATGGCCTGGGCCGCGTCCTCGAGTCGCGACCGGATCCCGAAAGCGCAAAGACCGCCTTCATGGCGGGCATCGCGACGGCCGAAGCCGCGCCCGGGATCGCGCGCACCGTCGTCGCCGGCGGTTTTCAGCAGCTGTCGCGTGTCCAGGTCGCGATGCAGGATTTCAGCGGTGCCGAAACGAGCATTCGCCGGGCGATGGCGGTCTTCGAGGAGTTCGCCGGCAAGGAGCATCGGCTCACTCTCGAAGCCGGCAATGATCTCGGGCGGTTACTCGACGCCACGGACCGGCCGGTAGAAGCCCTGCCGTTCCTCGAACGGGCGCTCGCCGATCGCCGCGCCCGGCTGGGGCCAGTGCACACGCTTTCGATTTCGACCCGCTTCTCGCTCGCCCAGGCGCGCCTTCACGCGGGCGACCTCGAGGGCGCGCTCGCCGACGCCACGGCGCTCGACCGCGACATCGCCGCCGACGAGCGCCAGCTCGCCGACCGTGGTGGTACCGTCGCTTTGAATCTCGCCCGGACTCTTCTCGCGACCGGCCAGATCGACGCGGCCGAGGAGCAGCTCACCCGGGCCCAGCCGCTGCTGCTAGCGCGCTTCGGCGAGGAGAGTCCCTGGCTGGTGGAGGCGGGTCTGCTGGGGTCCGAGATCGCCCTTGTCCGGCGCACTCCGGACGAGGTGCGCGCGCGCCTGGCGGCGGTCGTAGCGCGAACGGGCGGAACGGCGGCGACGGATTCCAGCCGCGCGCGGCTCGAGCTCTTGCGCAGTGCGGCCGACCTCGAGTTGGGCAATCTGCCCGCGGCGGGCGAGTCGGCGGCGAAGGCGGTCGCGATCGCTGCGGCTGAGCCGGGCCGTTCGTACCGTCGCTTGACCGAAGCGGCGGCCTGGCGCGCGGTCGCGAGGGTCGCGGCGCGTGAGGAGCGCCGCGACGAGGCGCGTGCCGCAGCGGCCTCGGCACTCGGGCTCTTCCGCGCGACCCTTCTGCCCGGGAGCTCGCGGCTCCTCGAGCTCGAGCGTGAGCTCGACCCCGCGAAGCAGTTCGCCAGGATGGCGCGGAGTCCGCTCTGAGCCGGCCGGACCTGGCGCGTTTCACGGTCGCACGATCGCGCTTCGAAGAGATCGCCGAGCTCGATTCCGAAGCGCGCGCCGCGGCGCTCGCCGCCCTCGCCCAGAGCGACCCGGAGATCGCCGCGGCCGTGCAGGAGTTGCTCGCGGCCGATGCTTCGGCGGGTGAGGAGTTTCTCGCCGGCGGCGCGGCGGGGCTCGATCCGGCGGCGGTTGGCGAGGCGCTCGCTGCTGCCGAGCCGTGCGGCGCGGCGGCCGGAGATCGCGTCGGTCCCTATCGCCTGCGGGCGTTGCTCGGCCGCGGCGGCATGGGCGAAGTCTGGGAGGCCGAGCGCGCCGACGGGCAGTTCGAGCACATCGTCGCCCTGAAGCTGGTCAAGCGCGGTATGGACTCCGAGGAGGTGCTGCGCCGCTTCTTGCGCGAGCGCCAGATCCTCGCGCGACTGGAGCACCCGAACATCACCCGCCTGCTGGATGGCGGGTTGGCGCCCGACGGCCGGCCTTACTTGGTGCTCGAGCGCATCCACGGCGAACCGATCTCCGTCTGGTGCCGGACGCACGGCGCCGACCTTGCGACCCGGGTGCGGCTGGTCATCGCAGTCGCCGAGGCGGTCGATCTGGCGCATCGCAATCTCGTCGTGCACCGGGATCTCAAACCTTCGAATCTGCTCGTCGACGCCAGCGGAGCGGTGAAGCTGCTCGACTTCGGCATCGCCAAGATCCTCGACCCGGACAGCGAATCGAGCGAGCTGACGCGACTCGAGGACCGCGCACTTACCCCGGCCTACGCCGCGCCGGAGCAGATTCTCGGTCAACCGGCGACCACCTCGACCGACGTCTACTCGCTCGGCGTCGTGCTCTACGAGCTGCTGACCGGGCGCTTGCCCTTCAGGCGCGCTACCGCTTCGCACAGCGGGCTGGTGCAGGAGCTCGAGCGCGAGACTCTTACCCGGCCGAGTCGCGTCGTCGGCGAGACCGGCGACGGACGCGCCGCGCGCGCCCTCGCCGGTGACCTCGACACCATCGTCGTGAAGGCGCTCGCGCGCGAACCGGAGCGCCGCTACGGCTCGATCGCTGCCTTTGCCGACGACCTGCGCCGCTACCTCTCTGGCCGGCCGGTGAAAGCCCGGCCCGACAGCGGCCTTTATCGCGGGCGCAAGTTCGTGGGGCGGCACCGTCTGGCGGTGTTTTCCGCGCTCGGCGTCGTCGTGTCGCTGGTCGCCGGCCTGTCGATCGCCGTTTGGCAGGCGCGCCGCGCCGAGACCAACGCGCTGGCTGCGGCCGCCAACGCTCAGCGCGCCGAGCGCGTGAAGGAGTTTCTGATCGGCCTCTTCGAGGTCGCGGATCCGGAGCAATCCGGCGGCAACGTGCCAGCGCGCGAGCTGCTCGAACAGGCGGGAAAGCGTCTGGAGACCGAGCTCGCGGCGGAGCCGCTGATCCGCGCCGAGCTGCTCGAGGCGGTGGCGCGGATCGACCGCAGCCTCGGGCTGCTCGAACCCGCGGCGACCCTGGCGGACAGGTCGCTCGCGATTCGCATCGCGGAGCTGCCGGTGGACCACCCGGCGATCGCTTCGACACGCGCGACGCTGGGCAACATCCGCGTCTATCAGGGCAAGCTCGACGAAGCGCTGGGCGAGCTCGAGGAGGCGCTCGGAAGCCTTGAGAAGAGCGAGCCGCCGCAGAGCCTCCTGCTCGCGCGGGTGCGCAGCGACTACGCCAACGCGCTTTTCTGGAAGGGCCGCCCGGAGGAATCGGAGAGGATCGAACGCAAGGTCTACGGGATTTACCTCGCGGAGCTCGGGCCGGGCGATCTGCAGACCGCGATGCACCTGCGCAATCTCGCGGTGGTGCTCGACGAGCTGGACCACATGGACGAGGCCGAGCATGCCTATCGTGAGTCACAGGCGGCCATCGAGCGCGTGCTCGGTAAAGACCACCCGAACACCGCCGCGAGCTACGTCAACCTCGCCGTGCTGCTCGAGCGCCGCGAGAAGTTCGACGAGGCGGAGGTGCTCTACCAGCACGCTCTCGCCATCCGGCGGGCGAAGCTCGGGAACGCCCACACCGCGACCGGCCAATCGCTGCAGCTCTATGCCTTGTTTCTCATGAACCGCGGGCGGCTGGAGGAGTCCGAGCGCACCTATCGCGAGGCGCGCGCGCTCTTCACGGCGATCAACTCGCGCCATTTCGAGGTCGGCAAGTGCGACAACGGGCTGGCGATCATCGCCGGCCGGCGGGGCAATCACGCCGCCGCCGAGCGCCTGCTGGCCGGGGTGGCCGACCTTTTCCGCGAGCAGCTCGGCCAGGGCCACCCGTTCGTCTGGCAGGTGCAGGGCAATCAGGCGAAGGAAATCGCCGCCCAGGGCCGCTGGGCCGAGGCCGAGGCGATCCAGCGCCGGGTGGCGGCGAAGATCGAGGAGATCACCGGTCCGGGCAGCGACGAGACCTCCGAGGCACTCGCCAATCTCGCGCGCTCCCTCGAGGCCCTCGGACGCAAGGCCGAGGCCGCGCCGCTCGCCGCGCGCGCTGCGGCGATCCGCATGGCCATCCGCGCGGGCAAGAGCTGAGCGCTCCATATCGTCTAGGAGCACGACGACCGGGGTCGCGAAGCAAACGCTGTCGTAGAGTTGGCCAGGCCGGCCGCCGTATCGATGACGCTCTCCAATCTCCAGCTCAACCCCCAGTTCGTGCAGGCGGTGCGCGAGGCGGTCGATATTCTCGAGATCGCCGGGGCACACGCCAAGCTCCAGCGCGTCGGGCGGAAGTGGAAGGCGCTCTGCCCATTCCACAAGGAGAAGACGCCGTCGTTCCAGCTCGACCCGGAGCAGGGGCTCTACTACTGCTTCGGCTGCGGCAAGGGCGGCGACGCCATCAAGCTCCACATGGAGCTCACCGGCGACGACTTCCCCGCCGCCATGGAGTCGCTCGCCCGCCGCTTCGGGGTGCCGATTCCGGCGCCCGCCGCCCGCCGCCCGGGTGCCGGCGGAAAGTCCGACGCGCCGCGCGATCTCGAGGCGGTGCTCGAATCGGCGGCCGAGTTCTTCGCCGCCGCCCTCGCCCAGTCACCCTTCGCCCGGCGCTACCTCGAGGAGCGCCGGATCTCCGACGAGATCGTCGCGCGCTATCGCCTGGGCTACGCCCCCGACGGCTGGCGGAACCTCACCCAGGCGCTGCATCCGAAAATTCCCATGGCGGACCTGCTCGACGCCGGGCTGGTGGGGCGCCCGGAAGGGGGCGGCGAGCCCTACGACCGCTTCCGCAACCGCCTGATCTTCCCGATCCGCAACGGCACCGGCCGCCTGGTCGGCTTCGGCGGCCGCACCCTGGGGGACGACAAGGCGAAGTACGTCAACACCGCCGAGACCGATCGCTTCCACAAGGGCTCGATCCTCTTCGGCCTCGACAGCGCCAAGCGGGCGATGCGCGAGAGCGGCCGGGCCTTTCTCGTCGAGGGCTACTTCGACCAGGTGGCCGGGGTCGCCGCCGGGATCGAGGGAACGGTCGCGAGCATGGGCACGGCGCTCACTCCGGAGCAGGCCAAACTCCTGGCGCGCCACGTCGAGGAGGTTGTCGTCGGCTACGACGGCGACACGGCGGGAGAGGCGGCGGCCCGCCGCGCCCTGCCGATTCTCCTCGCCGAGGGTCTCGCAGTGCGTAGGGTGCGCTTCGCCGAAGGCGAGGATCCCGACTCGCTCCGCCTCGCCAAAGGGGAGAAGGCACTCGCCGAGGCGTTTGCCGGGGCAGAAGATCTGATTCTCCTCGAGCTCGACCGCCTGGTCCCTTCCGACGCCCATCGCAACCCGCACGTGCGAGCGAAGGCCGCCAAGGAGGTCACGGCGCTCCTCGCGCCGGTCAAGGACACGGTGCTGCGCTACAGCTATGGGCGGATCGCCGCCGAGCGCCTGGGCCTCCCCGCCCAACTCCTCCTGCAGCGCCTTGGAGTCGGGCCGAAACCGCTGGCCGAAGCGTTCGCCTCCCCGGCCGCCGCCGCCGGTCCCTCGCCGGGCCGGGGAGCGGAGGAGGCGCTGCTGCGCTGCCTGCTGTGGATCGGCGACGCCGGGCGTCCGGCGCCGTCGCACGAGATGCTCCCCCCGGAGGAGGCCTTCGAAGATCCCCAACTGCGGAATATTTACGCCCTCCTTCTTGCTCTCTACTTCGACTCCGGGAAGTTGCCGGGAACGGCGGATCTACGCCGGCGGCTTTCGGACGGCGACGGCATAAGTGACAGGGCTTCAATGCTTTTGCTAGAATCGGCCGATTCGGTAGGCGAGCCCGCCCCCGAGATGCACCTCAAGGGGTTGTGGGAACGCTGGCTCGATCGCCAGCGTGCCGATCTGAATCGCGAGTTGCGGCAGATCGAAGTCTCCGGTGACCAGCACAGAATTGAAGAGATCCTCAATGAGTTGGAGGCGCTCAAGCGGAGGCGGTACTCCGCTGCGCCCTTTTCTGCCGGGTAGCATGAGCCAGAGGCCCGGTACTTCCGTTTTGATGAGCGTTTCGAGGGTTCCCGCGTGGCGCGACTGAAAATCGTTCACATCGAAGACAAATACACTTCGGTCAAGCAGCTCATCGAGCTCGGCAAGCAGAAGCACTATCTGCTCTACGACGAGATCTACGAGGTGCTGCCCGACGAGGTCATCGGACTGCCGGCGGAAGTCGACGCCATCTATCGCCGCTTCGAAGAGCTCAAGATCTTCGTTCTCGACCGGCCGGAGCGCTACGCCAACC
>JBDTQT010000129.1:0-11207 GCA_039932055.1 Thermoanaerobaculia bacterium
CGGCGTCGGCGCGGACGTACTTCTCGATCGCCTCGCCGCCCGCCTCCTCCTCGCCTTCGACGATGAATTTGACGTTCACGGGGAGTTTGCCGCGTACCGCGAGCATCGCCTCGACCGCCTTGACGTGGGCGTACGACTGCCCCTTGTCGTCGGTGGTGCCGCGGCCGACGAGGAGGTCGCCCTCTTCCGTGGGCTCGAACGGCGGGTTGCGCCACTCGTCGAGCGGATCCGGCGGCTGGACGTCGTAGTGACCGTAGAACAGCACGGTGGGTTTGTCCGGACCGGCGCCCAGCCACTCGGCGTAGACCAGCGGGTGGCCGTCGGTGGCGATCTTCTCGGCGCTGAGTCCGGCGGCCTCGAGCTTCGCCTTCAGCCAGTCGGCGCAGCGCTCGACATCCTTCTTGTAGTCCGGGTCGGTCGAGATCGAGGGGATGCGGAGATACTCCTTGAGCTCGGCGAGGTAGCGGCCCTGCTCACGTTCGATCAGGGCGAAAACGTCATCGGAAGGGGTGGAGTTGGCGGTCATGACTCTCTCTGGGTAGCCCCGGTAGATCCGGCCCGGCGGGTCAACGAGCTTACCAGAGGGCGCCCTCCCCGGGGCGGTCCCGCGGCGCTACGGCCGGCGAACGCCGCGCAGCAGGCCGAAGAACGCCGCGCGCTGCTTTTCGAGCGTCGCTTCCGGCCCGGTCACCTTGAAGAACCACGGGCCGCCTTCGCCCTCGACCACCGCGCCGAGGAGGCGGAAGCCGGCCTGCGGCGTCGTCGGTCCACTGCCCATGGTGGAGGGCAGCAGGGTGCCGTGAGCGTCGATCCAGGAGATCTTGAAGCCGGCGGCGGCGAGCTCGCCGCGCTCGGGCTTCGCGCCGGCGGGCTGCTCGATCTGGCCGAGCCAGCGCGCGAAGTTCGACTCGACGCCGCCCCCCTTGCCGGCGCCGAAATGGAAGACCGCCAGCTCGCCGGGCCCGGCGTCTCCCGGAACCGCGGCCTGAGCGAGGCGCATGCCCGATGACGGCTGCTCGCGTCGCCAGCCGGCCGGCACGGCGAAAGAAAAGGTCGTCGTCGTGACCGTCGCTCCTTCGGCCGACAGCGCTTTCTCTCCGCCGCCGCCACCGTGGAGGGCGGCCGGGGCAGGGGCGGACTCCGATGGGGCGGCGGCCTTCGCCGCGGCGGGCGGCGCGGGCGCCTGGTCGCAGGCGAAGAGGGCGAGCACGATCGGGGCGAGAGTGGCGCTGTGGAATCGTCGGGCCATCGGCGGTTCTCCTGTGGGGGATCTTTGCATGCGGCAGAAGGGTTGGCTCCACGCCGAGTCTGAGTCTCAGCCGCGCGGCCGCGCTCCGGCCTTCAGCGCTTCGATTTGCGCCTTCGCCCGGGCGGTGCGCGGATCGTCCGCGCCGGCGCGGCGAAAGAGTTGATCGTAGGCAAGTCGCAGGTTCTCCTCGGCTGGCGCGAGCTCGCCGAGGCGCACCAAGGTCTCGCCAAGCAGCAGGCGCGCCTCGGCCGCGGCGAGGCTGCTCTCGCGACCTTGGCGCTTCCAGATCTCGAGCGACTCCGCCAGGCGCCGCCGCCCGTCGACGAGGCGCCCTTCGGCAAGGTCGATCTGCGCCAGCACGAAGGAGGGAATGACTTCGTGCGCGCTGCGCTCCTCATCCGGGCCGAGCGCCCGCTCGGCGGCGAGCGCCTGCCCGCGCGCCTCGAACAGGCTCTCCGGGGTGCCGACAGCGACCAGCGCCTGGGCGAGGAGCAGGCGGGTGGTGTCGATCTCATAGCGCGCCGCGGCGGCGCCGCGGCCGAGGATCCGCTCGAGGCGCTGGCGTGCCACCGCGACCGCCTCGGCGGGCCGCCCGGTCTGGAGCAGGATTGCGGCAAGGTCGAGCATGGAGCTGCTCACCGCGTGCTCGCCGCCGACGTCGGCCGAGAGCTGTTCGAGCCGGATCGCCTCGCGCAGCTCGAGCTCCGCCTCCGGATAGCGCTCCGCCTGTCGCAGGACAGCGCCGAGCAGCGCGCGCTGATTGCGCACCCCGGCGCTCTCGCTGCCGAGCCGCGCGAGACTCGCGTCGAGGACCTCGCGCCGGAGCGCGATTCCGCGATCGATCTGGCCGCGGTGCTCATAGACCAGCGCCGTGTCGATCAGCACACTCGCCAATCTGGACGGGTCGGGATCGAGCGCCCGCAACACCGCAACAGAAACCTCGAGGTCGCCCAGCGCGCCGTCGATATCGCCGCCCTGCATGCGCGCGAGCGCCCTCGCCTGGAGGGCGTCCGCACGCGCCGCGCTCTCCGGTCCGAGGGTCGCGGCCAGGCTCGAGAGCGCCGCTTCCGCGGCCGCCAGCGCCGCGGCCGGGTGGCGCAGGTGCAG
Source organism: Thermoanaerobaculia bacterium (assembly GCA_039932055.1). Taxonomy (GTDB): domain Bacteria; phylum Acidobacteriota; class Thermoanaerobaculia; order Multivoradales; family JAGPDF01; genus JAGPDF01. Next base: position 2,357 of record JBDTQT010000129.1, read on the forward strand.
TTCGACGTTGGCGCGCTCGACTTCGAGCAGCGCGCGGGTGACTGGATTGACGCGCGGCGTCTCGGCAAGCAGCGCGCGCGCCCCTTCGATGCGCCGCGACGCCTCGGCCGGGCGACCGCTGTAGCGCAGCGCGAGGCTTTCAGCGAGGAGGGCGCGCACCGCTTCGCGGTCGCCGGGGCCGAGGCGTCGCGAGAGCACGGTGTAGGCCCTTTCCGAAAGCGCCAACGCTTCGGTGTGGCGCGCCTGTGCGTTGAGATTCCTCCCCAGTGCCGCGGCCGCCCGCGCCGCTTCGAGGCTCCCCGCGCCCGCCGCGGCGTCCAGACGCGCGAGCGCCGCGGCGAGCTCCCGCTCTCCGGTCAGCAGCTCCTCCTTCGCCGTGGCGATCTCCCCCAGCAGGGCGCCGCTCGACGCCGCCAGAATCGAGTCTGGTCCGGCGCTCGCGGACGCCAAATCGAGGCTGCGGCGCGCCAGCTTTTCGGCCTCGTCGTAGCGATCGAGCGCCAGCCAGGCGCGCCCGAGCGTGGCGTCGAGCTCGGCGGCGATCTGCGGCTCGCCCCCCAGTTCGGTTTCGACCCGCGTCGCGCCGTCGGCGAGGAGCGCTGCTGCCGAGGCGTTCCGTCCGGGACCGAGGTCGGGGTCGAGACTGCCGAAGATCGACGCCAGGAAGTCGCGCACCCGCGCGGTGCGCTCGGCTTCGAGACGGGTGGCGCGAGCCTGCCAGAGTGTCGCGCCGAGTCCGGTGACGAGGGAGGCCATGACGAGAAGCGCCGCGGCCGCCGCAACCCGGTGCCGGCCGACGAACTTTCGTGAGCGATAGCCGAGCGTGTCGGGCCGCGCCGCCACCGGACGGCCATCGAGAAAGCGCTCGAGGTCGTCGGCGAACGCTGCGGCGGTCGGGTAACGGCGCCCCGGCTCGCGCTTCAGGGCAGCGAGCGCGATCGTGTCGAGATCCCCTTTGAGACGGTGGGCGAGCCGCGCGCGGGTCATGCCGGCGATCGCCTCGCGCGCACCGACATCCAATGTCGCCCGCCGCACGCGGCTCGACGGGCGCTCGATCGTCTCCCGTGAAATCTCGTCGGCGAGACCCTCAGAGGTCGGCGAGCGGCGCGCGTGCGGCAGTTCCCCGGTGACGAGCTCATAAAGCAGCACGCCCAGGGCGTAGACGTCGGTCGCCATCGTCACCGGCTCGCCGAGAATCTGCTCGGGCGCGGCGTAGGCGGGCGTCAGCGCGCGCACATCGGAGCGCGTCAGGCGGGGATCGTCCTCCTGTTCGAGGAGCTTTGCCAGGCCGAAGTCGAGGAGTTTGGGCTCGCCCGCGCTGGTGACCAGGATGTTCGACGGCTTGAGGTCACGGTGTACCACCAGACTCCGATGCGCCGCATCGACGGCGCGCGCCACCTCGATCAGCAGACGCAGGCGCTCGGCGAGCGGCAGCGCGCTGGCGCGGACAAAGTCGGTGATCGGTACTCCGTCGACCCGCTCCATGGCGAACCAGGGGCGGCCGTCGGGCGCCACACCGCCGTCGAGCAGGCGGGCGATCGCCCTGTGCGAGAGCCGCGCCAGGACCTGGCGTTCGATGCGGAAGCGCGCCTGGATCTCGGCGCTCGACAGCCCCGAGCGCACCAGCTTCACCGCCGCCCGCTGGGTGAAGCCGCCGTCGATGCGCTCCGCCGCCCAAACCTCGCCCATGCCGCCGACGCCCAACTTTTCGCCCAGCTTCCACGCTCCGAGCCGCTCCGGTGCCGGCGGCTCGGGTTCGCCGTCGTCGAGCAACCGGCGTCCCGCCGTCGCCGCCACTTCGCCCCGCAGCTCCTCGATCGGGCCGCTCGCCTCGTCGTCGAGCGCCAGCAACCGCGCGACGTCGGTCGCCGCCGCCGGGTCGCTTTCGGCGAGCGCCGCGAGCCCGGCGGCGCGGCCGGCGACGTCGAGATCGCAGAGCGCCGCGAAGTGGCGCGCACGCAGGAGCGCGGGGGACTCGGGCTCAGACATCGGCAGCCGGACCTCCCGCCGCGTCGGGCGCCGAGCTGAGAACCGCCGGTGTGCCGCGCCGCGCCAGCCGCACGAGGTTGACGCCGTTCACCACCAGATGCGCGACGATGGCTCCCCCCAGCGCACCGCGCAGCGCGACGAACGCGCCGAGCGCGAGGCCGCCGGCCAGCGCGAACAGAGTCCAGACGCGGAAGCCCTTGCCGGGGCCGGCGTGCAGGAGGGCAAACAGCACCGCCGCCGGCAGGAAGCCGATCGCCACCAGCAGCGCGCCGCGAAAGAAGAGCTCTTCGGCGACCGCCGAGATGACCGCGAGTGAGATCGCCTCGGCGACGGCGAGCGGCGCGACGAGGCGGGCGAGCTCCGCTTCGAGGCCACGCGCCGCGGCGACCCAGCGGCGCAGCGCCCACCAGAACCCGAGCAGCGCGCCGCCGAGAGCGCCGCCGCCGCCGAGATCGATCCACCAGCTGCCCGGATCGAGGAAGAGGTCGATTCCCAGCCGGCCGCGCTGCGCGCCTGTCCAGACGAGCCCAACGATCGCCAGCACCAGATAGAAAACCCATGCCACGCGATAGAACTGCGGCGCCGGCCGCGGCCCGCCGCCCAGCACGTCCTTCATCCCCAGCACCCACAGCAAGTCCCGAGATTCATCCCCGGATCCTGCCACGGCGCGGGCCTTCAGGGAGAGCCGCGGGGAGCACGCGCTGCTAAAGTCCACGCCGATGTACGACCGGTTCGCTTCGCCCGACGATTTCGATCACGCCCGCGCGTCTCGGGTCGGCGTCCTGCTGTCGAACCTCGGCACGCCGGCGGCGCCGACGGCGGCGGCGTTGCGGGTCTATCTCAGGGAGTTCCTCGCCGATCCGCGGGTAATCGAGCTGCCGCGATGGAAGTGGTTGCCGATCCTGCACCTCTTCATTCTGACGACGCGGCCGAAGATGTCGGCGGCGCTTTATCGCAAGGTCTGGACTGCCGCGGGCTCGCCGCTCCTCGTCACGGCGCAGCGCCAGCGCGCCGGCGTCGAGCAGCGGCTGCGAGCGCGTTTCGGCGACCGCGGCGACCGGATCGTGGTGGCGCTCGGTATGCGCTACGGCAAGCCGTCGATCGCCGCGGCGCTCGCCGAGCTCGCGGCGGCCGGCTGTGCGCGCATCGTCGTGCTGCCGCTCTATCCGCAGTACGCCGCCGCGACCGCCGGCTCCACCTTCGACGCGGTCGCGCAGGCTTTCCTGCGCAGGCGCTGGGTGCCGGGCCTGCGCACCATCGAGACCTACCACGACGAGCCGGGCTACATCGCGGCGCTCGCCGCCAGTGTGCGCGAGCGTTGGCAGAACGAGGGCGAGCCGGAGAAGCTCCTGATGTCGTTCCACGGCATGCCACTGCGCTACTTCCACGATGGCGATCCCTACTTCTGCTACTGCCAGAAGACCGCGCGCCTCCTCGCCGAAGCGCTGGCGTTGCCGGATGATCGCTGGATGCTCTCCTTCCAGTCGCTCTTCGGCAAGGAGGAGTGGTTGAAGCCGTACACCGATCGCACGGTCGAAGCGCTGGCGAAGCAGGGGGTACGCGCGCTCGACGTCATCTGCCCAGGTTTCTCCGCCGACTGCCTCGAGACCCTCGAGGAGATCGATCAACTGAATCGCGAAACCTTTCTCCATAACGGCGGCGAACGTTTTCGCTTCATCGGCTGCCTCAACGAGCGCGACGATCATCTCGACTTTCTCGCCGACCTCGTCGCGCGCCAGCTCGACGGTTGGCTCACGACCACCGGCCGCGACGGCGCCGAGACCGCCCGCCGGGCAGGCGCGCTCGGCGCCCAGCCAGCCGGCTGAGCGGCGGTCGGCCCACCCGCTGGGGCAGTCTTTGCGCGCGGTGACAGTTCCATGACAAATCCCCCGAAGAGCGCTGCTACAAAGCCATTCATGGACGCCATCGGACTCGTCGGTCTGACCTTCAGAAGCCAGGGCGCTACCGCCGTCGCCCGCCTCACGGTCGCGCGCGAAGCGCGCGAGGAAGCGGTCGCGAAGCTCGCCGCCGAGCTCGGTGTCGCCGAGCTCGTCTACCTCGCGACCTGCAACCGCGTCGAGATTCTCTATCGCGAGCGCGACGGCCAGCGCGCCCGTGATCGCCGCCGCGACGTCTTCCGCGTGCTCACCGGCCAGGAGCCGCAGCCAGGCGAGGCCGAGCATCTGCTGCGCGGCTGGCACGGCGAGGGCGCCGTCGAGCATCTCTTCGTCGTCGCCGCCGGACTCGACTCGGCGCAGGTCGGCGAGCGCGAAATCCAGGGCCAGCTGCGCGACGCGCTCGACATCGCGCGCGCCGCCAACACCGCTGCTTTTGGAAATGGCGGCAACGGTGCGGGCACGGGCACCGGCGCCAACGGTCTCCTCGGCCGCCTGGTCGAGGAAGCGCTGCGCGTCGCCCATCAGGTGCACCGCAGCTCGGCGCTCGGTGAAGGGCGTCTTTCGCTCGCCGAGATCGCCGCCGATCATCTGCTCGAGCGCGTGCGCCGCGTACCCGGTCGCGTGGCGCTCATCGGCGTCTCGCCGATGACCAGGAAGTGCGGCGAGGCGCTGGCGCGCGAGCACGTGCCGCTGGTCGTCGTCAACCGCACCCTCGAACGGGCCGAAGAGCTCGCCAGCGCTCTCGGCAACGCTTTCGCCATGAGTCTCGACGACTTCCGCGCCCGGCCGCCGCGCGTCGAGGCGCTGGTCGCCGCCACCGGTTCCCCCGAGGCGGTGCTCGATCGCGCCTGCCTCGAGCGCCTTGCGGCGCGCAGCGAGAGCGGCGAGCCGCCGCTCGCCGTCGATCTCGCCGTGCCGCCGGACGTCGATCCGGCGGCGGCGCGCGCCGCCGGCATCCCGCGCCTCGGCATGGACGAGATCAACCGCGAAGCCGACGAGCAGCGCTCGCGCCGCCAGGCCGAGACCGCCGCGGCCCGCGAGCAGGTCGACGCGGCGCTCGACGAGTTGCGGCATCGCCTCGCCGAGCGCGTGCTTTCACCGGTGCTGGCGCGCATCAACCAGCGCTACCGCCAGACCGCCGCCGAGGGCATGCAGCGCCTGCTCGCCAAGGAGGGCGCCGGCTTCGACGCCCGCCAGCGCGAGGCGCTGGGCCGCTGGGCCGAGATGCTCGCCAAGCGTCTCGCCCACCTGCCGACGCTGGGCCTGCGCGGCCTGGCAAGCGAGCTCGGAGTGGAGGCGGTCGGCAGCTTCCTCGCCGCCGGCGACGCCGAGCTCTACGCCGAGTTCAACGACATAGCCGGCGCTCTCGATCCGCTGGCCAATGATCCAGAGATGCCGGAGATGCGGGAGACACCCGCGATGGAGATCCGCCGATGACTGCCCCCGATCCGCAGGATGTCGCCACCGATTCGGCCGGACCGCAGTCGCGCGCCCTCTTCGAGCGCGCCAAGGCGGTCATCCCGGGCGGCGTCAACTCTCCCGTGCGCGCCTATCGCGCCGTCGGCGGCACGCCGCTTTTCCTGGCGCGCGGTGAAGGTGCCCACTTTCAGGATGCCGACGGCCGGCGCTATCTCGACTTCGTCTGCTCCTGGGGGCCGCTGATCCTCGGCCACGCGCATCCGGAGGTGTTGCAGGCGGTCAGCGCCGCGGCGGCGCGCGGCATGACCTTCGGCGCCCCCTGCGCCGGCGAGATCGATCTCGCCGAGGCGGTGGTCGCGCGCTACCCCGGCCTCGAGCAGGTGCGCTTCGTCTCCTCCGGCACCGAAGCGACGATGAGCGCCATCCGCCTGGCGCGCGGCGCCACCGGCCGCGACCTGATCGTCAAGTTCGCCGGTTGCTACCACGGCCACGCCGACCACCTGCTGGTCTCCGCCGGGTCGGGTCTCGTCACCTTCGGCCGGCCGAGCTCGGCGGGCGTGCCGGCGGCGTTCGCCGAGCTCACCCGCGTCCTGCCGCTCGACGACGAGGCGGCGCTCGACGCCCTCTTCGCCGCCGAAGGCGACCGCATCGCGACGGTGATCGTCGAGCCGGTGCCGGCGAACAACGGCCTGCTGCTGCAGCGCCTCGAGTTCCTGCGCCACCTGCGCACGGTCACCGAGAGCGCCGGCGCTCTGCTTATCTTCGACGAGGTGATCAGCGGCTTCCGGGTGGCGCGCGGGGGCGCGGCGGAGCTCTACGGCATCACCCCCGATCTCGCCACTTTCGGCAAGATTCTCGGCGGCGGCATGCCGGTGGGCGCCTTCGGCGGCCGCCGCGAGCTGATGCGGCACCTCGCGCCCGAGGGCGATGTTTACCAGGCGGGAACGCTCTCCGGCAATCCGGTGGCAATGGCGGCCGGAATCGCCACCCTCGGCATCCTCGAGCGCGAGCGCGCCTGGACGCGGCTCGAGGAGCTCGGCGCCGAGCTCGAGCGCCGGCTCGTGCCGGTCTTCGCATCCGCCCCCTTCCCGATGCAGCTGGTGCGGCAGGGTTCGCTCTTCTGGATGAGCCTCCAGGCCGGCGCCGCGCCGCGCCGCGCCGACGCCATCGACGCCGGCGCCGCGGCGCTTTACAAGTCGATTTTCCATCACCTGCTGGCGAAGGGCATCGCGCTGGCCCCGTCGGCGTACGAGGTCGGCTTCCTGTCGCTCGCCCACCGCCCCGAGCATCTTGAGCAGCTGGCGCGAGCGCTGGACGAGATTTTCGCCGGGCATTCTTCGGAACGCGGCTGAACGATGTTTCTGTCGCTCGAGCGTCAGCGCGCCCTGCGCATCGCCTTCATCGCGATTCTGTTCATCTCGGCTGGCGAGGTGGTCTGGTGGATGCTCGACCAGCGCCGCCTGGTGCGCTGGGAGTCGGAGCGTATCGCCGCGTTGCACGACGCGAACCGTCAGGCCGCCGAGCGCCTCCTCGCCGGCGGTGAAGCTCCCGAGCTCGTCGCCGTGCTCTTTCCGGCTCTCGATGTGAAGCCGTCCGGCGTCGCGGTGGCGCCACGCGCCTTCACCGAGATCGAGCGCGAGCATGCGCGGCGCCTGCGCCAGTACCTGTGGGAGGGCGGCTTCTTTCTCGTCGTCCTCGGCGGCTGTGTGGCGGTGATCAGCCGGACGCTCGCCGCCGAGGCCCAGCTGCGCCGCCGGCAGCAGAACTTCATCGCCGCCGTGACCCACGAGCTCAAGAGCCCGATCGCCAGCCTGCAGCTCGCCGCCGAAACGATCGCGCTGCGCCGCCCCGAGCCGGCGCGGCTCGACGCGCTGATCAAGCGCATGCGCGGCGACATTCGCCGCCTCGAGGACATGGTCGGCGGGATTCTCGATACCGCGACGCTCGAGGCCGGCCGGCCGCACCTGCGCAAGGAGCGGCTGCCGCTCGCCCGCCTGGTGGCGGCGGTCGCCGAGGAGTTCGCCGAGCGCGCCGCCGAGCGCGCCGTAAAGCTCTCGCCGAGCGTCCCCGCGGCGCTCGAGATCGCCGCCGATCCAGCGGCCGCCAATACGGTCCTGCGCAACCTGGTCGAGAATGCGCTGCGCGCGTCGGCCGCGGCCGGGGCGCACCAGATCCGTCTCACCGGCCGTGCGCGCGGCGGCTTCGTCGAGCTCGAAGTCGCCGACGACGGCGTCGGCTTCGAGCCGGCCGAAGCCGAAAAGTTGTTCGAGAAGTTCTACCGCCCGGGCGACGAGCTGCGTCGCACCACCAAGGGAACTGGCCTCGGCCTCTACGTCGTGCGCCGCTTCGTCGAGCTCGAGCGCGGTTGGGTAACCGCCTACTCCCCCGGCCCCGGCCGCGGCGCGACCTTCACTGTCGCCTGGCCGGCGGCCAGCCCGGATGCCGCGGATGGCGGCGAGGAGGCTTCGTGACCGAACCGCGCTCCATTCTCGTGGTCGAGGACGAAGAGCACCTCGCCCAGGGCATCGCCGAGAACCTCGAGGCCGAGGGCTACCGCGTCTCGATCGTCGGCGAGGGCAAGGCCGCGCTCGCCATGATCCGCCGCGGCGGCCAGGATCTCATCCTGCTCGACGTCATGCTTCCCGGTCTCGACGGCTTCACGATCTGCGAAACCGCGCGCGCCGAGGGGATCCAGACACCGGTGCTCTTCCTCACCGCCAAGTCGAGCGTCGACGACCGTGTGCAAGGGCTCGAGGCGGGCGGCGACGACTATCTGCCGAAGCCGTTCCATCTGCAGGAGCTCCTGGCGCGGGTCAAGGTCATCTTGCGGCGCTGGAGCTGGTACGAACGCGCCACCCAAGGCGCGGCGCCGGTGTTGCGTTTCGGCGGCAACGAGTTCGATTTCGGCAGCCTCCAGGGGCGCTCGTGGGACGGCACCCAGCAGCCGCTGACGCAGAAGGAGGCCGTCATACTCAAGGTGCTCGCCGAACGGGTCGGCGAGGTCGTCTCGCGTGAGGAGCTGCTCGACAAGGCGTGGGGCTATGAGCTCTTTCCGTCGACCCGCACGGTCGACAACTTCATCGTCCGGCTGCGCAAGCGCTTCGAGCGCGACCCGCAGCAGCCGCAGCACTTCCACACCGTGCGCGGCATCGGCTACCGCTTCACCGTCCAGGGGGAATCGTCGTGAACCGTACGCTCCGCATCGGCACCCGTGGCTCCGAACTGGCGCTCTGGCAGGCGCACCATGTCGCCGGGCTGCTCTCCCGTCTCGACGGCGCGCCAACGATCCAGATCGTCGAGATCCGCACCGAAGGCGACCAGATCCTCGACCGCCCGCTGTCGGAAGTTCCCGGCAAGGCGTTCTTCACCAAGGAGATCGAGGAGGCGCTCGCCGCCGGACACGTCGACCTCGCGGTGCACAGCCTCAAGGACCTGCCGACCGAGCTGCCGCGGGGGCTGGCGCTCGCCGCCGTCCTCGAGCGCGAAGATCCGCGCGACGTCTGGCTGGCCAGGGGGGGCGCCGCGGGTGCGCATCTCGCGGCGCT
>JBDTQT010000130.1:0-11203 GCA_039932055.1 Thermoanaerobaculia bacterium
GTGCGCTGCGTGCGCGGCACGATCTACGACCTGCTCGTCGACCTGCGGCCGGAGTCGCACATCTTCCGCCAGCATCTGGCGATCGAGCTCTCGGCCGAAGCGCGCAACGCGGTCTACATTCCGGCCGGCGTGGCGCATGGCTTTCTCACCCTCACCGACGACTGCGAAGTCCACTACTCCATGGCGGAGTTCTTTTCGCCGGAGGCTGCCCGCGGCGTGCGCTGGGACGATCCGGCGTTCGGCATCGTCCTGCCCGAGCCGGTGCGGGTCATCTCCCCCCGCGACGCCGGCTACCCCAACCTACTGCCTCCCTTCCCACCCGCGCCATGACCGGCGCCGACCTGCACGCGCTCGCCGCGCGCCTCTTCCCGATTCCGCGCAGCATCACCGGCGACGGCGTCCGCCAGAGTCTCGCCGTCCTCGCCGAGCGCATCGCGCTTCGGATCCACGAGATCCCCACAGGCACGCCGGTCTTCGACTGGACGGTGCCGCGCGAATGGCGTCTGCGCGCGGCGCATATCACCGCTCCCGACGGCAGACGTATCGCCGACGCCGCCGGCCATAACCTGCAACTGCTGGGCTACAGCGCGCCGTTCCGCGGCAAGGTGGACCTCGCCGAGCTGAAGCGGCACCTCTTCACCCTGCCCGGCCAGCCCGACCTCATCCCCTATCGCACCAGCTACTACAAGGAGCAGTGGGGCTTCTGTCTGCCGCACCGGCTGGTCGAGAGCCTGCGCGACGGGGAGTACGAAGTGGTCGTCGACACCGAACTCTTCGCCGGCAGCCTCACCTTCGGCGAGCTGGCGCTGCCTGGCGAAACGGCCGAGGAGGTTCTGTTCTCGACGCATTGCTGCCACCCGTCGCTCGCCAACGACAACCTCTCCGGCATGGTGGTGGCGACGGAGCTCGCCGCGCGCCTCGCGGCGCGTCCCCGCCGGCGCCTCTCCTATCGCTTCCTTTTTCTGCCCGGCACCATCGGCGCTATCGCCTGGCTGGCGACGAACCGCGAAAAGCGTGCGTCGATCCGCCACGCCCTGGTGCTCGCCGGCCTGGGCGCCCCCGGGCCCTTCCACTACAAGAAGTCGCGCAGCGGCGACGCGCCGATCGACCGCGAGGTCGCGCGCGCCTCAGCCCGCCGGGGCGAGCGCCTCGAGGTCGAGGAATTCGTGCCGTTCGGCTACGACGAGCGCCAGTTCAATGCCCCCGGCATCGGGCTCGAAGCGGGCTGCTTTTCCCGCACGCCCTACGGCCGCTATCCCGAGTACCACACCTCGGCCGACAACCTCGACCTCATCCGCCCCGAGACCCTCGCGGCTTCGGTCGCTGCGCTCGAGGCGATCGTCGACGGGCTCGAGCGCCGCGAGTGCTTCGAGAACCTCGCCCCCGACTGCGAACCGCAGCTCGGCCGCCGCGGCCTCTACCGCCTGATCGGCGGCGATGACGCCGGCCGCGAGCGCGAGCTCGCCATCCTCTGGATGCTCAATCTGTCGGACGGCAGCCACTCCCTCGACGACATCGCCGAGCGCTCGGGGATCGTGATCGACCGCCTCCGTGAAGCAACCGCCGCGCTGGTCGCGGCGGAGCTCCTCGCGCCGGTCTGAGCGGTGGCGCCCGCAACGGCGCCGGTCCATTCCACCGCAACGTCACGGTGAGCACCGCCTATACCAGGGGCTTCCTGGCAACGGTTTCGGACGCTTCGCAGAATTGGGTCACCGCCGCGACGCACCACCGCTCCGGACTCTGGAACACTATGGGCAGAGGGAACGGGCTCGTCGAAACGCAGACCCTGGACGCTCTCGCCATCGCGCGGCCGGCGTCGATTCAGGCGTCTGGCGCGCTGGCCTCCTGGACATCCGGTGCTCACAGCTACGATCGATCCGGGAACCTGACTCGGCTTGTCGGCACGGATGAAGGCGGAAACGACCTCTTCTTCTACGACAAGGTCTCGCGGCTCAAGGAGGCCCGCATTCAAGTTCCCACGGACCGCGCGCGGTGCGTTGCTCTTCGGCGACGGATTCGAGAGCGCGACGTCGCAGCGGTGGCTGGAGTCGTGGCCGCCCTCGGGATGGTCTCCGGGATTGAAGACGCAGCTCTTCACTTTCGACCGCTTCGGCAACCTCAAGCAGGTGCAGACGACCGGCCAGCCGACGGAGAACTTTCCGACCGCGGAGACGACGAACCGCATGGATGTCTCGATTGCGTCTTATGACAATCGCGGGAACCCGACGAGCTTCAACGATGGGACCACGTCCTTCTCCAACAGCTTCGACGCGCTGAATCGGCAATGGAAGCGATTGGCCACTTGCCTCAACGCCGCGACTTCATGGAGCCAGGCGTAAACGCGGTTCGAATCCCATACTGGGTTCGAACTCGCCACCGAATGGGCTACCAGGTTTGGTAACACTCGTAATTGCAGTCGCTACCCACCGCTCCACTCAGGCTGCGCTCTTGGGGCGCAAAGGTCTTCATCGTGACGGATGCGGCTCATCCCATGGAGGCGAGTGCACTGTCGATGATCTTCACCCCGCGACAGCGGTGCTAGGCTTTGGCTATGGCCAGCATCCGACTCGACCTTCCCGACAGCGTGTTGCTGGCGACCGGCCAGTCGCCCGAGGAGTTCGCTCGTGAAGCCAAGTACCTCCTGGCACTCAAGCTCTTCGAGGTGGGTCGTCTCTCGTCGGGTCGGGCCGCCGAGATGTGCGAACTGCCGCGGGTCGAGTTCTTGTTCCGCGCCGGAAGGATGAAAGTGCCGGTCGCGGATCTCGACCGCCTGGAGCTCGAGCAGGAGCTCATGGATGCCTGAGGGTCCTGTCGTCTGCGACACAGGGCCCCTCATCGCGCTTTCCGTCATCGACCATCTCCAGATCCTCCAGCCACTGTTCGGGCGCGTGATCGTGCCGCAGGCCGTTCTGGATGAGGTGTCGGCTGGCGGCGCCGATCGCCCTGGGTCCCAGGCGATTCTGGGCGCCGACTAGTTCGAGATCCTCACCGGCGTGAAGCCCGATCCGCTGCTGGCCGCAGAGCTCGGCGCAGGCGAAGCAGCGGTGATCGCCAGCGCGTACCAGATCGGTGCACGACTGGTACTGCTCGACGATCGAAAGGCACGCCGCATCGCGATGGGTGCCTACAAACTGAGGGTGATCGGAAGTGCTGGTGTTCTGGTCTTCGCCAAGCGGGCGGGGGCGATACCCGCAGTGCGTCCGCTGCTCGACGCCATGATCGACCGCGGCTACTACCTGTCGCAACGACTGGTGGACCAGGCGACAATCGCAGCCGGCGAAGCGCCCAGATCAGCGGAGTGATTCATAGCGTATGCAGGCGGCGGCTCGCGTGCGTCGCCGGCTCCCTTCGGGGAGCCCGCCACAGCGCCTGCTTTCTTCCTTGGCATCTGCACCTCCTTGGGGGATTCTTCCCGCAGTCAGCTGTCCGAGGAAACCCTGGGGCGCAGAACTGTGCCGCACCCTCTCCCTTTCCGGGCAACGAGGCTGCCGGCCATCGTGCGCGGCGGCGACTGGCGATCGGCTAGAGTGAGAGCGCCACGCAAGGAGGTCTCATGGTCGGTCGAATTCTGCGCAGCATTCTGATTCTCGCCGCTTCCAGCGCTATCGCCGGGGCGCAAACCGCTTCCGCCGCACCACCGGCCGCACTCGATCCCGCCGCGCTCGGCATGGCGATCGAACATCCAGTCGTCGTGCGCGAGATTCCGCTCGGCGCCACCCTCGCGCTGGGCCACGGTGAGCTCAAGGTCCAGCCTGGTGCCAAGGTCTATCTGCTCGCCGCCGACGGCGTGCCGTGCGGCTTCTGGCTCAAGGGACCGGCGGCTTTCACCTATCGCATCACGGACCGCTTCTCGGAACCGGTCGCGGCGCGGAACCTGAAGTCCGCCTCCAGCCTCGCGGCGACGCGCGAGGGCGGCGTTCTCGAGGTCAGCATGAAGCTCGAAGAGGCGGTGGTCTGGAGCTGGGACCTCCTGTCGACGAGCCCGCCGGGCGAAGGCGAGAAACTCCCACTGCCATTTTCGCCCTGGGCAACCTCGGTCATCGAGAAGACCTTCGACTCGAACCCGGCGCGTGACCTCTCGCTGGTCCGGGCGAACGCCGGACGCGGCTACGTCTACGCCCTGCTTCGCGGCGACAAGGGCGACTTCGCGCTCGACGTCGATCCGCGCCCCAATACCCGCCTCGAGAGCCTGGTCGAGCTCGAGTCGCTGCCGGCGCCCTATGGCGACCGCGCCGGCCGGTTGCGGCAGCGGCAGCTGGTGACCCAGCCCGTCGGGCGGAACTGGTGGGAGCCGGTCGAGTTCCCGTTCTCGGTGCCGGAGGTAAGCTCGGAGATCGTCAACGACCGCGGCACCCATGTGCTCATCACGGCGAAGAGCAAGGTCGTCTCGGCGAGCGCCGCATTGCGCCTGCTGTCGTTCGATGTCGGCGAGTACGTCATCGACAAGGACGGCCGCACGCAGGCGGTGAAAGTCCAGCGAGTCCTGGTCGACGCGCAGCCCGCGCCGTTTCGCTTCCACCGGGGGGATCTGCTCGTCGCCCTGCCCCGCGCCCTCGCGGTCAACGAGTCAGTGGTCGTCGAGACCGTCGTCGAAGGAGAGTTCGCCCAGCAGCCGGGCGGCGACAACTACTTCGACCTCGGCGCCGGGCAGATTTCACCTGTCCCCGGCGACGGCGCGCTCGATCTCACCGCTTACGACATCCGGGTCGAGGTGCCGAAACCGTTCGTACCCTTCGCTTCGGGAGTGACGGTGGAAAGCAGTTCGACCGAGACCACGAACCGGCTCCACTCGCGCCTCGACGGCGCGTTCCGCTACCCGGTCGTACTCGCCGGCAAGTACCAGTCGGTGACCGAAGAGCAGAACGGCTACAAAGCCGTCGTCTCCACCTACGCCCGGCCCAAGGAGGCCGCCGCCCGGCGTCTGGCGAAAAACTTCTTCGTCGCCAAGAGCTGCTACGAGAACTGGTTCGGCGTGCCCTATCCGTTCAAAGAGCTCGACATTCTGGAGATCAACGACTGGGGCTTCGGCGTCGCCCCGGCGGGCGTCATCTACATCACGAAGGAGGCGTTCAACAACGCCACGACGGCGCGCGCCACCGCCGGCGACGAGGAAGAGGCCTTCCTCAATGCGGCGACCTCACGCGGCATCAACGAGCGCTTCGCCCACGAGGTGGCGCACGGCTTCTTCCCGCACACGGTGCAGCTGGCGAGCAACCAGGACGGCTGGCTTTCCGAGAGCATCGCCGACTACGTTTCGGCGATCTGCATCCAACGCACCAGCCCGAACGCGAAAGAGGGCCAACGCCGCTTCGACCTCGCGCTGCGGGAGTGGAAGAACGGCGCCAACACCCTGAAACCGGGGGCGAGCGTCTTTCTCGCCGACGAGCTCGCTTTCGAGGACATCGCCGACGGGATGGATCGGCAGAATCTGCTCTACGCCAAGGGCCCGCTCGTACTGCACGCCATTCGCCGCGAGTTCGCCCGGCTGAAGGGCGGCGCCGAGCAGGGCGATCCGCACTTTTTCAACTTCATCCGCGCCCTGGTCAAGAACTTCACCTTCAAGCCGGCCGAGACGCGAATGCTCCCGGCGATCCTGAAACAGATGACCGAGACCGACTGGCAGCCGTTCTTCGAGAAGTACGTCTACGGCACCGACATGCCGCCGCTCGACTGACCGACCGGTCGCCGCGCGTCCCTGGCGTCAGGACGAAAGGCGCTCGAGGCCCGGGAAAGCGTCGAAGCCGGCGTCGAAGGTGAAGATCGTCGCGATGCCATGCGCTTCCATCACCGCCGCGTGGACGGCGTCGCGCGCTGACAGGCGGGGGTAGGTCAGGACGATGTCGCGTGCCCGGAGGACGGTCTGCAGGTCAACTGGATACACCTCATCGACGACCCCCAGGAGCGCCTCCAACGCCGGCTGGATCGCGTCTCTCCGCCCGATCGCGACGTAGCGGTGCAGAATCTCCTGCAACACCTCGGCATCGGTCACCAGGCGCTCGCCGTCGGCGATGGCGCGCTCGAGGCGGCGCTGGGCATCCACTTTGTGCGGATGCGCCGCCCCGACGAGGTACATCGGCACGTTCGAGTCGACGAAGATCAGGCTTCGTCCTCGACGCCGTAGCCGCTTTCGATTTCGGCCAGCATCGCGCCGATCTCGCCGGTCGGGAAAGCGTGCCGCGCCGCCGCGCGCACGACCGCGAGCTTGCGGTCCGGGGCGCCCGCCGCAGCCACCTGGCGTCCTGCACGGAGCGCCGCGCGCACCCATTCCGCAACGCTGACCTCGGCCAGTCGGGCCGCCTGCTGCACCTGCCGCAGCTCTTCGTCCTCGAGCAGGACCTGGAGTCGCTTACTCATGGCATGAGTATTCCTCGCTCCTGTTATGGAGTCAACCAGGAGAAGCTGATGAGCCTGGATCTGCCGCAGGCAGGCTTCACGCGCCGGTTGCCGGGGGAGGGGAGGGCGCGAGAGGCGCGAGCAGTGGCGCGCCGGGCGATGTCCAGTTTGGGCCGGCGAAGCCGCCATCCCGTGCAGGAGAAAACACCATGAAGCTGTCCGCTTTCGCTGACTCGGGACGCCGCTGTCTCCGACCCTGCCTCCTCCTCGCGCTGGTCGCGGCACTGTCCGCCGGCACTTCCGCTTCCGCCGCGACGATCACCGTCGACACCACCGTCGACGACGATCTCGCCGACGGTGAATGCTCGCTGCGCGAGGCGATCCTCGCCGCCAACACCGACGCGCCGCGCAACGACTGCCCGGCGGGAAACGGGCCCGACCGGATCGTTTTCACCCTCGCCAAAGGGGAGACGATCGCGCTCGGCGGCTCTCTGCCCACCATCACCGACACGCTTCTCGTGCGCGGGCCAGGGGCAGAACTACTGGCGATCGATGGTCAAAATCTCCATCAGATCTTTTCCTTTGATCCGGCTGCCTTCGGCCGCTGGCTCGGAGTCGAGGAGCTCACCCTGACACAGAGCTTCGCCCCCACTGGTGGCGCAGTGCAGCTCCCGAGCGGGCAGGGTGGGCTCTTGCGTCGCGTCATCTTGCGGGCGAACCGCGCCAGCAGTGGCGGCGGCGCGCTCCACGTCACGGGCACCAGCGCCTTTGCCTCGAGGGTCGAGGTGATCGAGTGCTGGTTCGACCTCAACCAGAGCCTCGGCGCGCTTGGGGGCGGTGGCATTCGGGTCGTCGATGAGGGCGTCGATTTCTCCGTCGACCGCACGACCTTTTCCGGTAACCTGGCCAGCGGTTCCAACGGCAACGGCGGTGCGCTGATGGTGTCTCGAGCAACGGCGAGCATCCAGCGCAGCACCTTCTCGGCGAACCAGGCCTCGGACTATGGCGGCGCCATTGCCACGCTTATCTCTTCCACCCCGACGGCTCTCGCAATTCGCGACTCGACGATCACAGGGAATCGCGCCAACAGCGACGACAATTCGACCGGCTCCGGCGGGGGTATCGGCGCGATTCTCAGCACGCTGGAGCCGCTGGAGCTGGGGCTCGCCAACTCGATCGTCGCCGGAAACCTCGACGGAGTTTCCAGTCCTTCGCCCGACATCTATCTGCCGTCGTCGGGGCTCCTGTTGCTGACCACCTCGGGGTTCAACCTCATCGGCTCGAACGAAGGCGCGGAGTCGGTCTTCGTCGCCGGTGCACCCAATCCCGAGGGCGACTACGTTGGCACCGCGGCCGCGCCGATCGATCCCCAACTCAACCCACTCGCCGACTACGGCGGCTTCGCACCCGACCATCGGCCGGCGATCGTCGCCGGGACGCCGGTCATCGACAAGGGGTTCTGCAGCGGCTCGCCCGCCGACCAGCGCGGCTACGGCGATGCCGTGAACCACCTGCGTATCGTCGACACCGCTTTCGCCAACGGCCCCGGCAGCGACGGCTGCGACATCGGATCCCACGAGCGCGCCGGTGACCCGGGCGCCGACCCGGCGATCTTCAGCGACGGCTTCGAGCGGGGTCACACCCTCGACTGGTCGACCGAGCTGCTCTGAGGCGGCAGCAGGCTCCCTCAGGCGGAGCGGGAGGCGCTACCGCCGCGCGGGCGAATCTCGAGCTCCGGCTTCGCCGTGACCTTGGACCCAGCTGGCACGTCGCGGGTCAGCAGGACCTGCGCGCCGACGACGCCGGCCGCGAGCCCGAGCTCGCCATCCTCTGGCTGCTCAACCAGTCCGACGGCAATCACTCCCTCGATTCCACGTGCCGCGCGCCTGTCGCCTTTTGCAGCGGTCCTCCGTTTCGGAGGGCAGGAGACTCCCATGCCCAGCTCAATTGCTACACTTCGAACGCTCGCACTCGCTCTTTCGCTTCCTGCCCTGCTCTCCACGACGCTCGCCGCCCAGCCGTCCGAGGCGTTCGACCGCCTGGTGAAACTGCCCACCGGCGTCGGCGACGCCAGCTTCTTCGGTGAAGTCGTCGTGAAGGGCGACGCCGATGGCGACGGTAAGGACGATGTCGCGATCAGCGGCCGCATTGATTCGGGCTCGGGCGACCGCGGGCAGGTAAAGATTTTGCTTGGAACGGCGCCGCACGGCGTCGTGGAGGATCACCTGCTGATCGGCCCTCCCGGGGACCAGACGGGCGCGGCGCTCGTCTTTGGCGACTTCGACGACGACGGGCTCGACGAACTGGTCGTCACCCGACCGCGGCGGAATGTCGCCGGCCAGACGGCCGCGGGCGACATCGGCATCTACCGCCGGCTGCCGAACGGGACGTGGACCGAAGTCGCCAACTGGAATCAGGGGTCGGCGGGCGTTGCGGGCACGCCCGAAGAAGAGGATCTCTTCGGTTCGGCTCTGGCCGTCGGCGACTTCAACGACGACGGCGTCGACGATCTGGCGATCGGCGTCCCAGGCGAAGCCGTCGGCGCGACGCTCGCCGCGGGTGCGGTGCAGATCCTCTACGGCATCGCAGGGCAAGGGCTCTCGGCCAACGCCAACCAGCTCTTTGATCAGGACTCCGCCCACATTCCCGGCGGCGCCGAGACCGGCGACCGATTCGGCAGCGTTCTGGCGGCAGGCGACGTCGACTGCGACGGCATCGACGACCTCGTGGTAGGCACACCCGACGAGGATGCAGGCTCGACAATCGATGTCGGCACGGTCACGATCCTGCCGGGCGACTCCGTCCTGGGCATCGATGCTGCGAGCTCCTTTGCGCTCAATCAGCCGGACTTCGGCGGCGCCGCCGAAGCGACCGACCGCTTCGGTTCGGCGCTCGTCATCGGACGCATGAGCAACCTCATCGGCGGGTGCAAGACGCTGTTCATCGGCGCTCCGGGCGAGGACATCGGCGACGTCGCCGGCGCCGGAGCGGTCTTCTGGTATCGCGACGGAACGACCGGGTTCTGGTCGGAGTCCGATCTGGGCGTCGAGGAGGCTGAACAGAACCGCTTCGGCAGCGCGCTCACCGTCGCCGATCTCACCGGCGACGGACTCCCCGATCTCGCCATCGGAGTCCCCGGTGTCGACTTTGCTGCCGGGCCCTCTCACGGCATCGTTCGCATCGTCTGGCGGCGCGTCGGCGGCCAACTTAGCCCGGCGAATCCGGTCAACGTGCGCATTGAGGCCGGGGTCGAGGTCTATGACAACCGGGTAAGCGGCGAGTTCATGGACTATTTCGGCGCCGCCATGGCGGCGCCCGACCTCAACGATGACGGGCTCGCCGACCTCGTCGTCGGCATGCCGCTCTCGGATCTCGACGGCGACACGTTCTCGGGCGGCGTCGAGGTCTTCTTCTCGGCCCTCTTCGCCGAGGACTTCGAGGGCGACGACCTCGACGAGTGGAGCACCGTCGCGGACTGATCTCAGGGCTGCGGGCGGACCTCGAGCTCGATTCGCGCCATCGCCCGGCTACCGGCAGGGAGATCGCGGGTGACCAGGGCGTGGGCGCCGATGAAGACACCGTTGCCGACCGTCACCGGGCCGATGACGCTCGCCTGGGCGCCGACGGTGACGCGGTCGCCCAGCTTCGGCATGTCACCGATGCGCGACAGGGTCGGGGCGCCGAGCGTGACGCCGTGCATCAGCAGGCAATCGGAACCGATCTCGACCGCGTTGCCGATGACGATGCCGGTGCCGTGGGCGATGCGCAGGCCGGGGCCGATCCGTGCGGCCGAAGCGATATCGACTCCGGTCAGAAAGTGGTTGTAACGCGCGATCGCCGGGCCGAGAACCGGCACGCCGTGCGCCTTGAACCAGTGCGCCAGGCGATGCAGCACGACCGCCTGGTAGCCGTTCTCGAACAGCAGAGACTCGAGAACGTACCAGGGTGCCGGCTTGCTCTTGATCTCGCGCAGGCGCCGCGTGTCGGCGCGAAGGTTGTCCCACATGGCGGAAAGTTGGGCTAGGGTACCGCAAGCGAGGCCGCCGGCGCGATTTCCGGGGTTTCCTGCCTGCCGCCCTTCACGCGAGATCGTAGACCGCGCCTTCGACCGGTACCTCGACCGGCAGGCCGGCACGCTCGGCCATCGTCGCCGCCATGCGCGCGAGGTCCTCGGCGCTGCGGCGCGGATGGTGATGGACGACCCAGAGGCGGCCGACGCCGGCGGCGCGCGCCAGATCGGCGACCGCGCCGGCGTCGGAGTGGCCGGTCGGCGCCGGATCGGTCTCGGCCGCCTCTTCCGCCGTCAGCCAGACCTCGTGCAGCAGAAGCTTCACGCCGCGCACGAAATCGACCGTCGCCGGGTCGATGACGCTGTCGGTGACGTAGGCGAGAGCGTCGCCGATGCGCACTCCGACGGACCCTCCGGGGTGCTTCTGGCGACGCAGGCGGAGCCGCAGGCCGCCAATTTCCAGGTCCCCGCCGGAGAACGGCGCGATCTCGACCGGCATCGGCCAGCGCTCGATCGGCAGGGGAAAGAGCGGCGGCTGCAGGAGCTGCGTGATCCCCTCGGGTCCGAAGGCCGTCAACGGCGGCGCCGGTGCGTGAATCCGGATCTCCCGGTCAGCGGCGAGCCCGAGGAGGTAGGAGAGGCCGACGACGTGATCGAGGTGGTAGTGGCTGAGCAGGATGTCGAGCCGCCGGCCGGCGGGGAGGAGCGCCGCGACCGCCGGCTCGAGCAGGCGCGCGACACCGGTGCCGGCATCGAGCAGCAGCGACTCCGTGTCCGTCGCGAGCAGGAACGACATCGTCTGCCGCCCGGCGGCGGGCAGGTAGCCGGCCGTGCCCAGCGCGGCGAGCTTCAAGAGGCGAC
>JBDTQT010000131.1:0-11119 GCA_039932055.1 Thermoanaerobaculia bacterium
TCGCCGCCGCCGAGACGGGCCACGACGTCCGCCATCGCCTCGCCGCCGGCAAGCGCGGCGCGCATCGCCTCGGCAACCTCGCGGGCCTTCTCGCCCGAGAGCTTGTCGGCGGGGATCACAATCTCCTGCACCTTCACCTTGGCCGGGATGCGGAACTCCTCCTGGCGCTCGCGATAGGCGCGCTGCAGCCACTCGTCGTCGACTTCGACCTTCGAGCGCACTTCGCGCTGGATGACCGCGTTCACCCGTATCGAGCGCGAGGTGCGTTCGCGGAAGTCCGCCAGCGACATCCCGGAGCTCTTCAAGGCGTTGGCGAACGCCGCCTCGGTGGCGAGATTCATCCGGTTGCGGGTCGCGTCCATCGCTTCTTCGAGCTCGGACTTGGAAGGCTCGATGATCAGCTGGCGAGCGCGGGAAAGCAGCAGCATCTCGTCGAGGATCTCGCGCATCGTCGCCTTGCCGGCGTCCGCGATCAGGGTACGCCGCTCTTCGGTGGAGAGCTCGGACTCGGTGATCGCGCGCTCGCGCGCCAACTTGCGCTCCCGATAATCGTAGAACGTCGTGATCTCGTCGTTGACCCGCAGGATGATCGCGTTGAGCTCCTCGGCGGGGAGCGCCGCGACGGGAAGTGCGCAGCACGCCAGCGCAGCACAGGCGATTCGCTTCAGCAACTCAATGCTCTTCATGCGGCCTCGATATCGGGAGCGATCCCCGGTAGTTGAACGGCAGGTTGCGGTCGAACACCGCGACAGTGTAGCGGCTCTGCGCATCGGCGAACAGGGCTCGCAGGCGAGCGTCCGCGGCAGCTTCGCGCAACCGCAGGCGGACTGCCGGCGCCACTTCGGCAGCCGGCGGACTCTCCGCGGGCCAGCGCTCGACGACCTCGAAGAGATGGAATCCGTAGTCGGCGGCGACGACATTGCTCACTTTCCCCACCTCCAGGCTAAAGATGAGATCGGCGAACGCCGGCGGCAGCTCATCACGCGCCAGGATCCCCTGGTCTCCTCCGGCGGGCGCCGATCCCGGAACGCTGACCTTTGCGAGCACGGCTTCGAAGGGCAGGCCGCCCAGGAGCTCGCGCCGCGCGCGCTCGGCCACCAGGCGGTCGTCCACCAGAATCTGGCGCAGATGGACCCTCGCCGGACGGGCGAACTCCGCCTCATGGAGGGCGAAATAGGCCGCGATTTCGGCGCTCGTCGGCTCCGGCACCGGGTTGGCGGCGAGAAGCGGCTCGACGGCATCGGAGGCCCGCACCTTCTCGTCGATCAGCCCGCGCTCGCGCGCCAACATGGCGAGCATCTCCTCGCGCACGAACTGGTCGAAGAGGCGCGAAAGCACCTCGCTCGCGAGGCCGCCGCCGGACTCGCCGAGATTGCGCTCGAGGTAGGCGTCGAATGCCGCCGCCTTGAGCTCGCGCTCGCCGACCCTGGCCACCAGGTCCGGCGAGGGCATCGGCACTTCCTGCCGGCAGCCGGACGCCGCGATCGCGAGCAGGGCGATCGCTGAACGCGCGCGGGCGCAGTGGCCCCTCACGCCGCGAGCTCCGCGAGGACGGCGCGCGCCGCGTCGATCACCGACAGCCCCGGCGGCAGGTCGAGGCTCAAGACGCCGGTCGGACTGAAGGTCGCGCCGGTGCGGGTCGAGACGTAGCGGATCAACCGGTCGACGTCGATTCGTGCGTCGCGGCGCAGCCGGAAGATCAGCTGGCCTCCGGTCGCCGAGATCGCCTGCACCCGAAGCGCCTCGGCGGCGCGCTTCAAGTCGACGAGATCGAGCAGCGCGAGCACCTCTTTCGGCGGCCGGCCGAACCTGTCCGTGAGCTCCTCGAGCAGCTCCTGGCGCGGCAACTCGGCGGTGGCGAGCTTGCGGTAGATCTCCATGCGCAGGTTCTCGTCGGCGATGTAGTCCTTTGGAATCGTCATCGCCAGCGGCAGGTCGAGCGCGACACTGGGTCCTTCCTCCACGCTTTCGCCCTTGAGCTCGCGCACGGTCTGCTCGAGCATCTTGAGATAGGTCTCGATACCGAGCTCGGCGATATGCCCGCTCTGCTCGCCGCCGAGAAGATTGCCGGCGCCGCGGATCTCGAGGTCGCGGCCAGCGATGCGAAAGCCCGCGCCGAGCTCGGTGAACTCGCGAAGCGCCTCGAGGCGGCGGCGCGCTTCTTCGGTGAGCGGTGCGTCGGGAGGCACGAGCAGGTAGCAGTAGCCGAGCTCGCGGCTCCGGCCGACCCGGCCGCGAAGCTGATAGAGCTGCGCCAGTCCGAAGCGGTCGGCGCGATGGATGATCATCGTGTTCACGGTCGGGATGTCGATGCCGTTCTCGATGATCGTGGTGGCGAGCAGGAGGTCGTACTCGCGCGCCGTGAAAGCGTGCATCCGGCGGTAGAGCTCGCGCTCGTCGAGCTGGCCGTGGCCGACGGTGATGCGCAGCCCGGGAACGAGCTCGCGCAGCACGCCAGCCATCTGTTCGATCGACTCGACCCGGTTGTAGACGTAGAACACCTGCCCGCCGCGCTGAAGCTCGTATTCGATCGCCTCGCGCACCAGCTCCTCCGAAAACGGCAGCACCGCGGTTTCGATCGCCATCCGGTCCTTGGGCGGCGTCTCGATGACCACCATGTCGCGCACTCCGGCGAGCGAAAGCTGCAGCGTCCGCGGCAGTGGCGTCGCCGACATGGCCAGCACGTGGACGTTCTTCTTGAGCTGCTTCAGACGCTCCTTCTGCGCCACGCCGAACCGCTGCTCCTCGTCGACGATGACGAGACCGAGGCGGTGGAACTCCACGTCTTTCGACAGCAGCCGATGCGTGCCGAGAGTGATGTCGACCTTGCCCGCGGCGATCCGCGTCTTGAGATCCTTCAGATCCTTGCCGACCCGCAGTCGCGAGAGACGCTCGATAACTACCGGAAAGCCCTCGAACCGGCGCGTGAAGACCTCGAGGTGCTGATCGGCGAGGATCGTCGTCGGGGCCAGTACCGCGACCTGGTAGCCGGCATCGACGGCGCGAAATGCGGCGCGCATGGCGACCTCGGTTTTGCCGAAGCCGACGTCGCCGCAGAGCAGCCGGTCCATCGGTTTCGACTGCCCGAGGTCCTCGAGCACGACGGCGATGGCGTCGGCCTGGTCCGGCGTCTCCTCGAACGGGAAGGCGGCCGAGAACTGACGCTCGAGGTCGGTCGAACCGGCGAGAATCGGCGCCCGGGCAAGCTGGCGCTCGGCATAGAGCTTGAGCAGCTCCTCCGCCATGTCACGCATGCCGGTGCGCACCTTCGACTTGGTCTTGTTCCACGACGAGCCGCCGAGCTGATCGAGGCGCGGCGCGATGCCCTCGATGCCGCTGTACTTCTGGATCAGATCGAGCCGGGCGAGCGGGACGAGCAGTCGCTTGCCGCCGGCGTAGAGAATCTCCATCACTTCGTTGTCGGCCGCCGCCGGCCCGGCGAGCTTGCGCATCGAGGCCGGCAGCGGAGCGCGGCCGGACTCCCCCGGGCCGCCGGGACCGGACGAGCCGCTGACCGCGCGCAGCGCCACGAACTGGCCGATCCCGTGGTCGTTGTGCACGACATGGTCGCCGACTTTGAGATCGCGCAGCGTCGCCAGGAACGGGCCGAAGCGACCCCGGCCGCGCTTGCCGCCGCGCGCCATCGGCCGCGCCAGGAGCTGTGTCTCGCCGTAGATCGCGACTCCGGCCGCCGGCAGACGGTAGCCGCGCTCGATCTCGCCGGTGACGATCTCGACCCCGCCGCGGCCCAGAGGAACATCGCGCCCTTCGAGCAATTCGCCGAGCGCCGCATGGCGCTCCTGCGGCGCGACGAGCAGGAGCCGCTCGCCGCGCGCGCGCGTCGCGGCGACCTCGTTCGGAAAACGCGGCAACTGGCCGTGGTAGAGATCGGTCGAGAGGACTCCGAAATCGACCGCCTCCCCCGGCGCTGCGAGGGGCACGACCGCGGCCGGGGCATTCTCGATCAGCGCCAGGACCGTCGCGACGGGATGCTCCAGCAGCGCCGGCTCGAGCGCGAAGCGCTGATGCTCGCGGCGCGCCTCGAACTCCTCCGCCAGGCGCTCGCCGTGATGGCTGACTTCGGCGGCGAGCGCCGCCGGATCGAGCGTCACCCAGATGGCGTCCGGCAGGAGCTCGCCGAGCGTCAGGCTGCGCGCGGCGAGGAGCGGCAGAAGGTTCTCCCAGCCCGGGAAGCGCCCGCCGTCGGCCAGGGCGGAGAGGTGATCGCGAGTCTCCCGCCCGGGCTCCTCTCCCGCGACCTCGGTCAGCAAATGCGCCAGTTGCCGAGCGGAGTCGGGCCCCTCGGGAAACAGCGCCAGTGGCAGGACGGCGGCCTCGCGCAGCTCATCGTGCGAGCGCTGGGACTCGACCTCGAAGCGGCGCAGATTCTCGATCTCGTTGCCGAAGAGGTCGAGGCGCAGCGGCTCCTCGTCACCGGCGGCGAAGAGGTCGAAGACCCCGCCGCGCACCGCGAAGTCGCCGACCTCTCCGACCAGGTCGACGCGGCGGTAGCCGAGTGCCGTGAGGCGGAGCGCGAGCTCTTCGAGGTCGACCTCGGCACCGCGGCGCAGGACGATCGGCGCGAGGCCCGCGGCCTCCGGCAGACGCCGGAAGAGGGCGCGCGGTGTGACGAGCAACGCTCGCAGACGCCCGGCAAGCGCGTCGGCGAGCGCCGTGACCTCCTGGGCGCGCACCGTGAGCGAGGCTTCGGCCTCCTGGTAGGGCGACAGCGAAGGGGTTGCAAAGTAGCCGCCGATCCCCTCTCCGGCGACCAGGCGCAGGCTTTCGAGCCAGGCGAAGGCGTCCGACTCGTGCGGCACCACGACCACCAGCGGCCTGCCTAGCTCCTCCGCGACCAGGTCGCAAACCCAGGCGGCGGCCGCGGGCGGCAGACGCGTGGCGCGTCCACGGCCGGCGGCGAGGTGGGAGGAGAAGGCGGTAAAAAGAGGACTCTGGGCGATCCGCAGGGAGAGCTCCCCCCACGGCGCAGGACGCGTCATGGGAGCAAGTCTATCGAAGCTCGGCCCCTGCCCGCCGATTCCGGCCGGCGCACGATCTCCCCGACCCGACGGGTGGTCTGGCCCTGCGAAAGCCTGTGGTAGGTTGCCTTTCGTGCTCCGAAACGGCTCCGCCCGCGGCTCGGGCGAGGTTTTTTCCCGGGGCGAGCCGGCGCCGCGGAGGGCACTCCCCCCGACCGCCGATTCCTGCAGGGCAGCGACTGACCG
Organism: Thermoanaerobaculia bacterium; assembly: GCA_039932055.1. GTDB lineage: Bacteria > Acidobacteriota > Thermoanaerobaculia > Multivoradales > JAGPDF01 > JAGPDF01. The sequence continues at coordinate 5,226 of JBDTQT010000131.1, forward strand.
ATCGACCGACCGCCGCTTCCGGTTCTCCGGCTGTCGGCGTGACTTGCCGGAGGGTTCATGACGTTCGTTACCGCACTCACCGTATTCGTCCTCGCCATCTATGTCGGCGTCGAGGTCATCAACAAGGTACCTCCCACGCTGCATACGCCCCTCATGTCCGGCTCGAACGCCCTCTCGGGCATCACCGTCGTCGGCGCGCTGATCCTCGCCGGCCAACCCGACGTTCCCGAGCTCGTCCACGTGATCGCCGGCGTCGCGGTCGCCTTCGCCATGATCAACGTGGTCGGCGGCTTCCTGGTCACCCACCGCATGCTCGGCATGTTCCAGAAGAAGCGCTGAGGAAGCCGACATGCACACCCAGGATTTCCGCGACCTCGCCTACCTCGTCGCCGCAGTCTTCTTCATCGTCGACCTGAAGTGGATGGCGCACCCGCGCACTGCGGTGCGCGGCAACTATCTCGGCGCGTTCGGCATGGCGATCGCGATCGCCGCGACCGTGCTCGGCCAGTCGATGACCTGGAAGTACGTTCTCATCGGGGCTGGCGTCGGCACCGTCATTGGATGGTCGATGGCGGCCAAGGTCAAGATGACCTCGATGCCCGAGATGGTCGGCATCCTGAACGGCTTCGGCGGCGGCGCCTCGGTGCTGGTCGGCGCCGCGGCGCTGATCGGCGCGCAGCAGGCGCTCGGCTCCGGTACCGGCATGGGCCTGCAGGAAGAGATCGCGACCGTGCTCTCCGCCCTCATCGGCTCGGTCACTTTCTATGGCAGCTATGTCGCCTTCGGCAAGCTCGCCGAGTTCCTGGCCGTCAAGTGGAAGCTCAAGGGTTGGCAGAAGGCGATCAAGTACGGCTTCGCGGCGGTCACCGCTCTCATCGGCATCGCCTACGGCGTCGCGGTTGGCCTGCTGGATCCCAACGCCAGCGGCCGCGACAAGCTCATCGCCTGGCTGACTACGGTCTCCTTCCTGCTCATCGGCTGGATCCTGACGCTCAAGAAGGACCGCTTCCCGGGCATGGATGTCTGCAAGTGGCTAGCTGCCGCGCTCAGCATCGGGATCGGCGTGCTGCTCGTCCTCGACCCGGCCAACATCCCGCTCTACTGGCTGCTCGCCGGCGTCTCGGGCGTTCTGGGCGTGCTGTTGACGATCTCGATCGGCGGCGCCGACATGCCGGTCGCGATCGCGCTCCTCAACTCCTACTCCGGCCTCGCCGGCGCCGCGACCGGTTTCGTCATCGGGAACTCGGTGTTGATCGTCGCCGGCTCGCTGGTCGGCGCGTCGGGCATCGTCCTCACCAAGATCATGTGCAAGGCGATGAACCGGTCGATGACCAACGTGCTGTTCGGTACCATGGGCCCGACCGCCGATACGCCCGACGCCGAAGAGGTCTATCGCACCGTCAAGGCGACCTCGGCCGAAGAGATCGCCATCATGCTCGACGGCGCGCAACACGTCGTGATCATTCCCGGATACGGCATGGCGGTGGCCCAGGCGCAGCACACCGTGCGCCAGCTCGCCGGGCTGCTCGAGGAAAAAGGCACCAAGGTCGAATACGCCATCCATCCGGTCGCCGGCCGCATGCCAGGCCACATGAACGTGCTGCTCGCCGAGGCCAACATCGAATACGAGAAGCTGCGCGAGATGGACGAGATCAATGGCGAGATGGACCAGGTCGACGTCGCCATCGTCGTCGGCGCCAACGACGTGGTCAACCCCGTCGCCGAAACCGATCCCAAGAGCCCGATCGCCGGCATGCCGATCATCCAGGCCTACAAGGCGAAGACCGTGATCGTGATCAAGCGCAGCCTCTCGCCGGGCTTCGCCGGCATCCCCAATCCGCTGTTCGCCGCCGACAACTGCTTGATGTACTTCAACGACGGCAAGAAGGCGATCCAGGACATCATCACCGCGGTCAAGGAGTCTTCGTAGGAGGTAGAGCCTTCGTCACCTGATAGCTTCCGGGCGTGCAGACCGTGACCAATCAGGACTCCGCGGCCGTCTTTCTCATCCAGCTGGGTCGAGCCCTGCACGAGGCCGGATTCGCCGCGCCGCAGCTCGAGGCGGCGCTCGCCGGTGTCGCCGAGCAACTTGCCGTACCGGCGCAGTTCTTCTCGACGCCGACCTCGCTCTTCATCTCTTGCGGCGCGGGCGTCGACCAGCGCACCCACCTCGAGCGGGTGAATCCGGCGGGAATCGACCTCGGGCGCCTCGCCGACCTCGAAGGAATGCTCGATCGAGTGCGCGACGGCAGAACTTCACCTGCAGCGGCCAGCCTGGAGATCGCCACGCTCGCCTCCCGGCCGCGACGCTACGGACGCAAGCTCACCTACTTCTCCTGGGGCCTTGCCTCCGCGACGAGCGCGGTCTTTCTCGGCGGCTCGCTACGCGAGGTCGCGGTAGCCGGCTTCGTCGGCCTGGTGACCGGCCTCGCTGCCTTCCTCGCCGAACGCCGGCCGGCTGCCGAGCGGCTCTTCGTGCCGTTCGCCGCCGCCTTCGCCGCCTTCACCGCCGCCGTGGTGGCGCAGGCCGTGCCGCAGGTCGACGTCGTGCTGGTGATCGGTGCCAACGACGTGGTCAATCCGGCGGCGCGCACCGACGAGAAGAGCCCGATCTACGGCATGCCGATCATCGACGCCGACAAGGCGCGCACCTGCCTCGCCATCAAACGCTCGAAGAACCCCGGCTTCGCCGGCATCGACAATCAGCTCTACTTCATGGACAATACCCTGATGGTCTTCGGCGACGCCAAGCAGGTCGTCCAGGGAATCCTCTCCGCGCTCAAGGGCGAGGGCGGCGGGCACTAGGAGATTGCCAATGCCTAGCTCTACTCGGTTTCTGATGCTGCTTCGCCAACTCGCGCACGGCAGCCTGTTCGTCCTCTGCGCTGCACAGCTCGACGCGACGAGCTACGTTATCGCAACGCTTTCGGACGACGCCGTCAACAACGGCAACTGCACCCTACGCGAGGCGTTGCGGGCCGCCGACACGAATCTCCCGGTGGATTCCTGTGCCGCCGGTGGGTCCTCCGATACCATTAACTTGCCCAACGGGACATACCCGTTCGCTGGCGGAGAAGTCCTCACCGCCAGCGGCAGCCTCACAATCCAGAGCCAGACCCTGAATCCGTTCAACGTCTCGATCGATCTCGGCAACGCCGGTAATTTCATCTATCTCCAGGGCGGCGGATCGTTTGTTCTCGACGGCCTCGAGATCAAGAACGGGATGGCTCCGGGCCCCTTCTTCCTGGGAGGGGCCATCGACGCACATGCGGTCTCGCTGGAGATCCGGAACTTCCGCTTCCTCTCGAATCACGCGACCACCGGGGGGGGCGCGGTCAACTATGAGTCCAACGCCGCCACGAACCTCTTCGTCCACAACGGAGCCTTCCTTTCGAACGGCGTCCTCGGTAACGCATCGAGTGCCTCGGCGGGAGGTGCTGCCCGGGTCAGCGCCCTGAACGGAGCCGACGCTGACTTTCGCGACGTCACATTCCTTGGCAACTCCGCGGCGTCTTCCTCGGGCTTCGCGGTCCAGGGCGGTGCGCTCCGATTCGAAACCGACTCGAGCGGGAGCATCGCCTCCTGCTCCCGCTGCAGTTTCCAGAACAACACTGCCGTATCCACTGTTTCGGCCGGCGCCACGGGTGCGTTTCACTCCACGGCGTTCAACGGTTCGACTACACAACTCCTGGACTGCCGGTTTTCGAGCAATTCAGCGACCGGAGGAGGAGCCAATCTCAAAGCGGCGGCCGTCGCAGCCGGCAGCAACTCCGGCTCGACTGTCCTGTTCGAGCGGCTCTTCGTCGACTTCAACGGTGGCGCGGCCGCGGATCCCGCCACCTACGACATGGTTCTCGACGGCTTCGGCGGGACGATGGCGCTCGTTGATTCGCAGCTGACGTTCGGTGCCGCGGGCGGGCTCAACGTGACCACGAACTCCATCGCCACGCTCGGGCACTTGACGATCGCCGATTACTCGACTTTCGGCGCGACCCTGGTGGCGAATTCCGGGCAGATCCTGCTGCAGAACTCGATCGTGGCGTTCAGCGTTTCCGATCTGGGCACTGCCGGAAACGTCGTTCAAACGACGAACTTCATCGGCGGAGACCCGCTCTTTCTGAACGAGCCAGGCGGGGACTATCACCTGAGCGCCTCGTCTCTCGCGCTCGGAAGCGGCACGAACGGCGCAGTCAGCGTGCGTCTCGCCGACCTCGAGCATCACGGACGCATCGTCGGCGTTGCGACCGACATCGGCTGCTATGAGTTCGACGGACTCTTCGCAGACAACTTCGAAGTACGCGACACCGGCTCCTGGTCGGCGACGATGCCGTAGCGCCCGGGTAGCGTTTTCGGGGCGTTTCGCACCGCGCTCCGGGCTTCTTCCGTCGTCTGCTGATAGCTTGAGGGAGTGCCGACCGCAAGCGCAGAGGGCTCCGCTGAATTCCTGATCCGTCTCGGGCGCGCCTTGCACGAGGCCGGTTTTTCGGCGCCCCAGCTCGAAGCGGCGCTCGCCAATGTCGCCGAACGGCTGCAGGTGCCGGCGCAGTTCTTCTCCACTCCAACCTCGCTCTTCATCTCCTTCGGCGAAGGCGCCACGCAGCGGACGCATCTCGAAAGAGTGAACCCGGCCACCATCGACCTCGGCCGCCTCGCCGACCTCGAGGCGCTGCTGGAGCGCGTGCGCGATGGCCGCACCGATCCGGCGGCGGCAAGCGCCGAGATCGGCGAGATCGCCCGGCGGCCGCGCCGCTATAGCCGCAAACTTACCTACTTCTGCTGGGGTCTCGCCTCGGCGACCAGTGCGGTCTTTCTCGGCGGCTCGCTGCGCGAGGTCGCGGTAGCCGGCTTCGTCGGCCTGGTGACCGGCCTCGCTGCCTTCCTCGCCGAACGCCGGCCGGCTGCCGAGCGGCTCTTCGTGCCGTTCGCCGCCGCCTTCGCCGCCTTTACCGCCGCCGTGGTGGCGCAGACCGTGCCGCCGCTCTCGGTCTATATCGCGACCGTCGCCGGCCTGATCGTTCTCCTGCCGGGGTACACCCTGACCATCGCGCTGTCGGAGCTCGCCGCGGAGCATCTCTCGTCCGGCACGGCACGTTTCGCCGGCGCCCTGGTGACCTTTCTGATGATCGGCCTCGGCGTCGCCATCGGCAGCCGCCTGGCTGTGGCGGTGCTGGGGGCGAGAGTCGGGTCCACCGGCGAGGCCACTGCCGCCATCGCGCTCGGACCGCCGGTCTGGCTGCAGATCGCCGCGCTGCTGCTCGCTCCGCTGGCGCTCTCGGTGCTGCTGCGCGCGCCGCGCACCGAGATCCCCTGGATCGTCCTCATCGGCACGGTGGGCTATTTCGCCGGGCGGCTCGGCGCCGAGATGCTCGAGCCCGAGGTCGGCATGTTCGCCGGCGCACTCGCCGTCGGGTTGGCCAGTGGCCTCTACGAGCGCATCCGCAAGCTGCCGAGCTCGATCCCGCTGGTACCCGGCATCCTGATGCTGGTGCCGGGCTCGATCGGCTACCGCAGCCTCACGGCGCTCCTCGCCGAAGAAGTAGTGCCGGGAATCCAGACGGCATTTCGCATGCTGCTCGTCGCCGCATCGCTGGTCGCCGGACTCCTCATCGCCGCGGCGTTTACCGTCGAGCGCCGCGACCGCAGGCGGCAGGTGCTGCCGGGGTAGCCAAAAACAGGAGGGCCGCGAGCGCGGCGTGCAGGGTGGCGACGGATCGCTTCATCGTCTGCCTCCTCGCCGCGGATGAGAGAGCCAAGGTCGATTCCATGAGCTACCGCCGGGGACCGCTGAAGCTCAGCGCGACGCGATCAGCGGACCAGCGCGGGCTCAGTCCACCTCGACCAGCGGATCGCCGCCTTCGACCGCCTGGCCGGCGGTGACGAAGACTCGGCTCACC
>JBDTQT010000132.1:0-10698 GCA_039932055.1 Thermoanaerobaculia bacterium
TCGAGGTCGAAGGCGAGCAGGGCGCTCTTCTTGCGCTCGCTCACCTTGAGTCCGGTCGCCTGGGGCAGGCCAGCCGACAGCACCCAGAGGCGGCGATGCTCCGTATCGACCGCGATCCCCAGCGCTGAGAGCAGGCCGTGGGCGCCGGTCGGGACGAAATCGGAGACGACGCCTTCCCGGGTGCGCCGGAGGATCTTTCTTTGCGCCACGCTCGAGAAGTAGAAACTGCCGGTCCTCGCATCGTGCGCGATGCCTTCGATCAGGTCGCGTACCGGCAACTCGAAGGCCACCGACGAGGCGACGATCGGCGCCTGGAGCGCATCGAGGCGCGCCAGTGCCGCCTGGAATCCGGCATCCGGGAGCAGGGCGGCGAGCTCGGGATCCTGCCGCGGATCGCGGGCGAGGCCGGCATCGACCTGGCGGCGATAGGCCGCGACCGCGCCCGCAGCGTCGCCGGTGAGCAGCCGGGTCACCGCCAGGCGGTAGAGCAGGCGCGCCGGATCGGGCAGCAGCTCGACCGCGCGCTCGATGCCGGCCCGGTACTGCGCAAAATCCTTGCGCTCCTTGGCTTCCATGCCGGCGGTGAACGCTTGCATCGCACCGGCGAGATCGGCCGCCGGCGGCGCACTCTGGGCTTGTTGAACGGTCGGAGCGGCGGTGAGGCCGGCGGTAAGGACCAGCGCGAGCATTCGCATGCACCATTCTACGGCGTGAGCGCCGAACGGTTTTCCGGCCGACATTCGAGGACCTGGATGTCGCTCCCCTCAGGTCGGTCTGTTCGACGTCGTCGATCAGGCCGGCGACGGGATCATCCGGTTCGCCGACTTCCTGATCTAGAGCTCCGACTTCGTGGTCCCGGACAGCGAGATGCAGGACCTTGTCATGAGTGTCTGTTACCCGAAGTCCGGATCGGCCTCCGCGGCAATCAACGCCGGACACCGGGTTCGCCCCATTCCGCCGCCGGGGCAGTTGCTGCTCGAGTGGAGCTCCGGCGGCGCTTCCTCTAGACTCTCGTCAACCATGGACTCCGATCTCGCGACTGTGTGCCGGTGGCGAAGCGCACGATCCTCTGGGGGAGCGCCTGCCGCGCACCGGTCGACGATCCGTGTTCGGGCCGGCCGCGCGGAGTCGGCGCCCTCGGTGCGGCGTGCAGCTTCTTCGGCCTGCCGGCCTATCCGGACCACGACCCGCTTGGCGTCGCCCTCGGCGCCACGGAGCTCTACCTCCTGCTATCGCAGCGCTTTCCCGAGCTCCACCCTCGTGTTCGGATTTGATCCACGAACGGACTTCTGCGCAGCCAGAAAGGAACGATCCTCATGATCCAGCCGCCCGCTTCGCTCGCCGCCAAGGCCCACGTCCGTTCATTCGAGGAGTACCAGCGGCAGTACCGGCTATCGATCGACGATCCGGAGGGCTTCTGGCAGAAACAGGCGGAGATCCTCACCTGGTTCCATCCGCCGCAGCAGATCTTCGACGCCGATCTGCGCGAAGTGGACTTCTCCTGGTACGGCGGCGGGCGGCTCAATGCCTGCCACAACTGCGTCGACCGGCATCTCGCGACGCGCGGCGACAAGCCGGCGATTCTCTGGGCGGGAGATGAGCCCGGGGACTACCGCTCGATCACCTACCGCGAGTTGAAGCACATGGTCTGCCGCATCGCCAACGTTCTGCTGGCCCATGGCGTGACCAAAGGCGATCGCGTGGCGCTCTACATGCCGATGATTCCCGAGCTCGCCGCGACCATGCTCGCCTGTGCCCGCATTGGCGCCGTGCATTCGGTCGTTTTCGCCGGCTTCTCGGCCGAGTCGCTGCGTGGCCGGATCCTCGACGCCGGGGCGAAGCTCGTGGTGACGGCGAACGAGGGCCTGCGCGGCGGCAAGCGAATTCCCCTCAAGGCGACGGTGGACCGCGCCGTCGAAGGCCTCGCCTTCGTGGACGCGGTTCTGGTGGCGCGGCGCACGGAGACCGAGGTGCCGATGCAGGTTGGGCGCGACTTCTGGCTCGAGGAGGAGTGCAACCGTCAGCGCTCGACCTGTCCAGTCGAATGGATGCATGCCGAGTCGCCGCTGTTCACTCTCTACACCTCGGGTTCGACCGGCAAACCCAAGGGGGTCTTGCACACCACGGGCGGCTATCTCGTCTATGCAGCGATGACCCACAAGCTGGTCTTCGACCTGCACGAGGAGGATGTCTACTTCTGCGCCGCCGACATCGGTTGGGTGACCGGCCACAGCTACATCGTTTACGGCCCACTGGCGAACGGGGCCACGACCGTCATGTTCGAATCGGTGCCGGTCTATCCCGATGCGGGCCGCTACTGGCAGGTCGTCGACGATCTGGGGGTGACGATCTTCTACACCGCGCCGACGGCGCTGCGCGCCATCGCGCGCGAGGGCAACTCGTGGGTGAAGAAGTACAAGCGCACTTCGCTCCGCATCCTGGGCTCGGTGGGCGAACCGATCAACCCGGAGGTCTGGACCTGGTACCACGACGTGGTCGGCGACGGTCGCTGCGCGGTCGTCGACACCTGGTGGCAGACCGAGACCGGCGGCATCCTGATCACGCCGCTGCCGGGAGCGACGCCGACCAAGCCGGGCTCGGCGACGCTGCCGTTCTACGGCATCGAGCCGGTGGTGGTCGACGAGCAGGGCAAGGAGCTCGCCGGCAACGGTGTATCCGGCAATCTCTGCCTGAAGCGCTCGTGGCCCGGTCAGGCGCGGACCATCTGGGGTGATCACGCGCGCTTCCGTGAGACCTATTTCCAGACCTACCCCGGACTCTATTTCACCGGTGACGGCTGCCGGCGAGATGAGGACGGTTACTACTGGATCACCGGCCGCGTCGATGACGTCCTGAACGTCTCCGGCCACCGGCTGGGCACCGCCGAGGTCGAGAGCGCTCTGGTGGCGCATCCGGCGGTTGCCGAGGCGGCGGTCGTCGGCTTCCCGCACGACATCAAGGGGACCGGCATCTTCGCCTACGTCATCATCACGCCCGAGTTCGAGTCGTGGGATGCGGAGGAGCTGGTAGGCGCCCTCAAGCAGCAGGTACGCGAGGCGATCGGGGCGATCGCCACGCCGGATCGGATCGTCATCGCCCCGGGCCTGCCCAAGACGCGCTCGGGCAAGATCATGCGCCGCATCCTCCGCAAGATCGCCGCCGGCGATGTCTCCGACCTCGGCGACATCTCGACCCTCGCCGATCCGGCGGTCGTCGACAAGCTGGTCGAAGCGGCGCAGGGGTAGCGCTACCCGCGGAACTCCTCAGCCGGCCATCTCCCAGAGGCCGCCGGCGCGGCCTTCGGGGTCGGAGAAGAGGGCGATGGCGCCCATGCCGGCGATCGGTTTGCGTGCCGCGAGGACCTGGCCGCCCGCTGCGACGACACGTTCGAGCGCCGCTTCGAGATTGAGCACCTGGATGTAAATGGCGACTTTCCCCGGCCAGTCCTCGGGCTCGCCCTCGGGCCGGAAGATGCCGCCGTTCACCCCCTTGTTGCCTTCGGGACCCTCGGTGTCGGCCATCCAGTAGCTCATCTCGGGAACATGCTGGATTCGCCAGGCGAACGCCTGCTCGTAGAACTCCGAAGTTTTCGCCGGATCCTTCGACCAGAACTCGAAATGCACGACCGGATTTCCCATCCCCCGTCTCCTTGGTAAGTGCTCCTGGGAGATACGGGCCGCCCGGCGAGAGGTTCTGAGGCTGGGCTCAGCCGGGCAGGCGTCGATGGGCGGCCATCGGAATCGCGGCGCGCACGCGGCCGGTCTCGGCGAAATCGAGCTCAGCTGTCGCGATGCCGATGCCGTCGGGAGCCTCGGCGAGGATCCGCCCCCAGGGGTCGACGATCAGCGAGTGCCCCCAGCTCTCGCGCAGGCCGCCGTCGTCGTGCGCACCGTGCTGTCCGGGGGCGAGCATGAACGCCTGCGACTCGATCGCGCGGGCACGCAGAAGGATCTCCCAATGGGCTTTCCCGGTCGTGGCCGTGAACGCCGATGGAACCGTCAACACCGTCGCGCCGCGTGCCACCAGCATCCGATAGAGCTCGCCGAACCGCAGGTCGTAGCAGATAGAGAGACCGACGGCGCCGAAAGCGGTCTCGGCCACCACGACGTCCGCTCCGGGAGCGACCGTCGCGGACTCGCGGAACGAGACCCCTCCGGGCACATCGACGTCGAACAGGTGGATCTTGCGATACAGCGCGAGGCGGTCACCAGTCGGACCGAACAGGACACTGGTGTTGAAGCAGCATCCCTCTACCGAGCTTTTTTCGTTGAACGATCCCAGGAGAAGGTGAAGCGACAGCTCTTGCGCGAGCCGCGAGAACAGACTGCAGGTCGGGCCCGCGAGCGTCTCCGCCAGACGGACCTTCTCGGCGTGCGGCCCGAGGTAGTTGGTGTTCTCCGGCGTCGCGACGAAGGTCGCGCCGCGCGCCGCGGCCTCGCGCACCAGCGCCTCCGCCTGGCGGAGGTTCCCGGCACCATCCGAAGTCGAACGCATCTGGCAGACGGCGGCGATGAACGGCATCGCCGGAGGCTATCAAGGCTGTCAAGCGATGCCCGTCTCGCCGGGTCGCGGCCGCCGCGCTAGAGTCCGCGAATGTCCACTCCGTTCGAAAGCGCCCAGTTGATCCTGAAGCTGTTCGAAATGCGGCGCGAGCCGCTTTTGCGCGAGGCCCGCACCTGGTTTCTGCGCCAGTTCCACCCGGAATCGATCGACGACATTCGCGCCGTCCTGGCGAGCGCCGACAGCGGCAGGTACCGCATGGTCGTCGGCTACTGGGACATGGCGGCGTCGCTCGTCAGCCACGGTGCCATCGATCGCGAAATGTTCCTCGATGCCAACAGCGAGATCTTCGCGACCTTCGCCAAGATCCATCCGCTGCTCGCCGACATGCGGGCGAACGCCCAGTCGCCCGGTCTCGCCAAACACATGGAGGCGATCGTCATGACCGTCCCGGACATCGAGCTCAGGCTGGAGATGCTCCGCCAGCGCTTCCGCCCGGCGAAGGCCTGAACCATCATTCGCCCGGCGCGAGGGTTTCCGCGGCCCGTCGCAGATCGGCGGGGGCGGCGACGGCATCGACTGCAGCCACGACCCGGCGCAGCGCCGCTCCCACCTCGGCGGCGACCTCATCGAGCGTCGGGTTGCCGAGCAGCTTCATCGCCCCTTGCGGGTTCATGGCGCGGACCACCGTTCGCCCGTCTTCGACCGCCACGGCGACGTTGCAGGGTAGGAGAACAGAGACCTGCGGCACCGCCTGCAGGGCGCGATGAGCGGAGGGCGGGTGGCAGGCGCCGAGGATGAGGTTGCGCGGGACGTCCACCCCCAGCTTCTCCTTGAGCTTCGCCTGGATGTCGATCTCGGTCAGCACGCCGAAGCCCTCGCGGGCAAGCTCGGTCCGGCAGCGCGCGACCGCTTCGTCGAAGGAGAGGTCGGTGACAAGTTCGTAGGCGATTCCGGTGTCACGCATGGCTAAGGCTCCTGGCTGCAGAAGGATGCTGCCACGGACTCCAGTTCCCTTCGCCCCCCATGGGGGCGGCCTCGGCTGGGACCGCGATCGGCTAAGCTAACACCATGATTGCAACTGCGGAGGACTCGGCGGCACGATTCGTCGCCGCTTTTCCGGAGTATGCGCGCACCGCGAAACTCGACGACTTCCGCCACCGCGAATTCGCACGGCTGGAGCGCGAGGGCCACGTCTATCTCGATTACACCGGCGGCGGCCTCTACGGCGAGAGCCAGGTGCGGCGCCACATGGAGATGCTTCTCGGCTCGGTCCTCGGGAATCCGCACTCGACGAATCCGACTTCGGCCGCGGCCACCCACTTCGTCGAGAGTTGCCGCCGGCGGGTCCTCGACTTTTTCCACGCCGACCCCGGGGAGTACGTGGCGATCTTCACCGCCAACGCCAGTCAGGCGCTGAAGCTGGTCGGCGAGGCGTATCCGTTCGAGCCCGGCGACCGCTTTCTGCTCACCTTCGACAATCACAACTCGGTGAACGGTATCCGCGAGTTCGACCGTGCCCGCGGCGCCGAGACGATCTACGTCCCGGTCACTCCGCCCGAGCTCCGGGTCGACGAAGCGGCGCTCGAGCGCGAACTGGCGCGCGCCCGACCCGGCGGCCACAACCTGTTCGCCTACCCGGCGCAGTCGAACTTCTCCGGCGTGCAGCATCCGCTCTCGTGGATCACGCGCGCCCAGGAGCAGGGCTGGGACGTGCTCCTCGACGCCGCGGCGTTCGTGCCGACCAACCGCCTCGACCTGCGCGAGGTGCACCCTGACTTCGTCGCTCTGTCGTTCTACAAGATGTTCGGCTATCCCACCGGCGTCGGTGCGCTTCTCGCGCGGCGCAGCGCGCTCGCCAAGCTCCACCGCCCCTGGTTCGCTGGCGGCACGATCACCGTTGCCTCGGTGCAGGCGGATATTCACACCCTGGCCGAGGGCGAAGCGGCGTTCGAAGACGGCACGCTGAACTACGCGATCCTGCCGGCGGTGGAGTATGGACTCGATCTGCTCGAGAGCGCCGGCGTCGAATGCATCCACGAACGGGTGCTCGCGCTCACCGGATGGCTCCTCGCGGAGCTCGCTGCCCTGCGTCATGGCAACGGCGCTCCGGTGGTAAGGGTCTACGGTCCGGCGACGACCGAGCACCGCGGCGGTACCGTCACGCTCAACTTCTACGACGCCAGCGGGCATTTCATCGATCACCCGGTGATCGAACGTCGCGCCAGCGAATACCAGATCTCGCTGCGCACCGGCTGTTTCTGCAATCCGGGCGCCGGCGAGCTCGCCCTCGGCCTGTCCAAGGGCGAGCTCTTCCACTGCATGCGCGAGGTCGGCGACAACGTGGCGCACATCACCTACGACGATTTTCGCCGCTGCATCGACGACAAGTCGACCGGCGCCGTCCGGGTCTCCTTCGGCTGGGCCTCGACCTTCGCCGACGCCGAGGCGTTCCTCGCCTTCGCCCGCGAGATGCGCGAGCCCAAAATCTAGCCCAACCGCCTCACCGACTGCGGCGCCGCGCGCCGCGACGGCCCCGGCGACGGTGGCTCAGGGCGCCTCGTGGCACTGGCCAGTCATCCCGACCGAGAACTTGCCGCCGGCCTGGGCCTCGGAATAGACCACACCGCCGAAACTACTGCTGAAGTCGAACTTCAGGAAGCCGAAGAGGAGTCCGCCGGCAAAGGTCGAAGCATCGAACTGCAGCGCGTGGTTTGCGGTGAAGACTCCGAAGGGAGCGCCGTGCGGATTCCCGGCTTCGTCGTAGGCGCGAACAGAGAACGACGGCGGATCACCGAGGTCCTCGCCCCGGGGGTTGGCAATCCAGACGCTGAGCCGCGTTCCACTGCCCGGGAAGGGGAAGGCGAGGAAGCGGATCGAGCTCTCGCTGCACAGGTCGGTCGAGAACCGCACGAGCTTGTCGCCGGTGGCGAAGTTCTCGGCCACGTCGATCTGGAAGAAGTCGCCGCCCAGGACCGGCACCTGATGCGGATCGCCCGCAGTGGAAATTTCGATGTAACCGCGAGCGTAGCCGTCGACGTCGGCAGGCAGACCGGCGGTATCCCGGACGTTGGCGGTGTAGGTCTCGTTCGGGCCGAGCGTGAGGGGGTCGCTGCGCAGGCTGGTACCCAGCACGTCGAAGTACTCGACTTCAGCGTTCACGGTGCTGGCAGTAAGGTTGCGTACGGCAAAGAGCGTGGCGGTGCCGGCCGGGCTCAGGCGGTCGACGAGATAGCCCGGAACCAGGAGCGACTCCTGGAACACTCCAGGCGTGTAGACGTAGGCGCGAAACATCATGGCGTTGTAGGAAGGCAGAACAGCAGGGACGCTCCCCCAGCTGCCGGTCTCGTTGTTTCGATAGTAGGCCGGATGCACGGTGGCTCCGTCCAGGTCGACGCAGAAGTGAAACGACGGATCGACGATGGGGTTGTAGCGCACCCCGATATAGACCGTCGAATAGGTCGTGAACGGGTAGGTGAAGTTGGTGCTGTGGAAACTCGGCGTGGCCGTGACTCCGGTCGCCAGCGCGGCATAGTGGGCGAGCTCGGTCCCGGGGGTGCCGCCCGGGCCGTCCGCCGACCACACGACCACCTCGTAGCGGATCGTCGAATCGCTGCCGGTCTGCTGCATGCAGACGTCGACACCGCCGAGGGTGACGTCCGTTCCCAGAATGCTGTCGAAGCGCATCATCAACTCGAACGTATTGGTCGTGGCAAAGCCGTAGACGTAGGTGTCGACCTCGTTGTCGTCGTACTGGATGATGGCTGCGGCCTCCGGCAGGAGGCTCGGGGCCGAGGGATCCGACGGCGTCGATTCCACGCCGATGATGGGTTGAACCAGGAGCCCCACCTGAGCCGCAACCGGGGCGGCGAGAGCGAGACCGAGCAGGAGGGAAATTCGGGCCAGAACGCGCATGAGATGTCTCCCTTCGGAATTCCGGGCAGGCCGACCGTCCTCGCGGGGAGTCGTCGTTGCGAGGCAGGACAGGCGGTCGTCAGGGCAAGCTAGCTGCAAGGATAGAGGAAGAGGCTGCCGGCGGCAAGAAAGGATTGCTTTCAGTCCTCGGGCGCTTCGACGAGGGGGAACGACGGCAGGTGGCCGGGGTGCGGCCGGGCCTGGGCGGCATTTGGATTGGGGGCAATCGGTCGGCAGCTGCCGCGGGTGGCGGCGCCGAGGATCTGCATCGTCTGATCGACCGTCGTCGCCCAGCCCTCAACCGGTCACTCTCCGGGCGAGGGCCCCGGCGGAGGGGCTCCGCCTGAGCAATCCTCAGGGTCTTCGCCTGCAGTGCCTTTCCGGCGCACGGCCGGATTGGGCACCGCTCAGGTGGCGACCCCGAAGCGCGGTAGCACTTTGGTCTGCAGCACCCACCAGATGAGTACGAAAGCGGCGAAGGTCAGGATGTCTCTCATGTCTTGGCTTTCCGCGCCGCCTGGGCGACGCTCTTGAGGAGGCGGTGTTCAGAAGCCGCGCGCTGCTCGAGCGCGTCACAAACCGTGCGGCAGATGGTGAAGGCAGCCGGATCGACGACCCGGTAGTAGATGTTGGTGCCGTCGCGACGAGAGCCGAGGATACCGCAGGACTTCATCTTCGAAAGGTGCTTCGAGATGTTCGCCTGGCTGCCGCCGACGACCTCCAGGATCCCCGAGACGCAGAGCTCGCGGTCCTCGACGGCATGGAGGATCTTGAGGCGGGTGGGGTCGGCGAGCGCCTTCAGGCGCTCGGCGATACGCGCGAAGAGCTCTTCGGACGGTTCCGGACTCATCGCAGCTCCAGTGCGCCGCCGGGCTGCATCAAGACTCCTTCACCCCCGCCTTGCGCAGAATGGCCATCATCGGGCACCACTTCGAGAAGGCGGACTGCAGAAGGTTCAGGCCGACGAAGGCGGTGAAGAGGTAGAAGCCCGGGTGGACGAACCAACCCAGGGCGACCGAGAGGAGGATGAAGAATCCGGCGATCAGGCGCAGCGCTTCGTTGACGTTCATGAGTGATTCTCCTTGGAGGAAAGCTCCACGACGGCGTCGACGCCGACCGTGGCGACATACATCCAGTAGAGCAGAGGGACCAGCACGAGAGTGAGGGCGGTCGACACGACGACGCCCGAGATGAGCGCCACCGCGAGCCCCTGGAAGATCGGATCGAGCAGGATGACGACGCCGCCGACGACCAGCGCGGCGGCGGTAAGCGCGATCGGGCGGAAGCGGACCGCCGCCGCCTTGATCACTGCCCGGTCGAGCTGCTCCCCGGTCTTGAGCTCGAGGTTGATGAAGTCGACCAGCAGGATCGAGTTGCGCACGATGATGCCGGCGAGTGCGATTACACCGATCATCGAAGTGGCGGTGAAGAAGACCCCGCCGAACGCGTGCGCCGGAATGACGCCGATGAGTGTCAGCGGGATCGGCGCCATGATGATGAGCGGCGTGACGAAGGAGCCGAACCAGCCCACCACGAGGAGGTAGATGAGCACCATCACCACGGCGAAGGCGATCCCCATGTCGAGGAAGACGTCGTGGGTGACCTGCCACTCGCCGTCCCAGATCATCGTCGAGCGTGTGCTGTCGGCGGGCCGGCCGGAGAACAGCACCTCCATCGGGCGCCCCGAGGCGTCGCGCACCGCGGCGATCTGCTCCTGCATGTCGAGCAGGGCGTAGACCGGCGACTCCGAGGCGCCCGCGACATCCCCGACGACGTAGGTCACCGGCCGCAGGTTCTTGTGGTAGATGAACGGGACGCGTTCGGTGGCGACCGGGCGGACGAGCTCGGAGAGCGGCACGAGCGCGCCCTGACTCCCCTGGACGCTCATCGCCAGCAGCTCGCTGGCGCCGGCGCGTTGCGCCGGATCGAGGCGCAGGACGACCGGCACCGGCTCGCGCGAGCGCGGGTCGGCGAGGTGCGCCGCGTCGGCGCCGGCGACGGCGACGCGCAGGGTTCGAGCGATCGCCTCCGGCGAGACGCCGGCGCGCGACGCCTTCTCGCGGTCCACCTCGAAATCTAGACGCGGGCCGGGACCTTCGACGAACCAGTCGACGTCGACGACACCGGCGGTGCCTTCGAAGATCGCCTTCACCTGCCCGGCGAGGTCGAGGCGCTCGCCGGCGGTCGGTGCATAGATTTCCGCCACCAGGGTCGAAAGCACCGGCGGTCCCGGCGGCACCTCCGTCACCTTGACGTTGGCGCCGTGGCGCGCGGCGATCGGCG
>JBDTQT010000133.1:0-10670 GCA_039932055.1 Thermoanaerobaculia bacterium
ACCGGCGGCGCGTTGCGAGCGTCCCTTTCGGCTCGCCGGTGCTGCCCGAGGTGAACAGGATGGTGAACAGATCGTCGGCAGCATCTTCGACAATTCCGAGCTCGCGCGCCCGCGCATGGCCGGGCGCGTCGTCGTGCAGAATTCCGGACCCGAGGGTCAGTCCGGAGGCCGCCCGCCAAGCCGCGAGATCGGAGTCGCCGTCCAGCAACGCCGCGAGAGCGCGCTCGTCGCGCCGCAACTCGGGAAACGCATCGCCGAAGCCGATGACCCCTGCGGTCGCGGCGAGCGCTGCGCGCGTCGACGCGAACGCTGGAGCGCGCAGGAGCTCGAGGCCACGGCGGTCCGCGACGACCAGCCCGAGCCCGGCCTGGCCGGCGATCCCGGCGAGCGCCTCGGCGGAGAGGCCGGCCGGGAGCCCCACCGAGGCACGGTTCGAAAGCACCGCGGCGAGTTCAGTGAGATAGAACTCCGGCGCGTTCTCGTCGACCAGGATCCCGACCGTCGAGTCCGAGGGAACGCCGAGACGTTCCCAGCCGCGCGCCAGGGCGAAGGCGTCGCGACGCACCTCGGCGTAGCTCCGCCACTCGTACGGCGCGCCGCCCGCGCCCGGCAGGCGCCCGAACAGCGGCCGGTGCGCCCAGGCGACGAGAAGGTTGTTGAGCCCGACCGCGAGCGACGGAAAGTCGAGCAGCCCGAGGCGGGCGAAGGTCGGGTGGCCCGGTTCGGCCAGGTACTCCTCGAACAGGAATCCGAACGAGCGCTGAAGGGCACCGAGCGCCAAACCCGCCGGAGTCCCGGGTGCATCCCCCGGCACCCGGGCGAGCGCCGCGCGCAGCCGCACCACCAGTTGGTGGCACGCGGGCGAGAGCACGTGGTGGGCCGCTTCGAGCGATCTGAAGCGAATCGCCGGCTCGCGGGCACGGTCGATCAGGAACGGCTCGCCCGACAGCATACAGCGCTCGCCCCATGGGCGCTTCGCGGCGGGCGTGGCGGGGAGCTCATGACCCGAGATCTCGAGCTCGTCGAACGGCACCTCCGGGTCGAGGTGCGAGCAGAGCTCGAGGCGCCAGGGCAGAGCGCGGAGCGACCGGCCGGCGGCCTCCTTCTCGAGCGCCACCCAGGCGCGCGCGAACAGCCACTGCGCCTGGGAGAGCGCGCGACGCGCCTCCGCCGAACGGAAAACGCGCCGCGGAGTGAATGCATGCCGGGTGGCGCGAGCCGCCGCCACCGCCCGGATCAGGCGCGCGATCGCCCCATCGACCTGCGCGGAGAGAGGGCCACGCTCGGCGATCCGCTCCAGCGCCGAGACCGCGGCGGCGAGCTCGGCGAGACTCGCCCGCGCCGCGTCGCCGGCGGGCGGCCCCGAAGGTACGGCGGCGGCGTAGGCCCGGCGCGCCGCGGCCCGCAGCGCCACGCCTCTCTCGAGCACGCTCTCGACGGCCGGCAAGAGCCCGGGCTCGCGCTCGAGCAGGCGGACGATCGCAGGCGCAGCGACGACCCGGGTCATGATCGTCGTGGAGAATATCGGAGTGACAACTCCCCGGGTGCATCGAAGGACGACCTCGACTGCATCGCAGCCGGAGCGGTGCACAGCGGTATATGTTTCGCATATACTTAACCTGTGCGTGGCGACGAGCCGCCAATTCCCGACGTCCTCCGGTTCGAATGGGACGACGGCAACTCGGAGAAGAGTTGGGCACGGCACAGCGTGCGGCCAAGCGAGTGCGAAGAGCTCTTCGGGGAGCAGCCCCTCCTGCTCGCGGAGGATCTCTCCCACTCGCAGAGGGAGCCGCGGTTCCTCGCGCTCGGCAAGACGCGCGCCGGCCGGCGACTCCTGGTCGTCTTCACAGTTCGCCTTCGTCGCCTGCGGGTGATCTCAGTACGCGATATGAGTCGGAAGGAAAGGAGCGCCTATGAGGCAGCGCGCGATCAGGATGACCGCAGCCGGCAAGAAGAAGGTCCCACCACTGCGCAACGAAGCGGCAGAGCGCCGCTTCTGGGCAACCCATGACTCGACCGACTACGTCGACTGGTCGAGAGCGCGCGCGGCCAGCTTCCCGAACCTCCAGCCGTCGACGGAGACGATCTCGCTGCGCCTCCCGGAAGCGCTCCTCACCGATCTCAAGGTCCTCGCGAACCGGATGGACGTCCCCTATCAGTCGCTGCTCAAGGTCTACCTCGCCGAGCGCGTCCAGGAAGAGCTCCGTGGCGGCCTCGATACCGAAGCGCTCGCCGGGCTGGTGCGCGAACCGGAAGCCCCCTACGGCAATGCCCCGGCAGGCACCCACCGCCCGCGATCCGCGACCGGCAAGCCCCGCTCCCCCGCGCGCAAACCGCGCTGACGACCTCCACCTCGCGATCGCCGGGCTCAGCCGCCCTGCAGACGCTTCAATGCCGCCTGCTTGAGGGCCATGCTGGTTGCGGCACCTTTGGCGATCGGGCGCACCTCGCTGTCGGGCAGGGTGGGAAGAATCCTCAGCGCAAACGGCAGCGGCAGCTTCGGGTTGCGGACCAGGGCGACGCGCACGTCGAGATTGGCGAACCAGGGCTGCGTCTTGAGGATGAGCTCGGCCGCCTGAAACGACAGAAACGACGACTTGGCGACGCGCAGCACTTCGTCGGTCGCCAGGCGCGGGTTCTTGAGCAGGGCGAAGAGCACCTGCGGATCGCTGTCCTGCACCAGGATCGCGCGCTCGAAGCGGTCGGCTTTCCCGGCGAGCATCATCTTCTGCGGCGGCGTCAGCCGGCGCAGACGCTCCCAGAGGGAAACCGCTGCCGTCTCGTCCTCGAGCTGCCCCTCCTCCACCTTTGCGCTTTCGGCAGCCGCTGGCGGCGGCGCGAGCAACGCGCGGACGAGCTCGGTCGGGTTCCCTTCGAGATGCAGCGCGAGCGCGCCGGGGAGCGCCGCGACGACACGGGCCGCCGCCGCAACCTCGACCCCGCCGGAGACCTGCAGCGTCAACGCAAGCCGGGTGTCGGGGGGCAGCTCGGCGGAGCTGGGCACGAGCAGGCCGCCGACGCCGAGGCTGGCGCGCTCGATGGCGGCGAGCTCGGCGGGGCTGTCGAATTCGACCCGGAAGGCGGCGGGGCCAATGGGCTCGGTGCGCATGAGAGCGACGAGAATCTCACAAGCTCCCGCCCGGGCCGACCTGAGGGACACAATGGAGGGACACGCTGGTCTGGGTGTCCCTCTAATGTGCCGTCCCGTCACTGTGTCCCCGTCACCAGATGGCGGGAGTCGCGAGAAGATCGGCGACCCGTTCGCATAGGCTTCGCACCGGGGATCCATTCGTGACCAAGACGATCGTCGTTCTGTCCGCAGCTCTGGCTCTCTTCGCCGCCTTCGTCCGGCCGGTAGCGGCACAAGCGCCGGCGATCGGCGCTGCAGTGGCGCCGGCGCCAGCAGGCGCGAAAGCGCCGGCGAGCTTCGATGCCGAGGCCGCCACCGCCGCCTATCTGGCGCAGCTATCGCCGGCGGCGCGGGCGAAGTCGGACGCCTACTTCGAAGGCGGCTACTGGTTGCTGCTGTGGGACTTCCTCGCCGGGCTGGGGGTCGCCTGGATCTTCCTCGGCACCCGCACTTCGGCGCGGATCCGCGACTGGGCCGAGCGCACCTCACGCTTCCGCTTCGTCCAGACCGCCCTTTTCTCACTCGCCTACATCGCCGGTTCGACCCTGCTCCTCCTGCCGTGGAGCGCCTACGAAGGCTACTTCCGCGAGCACCAGTACGGCATGTCGAACCAGGACCTCGGCGCCTGGCTGGGCGACCAGGCGAAGGGGTTGGCGATCGGGCTCATTCTCGGCACGTTCGCCATCACCGCGATCTACGCCGTGCTACGCCGGTCGCCGAAGAACTGGTGGCTCTGGGGGGCGCTGGTGGCGATCGCCATCGCCATGCTCGCCGTCGTCATCGCGCCGGTCTACCTCGAGCCGGTGTTCAACGACTTCAAGCCGATCGCCGAGAGCCCGCTCAAGGAAAAGATCCTGTCGATGGCGCGGGGGAACGGCATTCCCGCCACCGACGTATACGAGTTCGACGCCTCGAAGCAGACCAAGCGCATCAGTGCCCACGTCAGCGGCCTGATGGGCACGACGCGCATCAGCCTCAACGACAATCTGATGAACCGCGGCTCCGAGGAGGAGATCCTGGCGGTGCTCGGCCACGAGATGGGGCACTACGTCCTCAATCATGTGACCAAGGGGCTGACCGCGATCGGCATCCTGATCGTCGCCGGCTTCGCCTTTCTCGCCTGGTCGTTCGATCGGGTGCGGTCGCGCTTCGGCGCCGGCTGGGGGATTCGCGGCATCGGCGACATCGCGGGCCTGCCGCTCCTGCTCTTCCTTTTCTCGTTCTACTCTCTGGTCACCGCCCCGGTGAGCAATACCCTCACCCGCACCACCGAGGCGGAGGCCGACAACTACGGTCTCAATGTCTCGCAGCAGCCGGACGGTTTTGCCCAGGCCGCGTTGCACCTGTCCGAGTATCGCAAGATGGCGCCGGGACCGATCGAAGAGTTCCTGTTCTACGACCATCCCAGCGGCTGGAACCGCATCCACCGATCGATGATCTGGAAGGCGGAGCATCCAGGTCCCAAGGCCCCCTGACCCGACAGCCCGGGAGACCAAGGGCCCCAAGCCAGCGCTCTCAGGAATCGCGGAGAGAAAAGCCTTCTGACTCGCAGGGGCGCTCCGGCGCTCGAGAATCCAAGGTGGGCGACAAGCTTCAATAGGAGCCAACCTTGGATTCTCGAGTGCCGGAGTGCCCCACCACCGAAGCCGGGGAATCGGCTGGCACCTCCCGGAACCCGGCGCGCAGGGCGAGCCTCGCCGAGGCTCGGCAGAAAGGGGCGGCTTCTCAGCGAGTAGGTGCGGTGACGAACCGGCCGGTGGAGTCACCGGTACCGGCGGGGTCGACGCGCCAAGCGCACAGGAAGCCGCCGGCGGCGACGGAATAGTCGAGGCAGTACACATTGGGCGCAAGCGCCGCGGGCGCTCGATCGGTGAGCCAGTAGTGGCCGAAGAAGACCGGCGCCGCGGCCGGCGGATAGGGGCGAGCCTCGGCGACAACCTTGGCCGGGAGCGCCGCCGGCGACAGCTGCGGAAAGTGCGGCAGGGCGTAGCTCGCGACCGTATGGCCGGCCGGCGGGGCGTACCAGCGCACGCGCGCCAGAACGCGCCGCTGGCCGTCCTTGTCCACCAGGAAGTCGCCCGCCGGGAGCTGCATCTCCTTGCCCTTGAGGACGATCTCGAGCGCCGCGAAAAGCAGGGACTCGTCGTTCGAACCCTCGACCAGAAACGAGTCGGAGATGCCACCGTGGCGCACGAGCGCCTCGTCGATGACGCCGAAGGCGACCTCGTCCCAGCACGCGTGGACGACCCGCAGTCCGCTCGCCACTCCGGTCGCTCCCGCGCCGCCAAGCTCGAGCCGGATCGGCAGGGTGCGCAAGAAGTCGAGGTAGCTGGCGAGCTCGGGGCCCGGCACCTGCGCCAGGGTCGCCGCCACCTGCCGCACGTTGCGCTCGGAGTGCCGCCGCAGGAACTCCCCCGGAAAATCCGGATCGGGCATATGGAAGGCGAAAGCGTTCCACTCGTGATTGCCGAGCACTGCGAGCGCCGAACCGGCTTCGAGCATGTCGCGCACCAGGCGCAGCGTCTCGCGGATCTGCGGCCCGCGGTCGAGGAAGTCGCCGACGAAGATCGCCGTGCGCTCCGCGTGCCGCCAGGCGCCGGCGCGGTGCCGATACCCCATGCCGCGTAGAAGCTCCTCGAGCTCGGCGGCATGGCCATGGATGTCGCCGATGAGGTCGAACATCAGGCGGTCACTCTACTCAACCCGCGGTGCCCGGAAAAATGTGGGAAGGGAAAAAAAGCGGGGGCTGTCCCCGTCTCGTTGGGACAGCCCCCGTTGGCAGCTGCGTCACTTCAGGCTCAGTCGCGGTCGTGCCCACCGTCGCGGTAACGCCTACCGTCACGGTGGCGGTCGTCCTGGCGACCGTTGCGGTCTTGCCGATGGCGATTGTCCGGCCGGTTGTGCGAACCGTACTGCGAGCCGGAATGCGAACCGCTGCGCGAGCCGTAGTAGGTCCCCTGAGGGGAGCCGGAATGCGAGCGCTGGGACGACCGGTAGCCGGGGCCGTAGTTCGAGTGGTTCTGCGGACGGTAGCCCGAACCGTAGCCGGATCCATACTCCGGGCGATGACGCGAACGGTAGTCCCCGGAGTCGTAGGACTGACGGTACTGCGGGCGGAAGCAGGCGTGGGCCGTCGGATAGTAGGCGCGGTGGTGATTGCACCACCGGCCGTGCGCCGGCTCGCCCCAGCCACCCCAGAACTGCGGGCGCGACTCGTAGCTGCCATAGAGCCGATCGTTACAATAGGTGTAGGGGCGGTAGTCGACGCGGCCGTCGATCCAAACCGGGAAGCTATACGTCGAATGGTAGTGGCGATGCTGACCGTAATAAGCATTGCCAACCAGAAAGACTCCGAGGTTGCCGACGACGTCCCGGTGAATCTGCACCGGAATCCGGTCGAGCGTCCGCAGGACGTCGTGGACGAGGCCTCTCAGCTCGTGGTGCAGCTCGTGCGGCGTCGGGGGAAATGGAAAGTCGGCGCGCGCGGCGGGAGCAGCGAAGAGCGCCCCGGCAACGAGAAGGGCTGCGGCAGGGGAGACTATGCGGCGGCAGACAGCGGGGACTCGATTCATGTTCGTTCCTCCTGCAGAGGGTTTAGCGAGTAGCGTGCCAGCCCAAGAAAACCTGGCAAATCATTGAAAACAAAAACGTTCATCTCCGGGCTCATGGGCGCTTTCGAGAAATCGTCCTCTAACGTGGACGGATCCTGGCGGCGTCTTCTCCACACCATTGCCCTGAGGGAAGCAGCCGCTGGCCCGAGGGGGTCGAGGGGTGCTACCCCGTCAGGTGGCGGCACCTGCCTCAAAGGCCGTTTGCCCCGCTGGCCCCAGCCGACAGAGTGGCTGTCGCGCAACGCCTCAGGAGGAACGGCATGCTCAGGGTCCCGAAAGACGCCGAACATCTGCTTCGTCTGGCGCTGCTGTTCGCCGCCGGGATCGCCCTCTTCCTGATCGTCCGGGCCTTTCTTCTCCCCGCCGGGTTCGGCGAGCTCGGGCACTTCCGCACCGGCGCCATTGCCGCCAACCAACAGAAGCCGCTGCACTTCGCCGGACGCGCCGCCTGCGACGAGTGCCACTCCGAAGTGGTCACCAAGCTGGCGGCCTCGAAACATCTGCAGATCGGCTGCGAGTCCTGCCACGGGCCGGCCGCCGCCCATGTCGCCGATCCCGACGCCACCAAGCCGGCGAAGATCGACGCCGTCGACCTCTGTTCGCGCTGCCACGCCGCCAACCCGTCAAGGCCCAGGACGCAGCCGCAGGTCGATGTCGCCGCGCACGCCGAAGGCGAAGTCTGCACCGAATGCCACGAAGCCCATGACCCCACCCCGTGATGCCGTGAAGCGCGCCGCGACCCCTGGCGCCGCGGCGGGAGATGGGCCGGGCGTTCCACTCTCGAGGAGAATCCGATGAGTCTCGACCGCCGCGAATTCCTCGCCCAGGGGACGTTCTACCTCATGCTCACGGGCGCCGCCTCCGAAGCCTGGTCGTTCATCGAGTCCGGCAAGCCGCAGGAGGCGCCGGGCTACGACGTCCAGGAGCACTGGTGGGCGATGTTCATCGACGTCGAGAAGTGTATCGGCTGCGGCCGCTGCGTCGACGCCTGCAAGCTCGAAAACGACGTCCCCGACGAGGCCTGGTTCTCGCGCACCTGGGTCGAGCGCTACACCATTCCGCCTCCGGACATGAAGAATCCGAAACGCGACCTGCTGCCGATCGTCGACTCGCCGAACGGCGGACGGAACGGCTTCCCGCCACTCGAACATCCGGTCGAGGGCGCCAAGAGCTTCTTCGTGCCGAAGCTGTGCAACCACTGCGCGCACTCGCCGTGCGTTCAGGTCTGTCCGGTCGGCGCCACCTTCGAGAGCCCCGACGGCGTTGTTCTGGTCGACAAGACCTATTGCATCGGCTGTCGCTACTGCGTACAGGCCTGCCCCTATGGCTGCCGTTTCATCGACCCGCGCACCAACACGGTCGACAAGTGCTCGCTGTGCTACCACCGGATCACCAAGGGGCTGACCACGGCCTGCTGCGAAGTCTGTCCGACGACCGCCCGTTTGCTCGGCGACCTGCGCAATCCCGCCGATCCGATCCACGAGCTGCTGCGCACCCACAAGGTGCAGGTGCTCAAACCGAACCTCGCCACCGGCGCGAAGGCCTACTACAACGGCCTCGACGCCGCGGTGCGCTGAAAGCGAGCCGACCTTGCACGCGCTTCCCGGCGTCGAAGGCTTCATGTATCCGAACGAGATGGAGCTCCAGTGGAGCATCCTGATCGTGCTCTACCCGTTCATCACCGGTCTCGTCGCCGGTGCCTTCATCCTGGCTTCGCTGCAGCGGGTCTTCAAGGTCGAGGCGGTGAAGCCGACCTATCGGCTGGCGCTGCTGACCGCCCTGGCCTTCATGCTGGTGGCGCCGCTGCCGCTCCAGCTCCACCTCGGTCACCCCGAACGGTCGTTCGAGATGTTCACCACGCCGCACAAGACCTCGGCGATGGCGATGTTCGGCTTCGTCTATCTCTGGTACCTGCTGGCGGTGCTGGTGATCGAAATCTGGCTCGAGTTCCGGCCGCTCATCGTGCACCGGGCGGCGTCGGAGAAGGGCCTTCTGCGCCTCTTCTACCGTGCCTTGACCCTCGGCTCGACGAACCTTTCGCCGCGCTCGCTCGAGATCGACGATCGCGTCGGCCGCTTCATCACCGTCGTCGGTATTCCGTCGGCCTTCCTGCTCCACGGCTACGTCGGCTTCATCTTCGGCTCGATCAAGGCGAATCCGTGGTGGTCCACGCCCCTCATGCCGATCGTCTTCCTCTTCTCCGCCATCGTCTCCGGCATCGCGGCGGTGCTGCTGATCTACATCATCTATTGCAAGTCGCAGAAGATCCCGATCGACATCCCCTGCCTCGACACCATGGCGAAGTACCTCTACTACGCCTTCATCGTCGACTTCTCGCTCGAAATGCTCGACCTGATCCATCGCATCTATGTCGCCGACGAGTCGTTCCAGTCGCTCGACTTCATGGTCAAGACGCGCCTCTGGGGCTCACAGGTCCTGCTGCAGATCGTCCTCGGCACGCTCGTCCCGCTCACCCTGCTGGGGCTCACTCAGGTGCGCAAGATCTCGATCGCCGTGCGGCAGCGCATGTACGTCCTCGCGGCGGCGCTCACCATGGTCGGCATCTTCGCCATGCGCTGGAACGTCGTCATCGGCGGCCAGCTGTTCTCCAAGAGCTTCCTCGGCTACACCACCTACAAGATGAGCTTCGCCACCCGGGAGGGTCTCCTGCCCGCGCTCATCGTCATGGTGCTGCCGGTCTTCATCCTCTGGGCCCTCGTCAAGCTCTTCCCGCCGATGGCGGAAGAGGGCGCTGCCCCTGGCGGCGCGCCGCACCTGTAAATCTCTTGCATCGCGGCGGTGGGTCGCGGGTTGTCCCAACTTCCCCTTGCATGACGTTAGGCTCTGGTAAGGAGATCGACCATGAGCCAGCGGCACGACGGGGCCCTTGTTCTGTGCACGGTGAGTCTGTTGGGTGCGCTCGCCTGCGGCGGCGGCAAGGCCGGGCCGGCGACGCCCGGCGCGGAGGGCTCGGCCGCCGTTCCCGCGGCCGAAGCGAAGCCGGAGCCGTACAGCTACCCCGCACCGGTCTCGGGCCACTACAAGGAGGCCAACACCGGCGACTTCGACCTCGTCGACGGCATCGCCTGGGGACCGACCCGGGCGGGCGAAACGGCGGTCTACGTCACCGACAAGCCGATCGCCTCGCCGATCCTCGGCAACACCTGCCCGATGGCCGAGGCGCGCGCCCTCTCCGTCCTGCGCAACGCGCGCTGGAACGCGGTCGATCTCGATGCCAAGGGCAAGTCGCGCGACTACGGCGCCGGGACGCAGTACGACGGCACCAGCCGCTCGGAGGATGTCGGCGGGCACGAATGGAAGTTCGTGAAAAGCGCTGACGCCGCCGGTCGGATCGTCGGCAAGGTAACCAACCAGTACTACGGTAGCTTCGAGTTCGATCTGCCGGTGCGCAAGCCAGCTGTCGCCGAGGTGAGTGAAATCGAGCGCATGGACGACGGGCTGTCGAAGAGCGACTTGCCGGCGCCCGACGCCGCGGCAGTCAGCGCCACTTTTTCGAAGCTCCGCGCCGCAGCACTGGCCAAGGATCTCAAGGGCTGGCTGGCGGCCCAGGGATTCTCCGCCGAGCAGATCGTCAAGATCCGCGGCCTCGCCGGGATCGACGCCGACCTCGAGCAGCACGCGTTGCACTATCTCTCGCCGGAGACGCCGAAGGAGGCCGAGGAGACGGAGATGCACCCGGGGGAGGGCTACGTCAGCGCCGAGGGTGCGAACAGCAAGGGCGCCAAGTTCATCAACTACTACTTCCTGGTGCCGTGCGGCGACCGGCTGCTGCTGGGGATGATCGGCGAGAACCCGCAGTGACTTGAGCAACTCGAAAGCTTTCGAGTTGCAGGATTCGAGCGCCACTCGAAAGCTTTCGAGTGGCAGGGCTTGGGCACCTAGCTGCGCTGGTACGGGGTCTCCGGCGC
>JBDTQT010000134.1:0-10631 GCA_039932055.1 Thermoanaerobaculia bacterium
GAGCCCGGTGGCGACACCGGGCTCTTTTTCGTTCCGGCGCGTTCCGAATCGCTCCGGGCGCCGATGCTGGACGCTTCGGGGCCGCGGTTCGTATACTCCCCTCGAGATGCGAAATCTGCGGTCCATCACCCGACGCTCCCTCCTCCTCCTCGCCGCGCTGGTCGTGCCGCTCGGCTGCAGTGAAGGCACTCCGGTCGCCCCCTCGGGGACGATCCTCCGGGTCTCCGCCTATCCGAGCCGGATCGGCACGGCAGGCCTTTCGACGGTGACGGTGAACGCCTACCGCTCGACCGGCAATCCGGTGAACCCGGGGACCGAGGTGCGTCTGAGCTCGACGATCGGGGTCGTCGATCCGGTGGTCTATACCAACGACAGCGGCCAGGCTTACGCCAACCTGCGCGCCGACGGGCGGGTCGGCACCGCGACGGTGACCGCTTTCTCGGGCGGCGTCGATCCGGTGACGCTCGACATCGCCATCGGCCAGCTGGCGGCCTCGATGAGCTTCCAGGTGACCCCGTCGAGCGTCGCCGAGACCGGTGGAACGTTGGATCTTCTCGTCCTGATTCGCGACGACGTCTCGCAGCCTTTGGCTGGAGCGCAGGTCAACTTCCGCTCCGAAGTCGGCACTCTGGCATCGGGCGGCAGATTCATCACCACCGACGCCGACGGCGAAGCGACGGACACGCTGACCGTCACCGCCGCCGACCTCCAGCTCGTCGGCGGCGACAGCTTCACGGTCACCGCCGAGGTTGGCGGCGCCGGCGGCAGCATCATTTCGCGCACCTTCGAGGTCGGCATCCAGCGGCCGCCGCGCGCCGCCTTCACTTTCCAGCGTGCCGGCCTCGTCGTCACCTTCAATGACACCTCGACCGGCAGTCCGACGAGCTGGCAGTGGGACTTCGGCGACAATACGCCGACCTCGAACCAGCAGAATCCGGTTCACGCCTATTCGGCTGCGGGCACCTATGTCGTCACGCTGACAGCGCGCAACAGCATCGGAACCAGCTCCGCCAGCAATCTGGTTCAGATCACGAACTAGGTCGCGCTGTGTGCCGCGACGGGTGCGGTATACTTCCTGCAATCATGCACTTGCGATGCTTCGATGAGGCCGGCGGGGTGCTCTCCGATGGGGGAGAGGGCCTTGCCTGAGCCGTTCTCGGCCGAGCACCTGACTCAGCTTCGGCAGCGCTGGGAGCGTGACCCCAAGTCGCGCGCCTTTCTGCAGCTGGCGGAGGAGTATCGCCGCGCCGGACAGCTCGAAGACTCCTTGCACGTCCTCCGGGCGGGCCTCCAGGAGCATCCGACCTATCTCGCTGCCCAGGTGGCGCTCGGGCGCTGCCTGATGGAATCCGGACTCCCGGATGCGGCGGCCGAGATCCTCGAGCGCGCCGTGGCGCGCGATCCGACCCAACTCGTCGCCAACAAGCTTCTGGTCGAGGCCTACCTCGTCAAGGGGCAGGCGGCGAAGGCGAGCGAACGGCTGAATCTCTACAAACTCTTCAACGACCGCGACGCCGAGATCGCGCCGCTCGAAGCGCGCATCCGGGCCCTGCAGGGCCTGCCGGCGGTCACGTCAGGGACGAAGAAGGGTGGCGCAGCGCCGCCTGCCGTCGCCGACACCCCGTTCGACCTTCCGGCCGTCGCGGGGTTGCCCGAGGTTGCTCTCGAGCCGGTTGCCTCCACCTGGCTGCCGCCGGGCGGTGCGCCGCCGCGCGAGCCGTTCGGTCGGGTTTACGCCCTTGGCGCGGTGCAGCGTATCGAGTCGGCGTTCGCGCAACAGGGCATCTTTCCCCTCGCTCCGCCGGTTGCGCCCGCTCCGCCGCCTCCCCCCGTTCCGCCCGCTCCGCCCGCTCCAATCATTCCGCCCGCTCCGATCATCCCGCTCATCCCGCTCGCTGCGCCCCCTGAGCTCGCGCCGATCGTCGCCATCACTCCGGCGACCAATGTCGAATGGGAGTCGGAGGCGTGGCCCGCCGCCGCCGCGCCGGTCGAGGCGATCGTTGCCGATCCTCTGCCGGTCGCTGCCTTGGCGGGAGAGGCCGACCTGCCGCCCGTCGTCGACGACTGGGTGCCCGGATCTGCGGAGGCAGCCGAGCCATCAGCCGAGCCGGCCGCACCGGCCCCTCCGTCCTTCCTGCCGGTCTCCGCAGCGCCGCAGGCTGCGAGCGCCACCCTGGGGGAGCTCTATCTCGCCCAGGGGCACCTCGCCGAGGCGGAGGACAGCTTCCGGTCCGTTCTCCAGTCGAGGCCCGGTGACACCGCGGCGCTTGCGGGGCTCGAGTCGGTGCGGCAGCAGCGCGGCGACGACGCGACCGCCTTCACCGAGGAGCTTCCCGCCGTCGAGGAATCCAACGCCATCGTCGGTGGCCTGACGGCGCGCAAAGCCGCGCTGCTCAAGGACTACCTGGAGCGCATCCGGCGAGGAGTCCGACGCCATGTTTCTTGAACACCTGAGCACCATCAGCGGACGGATCGAGGGTGCCATCGCGCTGTCGCTGGTCGACCGCGACGGCATGCCGGTGGAGTCGGTGAGCGCCAGTCCCGAGCTCGACCTCGAAGCCATCGCCGCCGAGCTGATTTCGCAGGTGCGGGCGATCTCGCAGCAGCAGCAGGAACTGTCGGTCGGCGAGGTGCAGCAGTTCACCGTCGTCGCCGAGAGGATGACTTTCGTGGTGAGCGCAGTCGCGCGCGGCTACTACCTGCTGCTCGCGCTCGCCCCCACCGGCAGCGTCGGACGCGCCCGCTTCGAGCTCAGGCGCGCATCGTTGGTGCTCGAAGAGGAGCTTTCCTGACTTCATCATGTTGACCTACGACCAGATCAAAGAGCTGATTCAGATCGTTTCGGAGCGCCACCTGCACGAGCTCGAAATCGAGCGTAGCGGCTTCCGGCTGAAGATCACCGGCGCGGCCGCGGCGGCGCAGCCGGCCGAAATGCGCGCCGATCCTGCGGCGGGCGCCGCGGCACCGGTCGTCTCTCGCGAAGCGCCGCCCACGGCGGAGGCCCGCGGCGGACAGCCTGCTCAAAGCGCCGCCCAGTCCGCGCTGCACCTCATCGCTTCGCCGATCGTCGGCACCTTCTACGGTTCACCCAGCCCCACCGCCGAGCCGTTCGTGCGCGTCGGTGACCGGGTGAGGAAGGGCCAGGTCCTGTGCATCGTCGAAGCGATGAAGCTGATGAACGAGATCGAGTGCGACGTGGACGGCATCGTGGCGGAGATCCACCCGCGGAATGCGCAGCCGGTGGAGTTCGGTGAGCCGCTGTACGGAATCCGGCCCGAGTAGCTCTCTTCGATGTTCAAGAAGATTCTCATCGCCAATCGCGGCGAGATCGCGCTGCGGGTCATCCAGGCCTGCCGCGAGCTCGGCATCCCCACCGTGGCGGTGTACTCGACGGCGGACCGCGAGAGCCTGCACGTGACCTACGCCGACGAGGACGTCTGCATCGGTCCGCCCGCCTCGTCCCAGAGCTATCTGAACATTTCGAGCATCGTTTCGGCGGCGGAGATCACCGGCGCGGACGCGATCCACCCGGGCTACGGCTTCCTCTCCGAGAACGCGCATTTCGCGGAGGTTCTGCGCGACTGCAAGATCGGCTGGATCGGACCGCCGCCGGAAGTGATCCGGCAGATGGGCGACAAGGCGAACGCCCGTCAGACGGCCGTCGCCGCCGGAGTTCCGGTGCTCGAAGGAAGTCAGAATCCGCTCGAGTGCGCCGAGGAGGCGCGCCAACTCGCCGGCCGCATCGGCTATCCGGTGATTCTCAAGGCCGCGGCGGGCGGCGGCGGTCGCGGCATGCGGATCGTGCGCTCGGCGGACGAGATCGAAGGCCAGTTCGCGACGGCTTCCAACGAGGCGCTGACCGCCTTCGGCGACGGGTCGATCTATCTCGAGAAGTATCTCGAAGAGCCGCGGCATATCGAATTCCAGGTCTTCGGCGATGCCTATGGCAACGTCATTCACCTGGGTGAGCGCGAGTGCTCGATCCAGCGCCGCCACCAGAAGCTGATCGAAGAGGCGCCGTCGCCGGCACTGACTCCGGAGCTGCGCTTGCGCATGGGAGAGGCCTCGGTGAAGCTGGCGCGAGCCGTCGGTTACCAGGGCGCGGGCACGATCGAGTATCTGCTCGACCTCGACGGCAGCTTCTACTTCATGGAGATGAACACCCGCATCCAGGTGGAGCATCCGGTGACCGAGATGGTGACGGGGGTCGACCTGGTGAAGCTCCAGATCCGGATCGCGGCGGGCGAGGCGCTGACCATCCCCAACGGACTGACGCCCCGCGGCCACGCCATCGAGTGTCGCGTCAACGCCGAGGATCCGGTGACGTTCGTGCCCTCGCCGGGAAGGCTGACGACGTTTCACCTGCCCGGCGGTCCGGGAGTGCGCGTCGACACCCACGGCTATGAGGACTACTTCATCCCGCCGAACTACGACTCGCTGGTGGCCAAACTGATCGTGCACGGGGGCTCGCGCGAGGAGGCCGTGGCTCGCATGAAGCGCGCCCTCGACTTCTTCGTCGTCGAGGGGATCAAGACCTCGATTCCGCTGCATCGCGAGATTCTCGAGGACGAGGAGTTCCGCGCCGGCCGCCTCTCCACCCGCTTCATGGAGCGATTCGCCGAGCGCCGCAGGATCAAGGCGGCGGAAGTTCCATGACGCCGGGCGCAACACCTCGGCCGGGCAGGATTTACGCGATTGCCGATGCCGAAGCGCTGGCGCCGCGAGGCCTCGCCGAGAGCGCCCTCATCATGGCGCAGTCCGGCATCACGACGATCCAGCTGCGTGCCAAGCGCCTCGACGACGAGCTCCTCTTCGCCGAGGTGGAGCGCTGCCTGCGTGGACTCGAGGACTGGCAGGGTACCCTGTGGATCGACGATCGAGTCGACCTGGCGATGCTCTTGCCGCTCGCCGGCGTGCACCTCGGGCGAGGCGACCTGCCGGCCGCTTCGGCACGGCGGCTGCTGGCGCCCTCGGTCCGCATCGGAGTTTCGACGCACGACCGGGAACAGCTCTTCGAGGCCGAGCGGGAGCCGGCCGCGGACTGGGTCGCTCTCGGGCCGATCTTCGCCACCCGCAGCAAGCGTGATGCGGATCCGGTCGTCGGTCTCGAACGCCTGCACGAGCTCCGCCGCCTGACGACGAAGCCCCTGATCGCCATCGGTGGCGTGCAGCGCGCCGATGTCGCGGCCGTACTCGCGGCCGGCGCGGACTCCGTGGCGGTGATCTCGGCGGTCTGTTCGGGCGATATCGCCCGCAACTGCCGCGAGCTTCTTTCCGCGGCGGCATGAGGGTCTTTCTGACCGGGTTCATGGGCGCCGGCAAGACCTCCGTCGGCAGGCGCCTCGCCGCCAGGCTGGGCTGGCCGTTCGTGGACCTCGACCAGGAGATCGAGAGGCGCGCGGGCAAGACGATTCGCGAGATCTTCGAGCACGCCGGCGAAGGCCGCTTCCGCGAGATCGAGGGCCGTGTCCTCGCCGAGTCGATGCGCCAGGACCCCGTGGTGGTGGCGACCGGCGGCGGAACGCTCACCTTCCCGCAGAATCTCTCCGCCGCCCGTTCCGCTGGCCTCGTCGTCTGGCTGAATCCCGAGTTCGCGACGCTCACCCGCCGGGTCGGCGGGCGGGGCAAGGAGGACCGGCCGCTGTTTCGCGACGAAGCGACGGTCCTGGCGCTCTATCGCGAGCGCCTGCCCGCGTATGCGCTCGCCGATCTCAAGGTCGACATCGCGCCGGGCGAGAGCGCCGAAGAGGTGGCCGCCCGCATCGGCATGCTGGTCGCGGAGCGCACATGCAGTACCTGATTCTCTCGGACATGCACGGCAACGCCGAGGCCCTGCAGGCCGTGCTGCGCCGGGTTCGCCGGAAGCGCTTCGACGCCGTGTTGGTGCTCGGCGACCTGGTCGGATACGGCGCGGGCCCGAACCAGGTGGTCGAGGCGGTGCGCGATCTCGCCGGCACGGTCCATCGGATTCGTGGCAATCACGACAAGGTCGTTGCCGGGCTCGAGGACGGCGCGAATTTCAATCACGCCGCGCTGGCCGCGGCGCGTTGGACCTCCGATCACCTGACGGCGGCCAATCTGCGTTTCGTGCGCGAGCTGCCCCTGGGTCCACTGGTGCTCCCCGAGGGCTTCTCGATCTGCCACGGATCGCCGCTCGACGAGGATACCTACGTCTTCTCCATGTACGAGGCGTGGGAGATCTTCGAGAACTATCCGTCGGACCTCGTCTTCTTCGGGCACACTCACGTTCCCTCGCTCTTCGTCCATCAGGGGCGCGACATTCGCGTCGCGCTGCTGCGCGGCGAAAGTGGCTCGATCTCGATCGAGCCCGGTTGCCGCTATCTGATCAATCCAGGCTCGATCGGCCAGCCGCGGGATCGCGATCCGCGCGCCGCCTACATGACCTACGATTCCGACAAGAAGGTCGTGCGTTGGCATCGCGTGGCCTACCCGGTGGACCGCGCTCAGCAACGCATTCTCAAGGCGGGGCTGCCGAAGCTCCTGGCCGATCGGCTGGCGATCGGCTCCTGAGGGGCCGCCGCCCGCCGTCTTGCAACCGGGGGTGGGCGCTGCGTAGCATGTTCCGTTCATGACCCTCGTCTGCCGCCTCTGCCGGATCCCGCTCCTCGCTCTCCTGCCGGCGCTCGCCTGTTCGCAGTCGCCGCCGCCGAAGCCTGCGCCGACCCGGGAGGAGACGCGCTCGACGCGCGCCGCGGATCTGCGCGATACGCAGGCGCTCCTCCTCCTGATGGCCGACCAGAAGCGCTTCGAGGAGACCGTCTTCGTCGCTCTCCTCGACAGCTCCGCGAGCGTGCGGCGGGATCTCGCCGGAGCGCTCGGGCGCATCGGCGACCCGCGGGGCAGGGGAATTCTTCAGGGGCTGCTGATCGACACGGAATCGGCGGTGCGCCAGGCCGCCGCCTTCGCGCTGGGCGAGCTCGGAACGCCGGAGGCCGTTCCCGCCTTGCTCAGGGCCGCGGTCGACGACGACAACTCGACCGGCGCCCTGGCGGTCGAGGCTCTCGGCAAGCTCCAGGCTCCGCTCGCCGATGTGCGCCGTACGCTGACCGCGCTCGAACCGGCGGAGGCGGCCCGGCGACTGGCGCCGATGCTCTTCCGCTTCAAAGAGGAGAGCATCGTCGAGGCTGCGGTCGAGCTCGAGAGCTCCCCGGCGATGGCCGACCCGATCGTGCATGCGGGTGCGGCCTATGCCCTCGGTCGCGACGCCCACGTCGCGGCGTTGCCGCATCTGCGCCGCCTGCTCGCCGATCCGCAACCGAAGATCCGCGCCTGGGCGGCGCGCGGCCTGGGGGATGTGGGCGATCTCTCGGACATCTCGCGCATGGAACCGCTACTCGCCGCTGCGGCGCCTTCGCCCCGCATCCAGGCGGTGCGCGCCGGCGCCCGCATTCTCGCGCGCACGCAGGCGGTGCCTCCCATCGGCTGGGGGCGGCTGCTCGCCGGGCTCGTCGACGACCCGCTGCCAGGGGTGCGCGCCATCGCCATCGAGTCGTCGTCGACGTGGATCCAGCAGCCCGAGGTGCGGCAGGCAGTCCTGCGCCGGCTGACGGGCGGCGAGCCCCGGGAGCGCGAGCTCGCGCTCCTCGCACTCGCCCAGGCAGGGGATCCGGAGGCGGAGCCAGCGGTCCGGCGCGCCGCCGTCGGGACCGAGCGCCCGCTGCGGGCTTGTGCCGCGGAGGCGGCCGGCATCCTCGGCCTCGACGATCTGGTGGAGCAGCTCGCCCGCGATCCGGAGCCGATGGTGCGGGTGGCGGCGATCGGAGCGCTGCTTTCCGGGGACCTTGGCGCCGCGGGGGATGCGGGTGGAGAGGTGGCGCAGATCGTCCGTAGATTCCTGCGCGACCCGGATCCGGCTGTGCGCGCGACCGTACTCGAAGCCGTCGTCGAGGTGCCCGAGCTTCCCGTGGGCCTGCTCGGGCAGGCGCTCACGGCTGCCGAGCTGGACTCGCTGTCGGATGCCCAGCTGGCGGGAGTCCGGGCGCTAGCGGCGCGGGCACTGGCGATGCCCGGCGAGAACGAGGCCGCGGTCGCGATCCTCGAAGGACTCGCCGAAAACAAGGATTTTCTGGTGCGACGAGAGGTAGCGGCGGCCCTCGAGCGGCTGGGAGAGCCGCGGCCGGAGGTCGGGCCGGTGGCCACCAGCCGGACAGGCCCGGTCTACTCCCAGATCCTGTCCCAGACGGCGCACACCCGGGTCGTCGAGGTCAGCACCGCGCGCGGCAAGTTCCGCATTCGCCTGGACTGTCCGCAGGCGCCACTCACCTGCCTCTCCTTTCTGCAGCTCGCCGGGCAGGGGTACTTCGACGGCCTGACCTTTCATCGGGTGGTGCCCGACTTCGTGGTGCAGACCGGCGATCCGCGGGGGGACGGCTGGGGCGGTCCGGGGTTCGCGCTGCGCGACGAGGTCAACCGGTTGCGCTTCGAGCGCGGCGCGGTCGGCATGGCGCTCTCCGGGCCCGACACCGGCGGCAGTCAGTTCTTCATCGCCCTCTCGCCGCAACCGCATCTCGACGGCGGCTACACGGTCTTCGGCCAGGTCGAAGGTGACGACTCCGTGCTCGACCAGATCCGCCAGGAAGACGGGCTCCTCACGATCAGGGAAGTCGAGACGGGTGAGTAACTTGCGAGGCCCGGTCCGATCCGCCAAAGGGTGGAGGATGCAACCTTCTCGCGGGCAGGCACGTAGGTAGCCATGTCGGTCGAACCGCTCGATCCCACCGACGAAGCGCTCGTCCGGTCGATTCTCTCCGGGGACCGCGACCGGTTCGAGCTGCTGGTGGAGCGGTATCAGACGCGACTGGTCAATTATCTGTACCGCATGGTGCGCAACCTGGAAGAGGCGCACGATCTGACTCAGGAGGTTTTCATCCGCGTGTATCAGGCCCTGGATCGATACGATAGCCAGTACCGGTTCTCGACCTGGCTTTTCCGGGTTGCCCAGAACGCGGCGATCGACGTGATTCGCAAGCGCCGGATAAAGCTCGTCCCCTTGACGCGGCGGGCGGACGAGGGTAGCGATGCGACGGTCGACCTCGAGCTGCCCGACGGTCAGCCGTCGGCGCTCGAAACGCTTCAGGGCCGGGAGCTCGACGCCTCGATCCGGTCGGCGATCGACGCTCTTCCCTGGGAATACCGCGAGCTCATTCTGCTGCGCCACTACGGCGAGCTGGCATATGAGGAGATCGCCGAGGTCAAGGCGATGCCTCTGGGGACGGTGAAGAACAAGTTGTTTCGCGCGCGTCAGATG
The DNA here is from genome assembly GCA_039932055.1 of Thermoanaerobaculia bacterium. Lineage (GTDB taxonomy): Bacteria > Acidobacteriota > Thermoanaerobaculia > Multivoradales > JAGPDF01 > JAGPDF01. The sequence goes on from JBDTQT010000134.1 coordinate 9,269, forward strand.
CTGAAGCAGCAGCTGCTCGGTGCTCGGGACGCCAGCAACTGACGGGGAAGGAAGATCGCATGAACCACGACCATCTGCTCGAAGAGCTCGACCTCGACCTCGACGCCCGCCTTGACGCCAGCACTGGCCGCGACGGCGCCCAGGGACTGCTCGAGCCGGCCCGACAGGCTGCGGTCGCCGAGCATGTCGCCGGCTGCGCCGAGTGCCAGAAGGAGAGCCGGGATCTCCGGGAGGTGCACCTCCTGCTGTCCGCTTCGGTGGTCCAGCCGCGCAAGGGCTTCACCGGCGAGGTCATGCGCTCTCTCGTCCCGGCGCCCTGGGAGGCGCGCGCCGTGGTGGTCTGGCGGTGGCCTTTCGCCATGCTGCTCGCTCTGGGCGGAATCGCTGCTGTTCTCCTGGGCGGCGCCGCGGCGGAGCTCGAGCCTTCCTCCGGATCTTTCGCCGCCTTCGTCGCGCTCGCGCGCCTGCTCGAGAGCGCGGCGCTCGCCGGTGCCGGGCTGCTGGGCGCCTCGTGGCGCGGCCTGGGCTCCGGTCTCGGCGAATGGCTGGCGGCGTCGAAGACCCATCTGGCGATGGCCGGTGGGCTGCTGCTGGCGCTGAATCTGCTGTTCCTGCGCCTGCTGCGCCCCGCCTCGCGGAACGCCCCGGCCGACAAATCCCGATAGACTCTCCCGCATGACCTCGCAGGTTGCCGGGTGCCTTTTGGCCGCCGCGCTGCTCCTCTCCTCGCCGGGACCCGCTGGGGCCGCGGGCGCCGCCGACTCGGCCGAGTCCGCCGCCCAGCCTGGGCTGCGCCTCGAGGCCGGGAGCGTCGCGCGCCAGCCGATCGTCGCGGTCGGGCGGGGCGTCGAAGTCGCCGGCGAAGCGCTGGCCGGCGTCACCGCCCTCAACGGCTCGGTCGCCGTTTCGGGCCTGGTACATGGCGACGTGACGGTGCTCGGCGGTGACCTCATCCTGGCGCCGACCGCCGTCATCGAAGGCGACGCGCTCGTCCTCGGCGGCCGTCTCGTGGCCGCCGGCGGCTCCCGGCTCTCGGGCCGGGCGGTCGCCTATCCCACCGTTTCGCGCGCCTGGCTGACGCTGCTCGAAGGACCGAGCCTGGGGATGGGGGCAACCTCACCCCTCGTCATCGGCGCGAAACTGGGCCTGGTCGCCGCCTGGCTGGCGCTCACTCTGCTGCTGTTCGCCTCCGCCGGCCGGCCGCTCGTGCGTACTTCGGAAGAGGTCCGGCACGAGCCGCTGCGCTGCTTCGCGGTGGGGCTCGTCGGACTCGCGACGATCGTTCTGTCGGCGCTCTTTCTGTCGGCCTTCCTGCCGACGCTGCTCGGCGTCCCGCTGCTCGTCCTGGTGGCGCTCTTCGCGC
>JBDTQT010000135.1:0-10588 GCA_039932055.1 Thermoanaerobaculia bacterium
GTCAACCAGGTGATGGTCGAGTTCCGCCAGAAGGGCTACCTCTCGGTCGACAGCGCGCACCACATCCAGGTCCACCAGCCCCCGGCCCTCGCCCGGCTCTGCCGCTGAGGCGAGCCCCCGCCCGGGGCCGCCCGCCGCCGCGCATCGGCGTCCGCCCCGGCGTTCGGAGCCCTGCCGCACTGCGGCGTAAATCTACTACCCGTTCGGGTAGGATTCCAGAGTCCCACTCACCGGTTTCGCTACCCCTGCCGCACTACGGTGGCGAGATCCCTGTCTCGGAGGATTCATGAACAGGCTGCTCGCAAGGCTTTTCGCCGTCTCGCCCCTCGTCCTGTGCCTCGGTGCGGTTGCCGCCCTGGCCATCGTTCCGTCCGCCACCAGCAAGGGCGACGAAGGGCGCAACTTCGATCTGCGCGAGAAGTACGCGCGCGCCGCTGACGGCGCTTCGAGCCTCGCCCAGTCTTCGGCGATCGAGCACCTCGCCGCGGCCGTGCCCGAACTGTTCGCCGACCTCGACCAGGCGACCGGTGCGACGCGCTCGCTGTTCAACCGCAGCGGTTACCTGACCGCTCCCGATGCGCGCGCGGCGCGGACGATCGCGCTCGACTTCGTCGGCAAGAACCTGTCGCTCCTCGGCATCTCGGCGGACGACTTCGCCGGCTATGAGGTGACCGACGACGTCTACTCCGCGGTCGACGGCTCGACCCATCTCTATCTCCGCCAGCGCTACGACGGCCTGCCGGTCTACAACGGCCAGCTGCAGGTCAACGTCAACCGCGACGGGCGCATCCTCTCGGTCAGCAACCTCTTCCTGCCGGCGCTCGCGCTGGCGGTGAACGAGCGCCAGCCCTCGCTCAGCGCGGCGGCGGTGCTCGATGTCGTGGCGGCGCACCTCGGGCTCGCCAACGCCGGCGCGGCGCAGCAGCTGCCGGTCGCCCCCGGCACGCAGCAGGCGACGCGCGTGCTGGTCCCCGAGCTTTCGCTTCAGCCGGTGGACCTGGCGCTCATGTGGCTGCCGATCCGCCAGGGCGAAGCACGCCTGGTGTGGAACTTCCGCGTCGACACGCTCGACGGCGAGCACTGGTACAACTTCAACGTCGACGCCCAGGACGGCCGTATCTGGACGCGCCTCGACTACATCGCCGACGCCGACTATCAGGTCTACCCGGCGCCGATCGAGAGCCCGAACCATGCGCCGATCGTGCCGCCGGCCGACGGCCGCACGATTCTCACCGACCCGAACAACCTGACCGCTTCGCCGTTCGGCTGGCACGACACCAACGGCGCCGCCGGCGCCGAGTACACCATCATGCGCGGCAACAACGCGCACGCCTATCAGGACATCGACGGTAACGACACCCCGCCGGCGGTGCAGCCCGACTGCGGCGCCGGTCTCGTCTGCAACTTCTCGATCAATTTTGCGGGCGCGCCGTCGACCTACCAGGATGCGGCGATCGCCAACCTGTTCTACTGGAACAACACGGTCCACGACGTCGAGTTCTTCTACGGCTTCGACTCGCCGGGCGGCAACTTCCAGGTCAACACCTACGGCGGCGGCGGCGTCGGCAACGACGACGTGCAGGCGCAGGCCCAGTCGGCCGGCAATTGCAACGCCAACTTCGGGACCCCCGCTGACGGCGGGCGGCCGCGCATGCGGATGTTCGTCTGCACCAATGCCACGCCTGCACAGGATGGTGACTTCGACGCCGGTGTGATCGCCCACGAGTACGGCCACGGCATCTCGAACCGACTCGTCGGCGGTCCGGCGAACGTCGGCTGCATGGGCAACAGCGAGCAGCCCGGCGAAGGCACCTCCGACTGGTGGGGCCTTTCGCTGACCATGAAGCCGACCGACCTCGGGACGGACGGCCGCGGTGTCGGCACCTACCTCCTCGGCCAGCCGATCACCGGCAACGGCGTGCGCACGCAGCGCTACTCCACCGACCCCTCCATCAACACCTTCTCCTACAGCAGCCTCCCCGGCTCGGTGATCCCGCACGGCGTCGGTGAAAAGTGGGCGCAGGCCTACTGGGAGGTGACCTGGGCGCTGATCGACGCGCACGGTTTCGACGCCAATCTCTACAACATCACCCACACCGCCAGCGACAAGGGCAACATCCGCGCCAAGTTCTACATCAACCAGGGCCTCAAGAACACGGTCTGCAGCCCCGGCTTCGTCGACGTGCGCAACGGCATCATCCAGGCGGCGACCGACAACTACGGCGGTGAGGATGTCTGCACCATCTGGGCGGCCTTCGCCGCCTACGGGCTGGGCAGCTCGGCCAGCCAGGGCAGCTCGGCGAGCATCACCGACCAGGTACCGGCCTTCGACCTGCCGCTCTCCTGCTCCTTCGGCAGCGCTGGCACCGACGCGCGAGTCTGCGCCACTTCCGGCTCGCACATTCAGAACGTCAACGTCGGTCCGGCCTACACCAGCCCGCCGGTCGACATGTCGGTCACCGGCAATCCGGCCGGCTCGACAACGCTCTTCAGCGTGGACCCGGTTCCGGCCGTGCCGGCCAACATCACGCTGACTATCGGCAACCTCGGCGCGGTCGCCGCGGGCACCTACAACATCACAGTCCAGGGCGACGATGGCGTCGACATTTCGAGCGACATTTTCGCGCTGACCGTCGACGCCGCTGCGGCGCCGGCGACGACGCTCGTCTCGCCCGCCAACAACGCCACTTCGGTCGCGGTTCTCCCGACCCTCACCTGGTCGGCGGTGGCGGCAGCGGTTGACTACCTGGTCGAGGTCTCGGAAGATCCGACCTTCAGTACCGTCGACTATTCGGCCACCGTCACCGGCACCAGCCATCAGGTGGCGACGCCGCTCGCCCCGGTTACCCACTACTACTGGCGCGTGTCCGCCGGCAATACCTGCGGCGCGACTGCCAGCGCCTCGCGAAGCTTCTTCACCGCCAACATCGTTACCGCTTGCGGCGGTCCTCTCACTATCGTCGACAACGCCAACGCCAACCCCTACCCATCGGTGGCCAACGTCGCCGGCGCGGTCGGTACCGTGCTGTCGGTCGAGGTGCAAATCAACGGTCTGACCCACACTTTCCCGGACGACATCGACATGCTGCTCGTGGCGCCGAGCGGCGAGAAGATGATTTTCTTTTCCGACGTCGGCGGCGGCGGCGACGTCTCGGGTCTGAACCTCACGCTCAGCGACGGTGCCGCGACGCTGCTCTCCGACGCCGGTCCGCTCGTGCCCGGCACTTACCGGCCGTCGGATGTCACGTCCGGCGACACGTTCGGCGCACCGGCGCCCGTCGGGCCTTACCTCAGTGCGGCGCCAGTCGGCGCTGCTACCTTCCTCAGCGCCTTCGGGGCCGCAACCCCCAACGGCGCCTGGAGCCTCTACCTGCGGGACGACGCCGGTATCGACTCCGGCTCCCTCACCCAGTGGTGCGTGAGTATCGCCATCGACAGTTCGATGCCGTTCATCGACGGCTTCGAGACCAACGACACTTCGGCCTGGAGCAACACCGTTCCCTGACCGATTGTTCTCGCGCGGCAACCTTCTGCGGCCGGCCCTTCGCGGGGCCGGCCGTTTTTCTTGCGTGTTACTCTTCCGCCTCTTTCTTCAGCGAGGTTGACCATGCGACATCCCCTGCGCTCCGGCGCTGTAGCCCTGTGGCTCTCGGCCTCGCTGTGCGCTCTCGCCAACCCGGCCGCAGCGGCTGTCTGGAGCGACAAAGTCGATCCCTGGGTACTCGACCAGACGGCGCTTGCGCCCTCGGGCGAGAGCGAGTTTCTGATCGTGCTCGCCGAACAGGCCGATCTCTCGGGTGCGGCCGGGCTTTCGACCAAGCTCGCCAAGGGCACTTACGTGTTCGAGCGGCTGCGCGCGACCGCCGCGCGGACGCAGGCGCCGCTGCTTGCGGCGCTCGCCGATGCGGGGGTCGTGCACCGGCCGTTCTGGATCGCCAACTTGATCTGGGCGAAGGGGAACGCCGGCGTCATCGCCGCGCTCGCCGTGCGCGCCGACGTCGCCGGTATCGCGGCGAATCCGCGGGTCGCCTCCCCGGCAGCGGCGGTCGGCGATCCGTTCGCGGCAAGCTCGAGCCCGGAGAGCGTCGAGTGGAACATCGCCCTGGTGCACGCGCCGGCGGTCTGGGCCCTGGGCTACAGCGGCCAGGGTGCGGTCGTCGCCGGCCAGGACACCGGCTACCGCTGGGACCACGCGGCGCTCAAGGGCAAGTACCGCGGCTGGAACGGCGCAGTGGCCGACCACAACTTCAACTGGCACGACGCGATCCACTCCGGCGGCGGCAGCTGCGGCGCCAACGCCAGCGCCCCCTGTGACGACCACGGCCACGGCACGCACACCATGGGGACGATGGTCGGCGACGACGGCATCGGCAATCAGGTCGGTATGGCGCCGGGTGCCCGGTGGATCGGCTGCCGCAACATGAACGTCGGCGACGGCACCCCGGCGACCTACACCGAGTGCTGGCAGTGGTTCCTCGCCCCGACCGACCTCGCCGACCAGAACCCAAACCCGGCGCAGGCGCCCGACGTGATCAACAACTCCTGGGGCTGCCCGCTCTCGGAAGGTTGCGACACCAACGCCATCAACGCCATGCAACTGGTGGTCGAGAGCGTACGCTCCGCCGGCATCGTACCTGTGGTCTCCGCTGGCAACTCGGGTTCGAGCTGTTCGTCGGTCGACACCCCGGCGGCGATCTACGATGCAGCGTTGTCCGTCGGCGCGACCGATGCGAGCGACGGCATCGCGTCGTTCTCCAGTCGCGGGCCGGTGAGCGTGGACGGCAGCGACCGCCGCAAGCCGGACATCTCGGCCCCCGGCGACAACATTCGCTCGAGCACGCGCGACGGCCTCTATCAGGGTGGCTGGAGCGGCACCTCGATGGCGGGGCCGCATGTTGCCGGGCTGGTCGCGCTGCTGCTCTCCGCCGACCCGCTGCTTGCCGGCAACGTCGACCGGATCGAGCAGATCATCGAACAGAGCGCCTTTCATCCGACGACGAGCACTCAGGTCTGCGGTGGCGTCGCCGCCAACCTCTTTCCGAACAACACCTTCGGCTTCGGCCGGATCGACGCCCTGGCGATGATCCAGTCGTACATCCTCTTCCGCGACGGTTTCGAAGACAGCTCGACCGACGGCTGGTCGAGCATCCTTCCTTAGCCAGCGCCTTTTTCTTCTCTAGACCGCGCGCCGCCGCCGTAGCACGAGCCAACCGGCGGCGGCGAGCAGACCGGCCGCCGTCGCAAGCCCGGCCGGCGAGAGCGCCGGAATCTCGACGATGCCGCCGCCGGTCACCGCAAGCGATTCCTCGTTCCTCGCCACCTCGATCTCGATCGGGTCGCCATGGGTCGTTTCGGTCCATCCCTTGGTCACCGCGACCGCGCGCCAGGCGCGCCGGTAGAGCAGTACGGCGGTCACTTCGACCGTGCTGCCCGGCGCGGTGCCGGGCGGCACCGTGAACTCGACCTCGGTAGTGTCGACCGACCCGGAGGGAATCGTGCTCTGCGAGTAGACGCCCTCGGCGTCGATGAAGAGCACCGGCCAGACCGTCGGCCCCTGCCCGTTGATTCGTCCCTCGAGCACCTTGGCGAAGCCCTTTCCCGGCTGGCCCGCGAGGTCGCCCGGCTGGTCGCCCGGGACGTCATCCGAGCCCCAGAACGGAATCGTCGGGCCGGCGACCTGGACGAGCGATTGCCCGTCGAGGCTGGCGGTGATCCAGAGAATCGCGTTGCGGATCGAGATGCCGGTCGGGAAGTCGTGCCCGGCACCGAAGTTGTCGACGGCGCTCGCGACCCGGATGCGCCCCGCCGAGATCTCGCTGACCGTGGTGGTCAGGGCGATGTTGGCCGACAGCGTCGCGGGAGTCGAACCGATGAATGTGTGCACGTGACGCTCGGCGCTCTCGCGATCGGGACCGCCGAACTCGCAGTTCTGGCCGACGCCGGGGAGCACCCCCATGTGGCAGTCCTGGCAGGTGCGGTAGTTCGGTCCCGGCGTGCCGTACGGAGAGGCCTGCCACTCGAGAAAAGTGTTCTGTCCGGGCGCGTCGGTCGTCGGGTTGTGGTACTGGTGGCAGGCGGCGCAGATGTTCGAAGTGCGATGGAGTGTCGAGTACGACGGCCGCATCAGGTTGAAGGTGACATCGTTCATCGGGCCCCAGACGAACTGCGACGTCGTCTCGCCTTGCCCGGCCTGGGGGAAGCGATAGGTCGCCTTGCCGCGATGGCCGAGGGCGTTGATGTGCGTCGCGTCGATCGAATCCATCTGGTGGCAGGCGACGCAGATGACCCCCTGGATGCCGTTCTGCTCCGCCACCTCGTCGAGCGGCACGCCTTCGGGGCGGGGATCCTGGAGGTCCTGCATCGGCGCGTGGCAGGTGGCGCAGAAGCCGGTCTCGCCCGGGTCGTGGGTGTCCTTGAAGACATAGCCGGCGGCGCCACCCGGCGTGCCGGTGCCGGAGAACAGGTCGAGCACCCAGCGGTTCTGCGCGGTGTAGGCGTGGTGCGAAGTCGACCACTGAGTGTAGCGCTCGAAGTGACAGGCACCGCACTCGGAGACGTCGGGCGGCACGTAGCTCGGATCGTCCGTCGCCGCCAGCGGATTCATGCGGATGTCGACGCCGGTTTCGCCGTCGACCGCCGGCGCCCAGCCGATGACGAAGTTCTCGGGCGCGCTGCGCAGGTAGGGAATGGACGCCGCGAGGAAGACCTGGCCGATCGGATGGGCGGCGATGGTGAAGCTGCCGTCGGCGGCGGTGAAGGCGCCAGGGGTGACGAGGTCGGCCTGGAAGTGCACGTAGGCGCCGGCGATCGGCGTCCCGGGGGTGCCGCTGCCCTCGACGGTGACGAATCCGGAGATGTCAGCCGACGCGGAGCCGGCAACGAGCGCAACAACGGCGGCGGCAGCGGTGATGAGGCGGACGGCGGCAGATCGGCAGGACATCAGCACATCCTCGGGAAGTGAATGGACAGCCCATTCTCCGCCAACCCCCCGGCCGATGGCTACCACCCCGGGGTGCGGATACGTCGCGCGATGGTGTCGCCGCTCGCGATGCCCAGAACGGCGGCGGCGCACGCGCGCGACCGCGGATACCGCTTCTGGCGTTACACTGCGCCTCGACCATGGCCACTCTGTCGCCGGATACCGCCCCCTCTCCAGCGGCGCAACGCACGGGCTGGCGGGGGCTGCCGGCGGGCATCTGGGCGCTGGGCTTCGGCTCGCTGTTCATGGACATGTCCTCGGAGCTGATCCACAGCCTGCTGCCGGTACTCATGGTCACCACTCTGGGGGCGTCGATGGTCACCGTCGGCGTCATCGAGGGCGTGGCGGAGGCCACCGCCGCCATCACCAAGGTGTTCTCCGGCGCGCTCAGCGACTACCTGGGCAAGCGCAAATTCCTGACCGTGCTTGGCTATGCGCTCGCGGCGTTCACCAAGCCGATCTTCCCGCTGGCGACCTCGGTGCCGTGGGTCTTCGCCGGCCGCTTCGTCGACCGCGTCGGCAAGGGGATCCGCGGTGCGCCGCGCGACGCCTTGATCGCCGACATGACGGCGCCGCGCCAGCGCGGCGCGGCCTACGGGCTGCGCCAGGCGCTCGACTCGGTCGGCGCCCTGACCGGCCCGTTGCTTGCCGTCCTGCTGATGGTCGCGCTCGCCGACGACATCCGGACGGTCATGTGGATCGCGGTTGTGCCGGCGTTCATCGCCGTGGCGATTCTGCTCGTCTACGTGCGCGAGCCGGAGCACCCCGCCGGCGCCGCGCCACTGCGCAAGCCGCTGCGGCTCGCCGATGCCAGGAGCCTGCCGCTGCGCTATTGGCTCGTCGTGCTGGTCGGCGGCGTCTTCACCCTGGCGCGCTTCAGCGAAGCCTTCCTCGTGTTGCGCGCCCGCGACGTCGGGCTCGGCCTGACCTATGTGCCGATCGTGATGGTGGTGATGAACGTCGTCTACGCCGGCGTCGCCTACCCCGCCGGCAGCGCTGCCGATCGTGTCAGCCCGCGCTCGCTCCTGCTCCTTGGGCTCGGGCTGCTCGTGGCGGCGGATCTCGCCCTCGCCGGGGCGACCTCGCCGCTCGTCGTCTTCGCCGGAGCGGCACTCTGGGGCCTGCACATGGCCGTGTCCCAGGGCCTCTTGTCGAAGCTCGTCGCCGACACCGCGCCAGCGACCCTTGTCGGCACCGGCTTCGGCATCTTCAACCTCGTGAGCGGCATCGCCGTGCTGCTCGCGAGCCTCATCGCCGGCGAGCTCTGGAGCCGCTACGGCGCGCCGGCCACCTTCCTCGCCGGCGCAGCCTTCGCCGCGGTGGCGGCCGCCGGGTTGCTCGTCGCCGGGCGGCCTCGCCGCCAGAATCAGCGCTAGGAACGCATTCGGAGGGAACGCAGATGGCGAGCGCAAAGAAGAGTTCCTGGAAGCGCGGCCGTGGCAAGCTCGGCGTCCTCGACCCGCTGCTCGGGAGCTGGGAAGCGGAGACCGACTCGCCGCGGGGGCCCATCCGCTGCCGGCGCCGGTTCTCCCGCATCCTCGCCGGCAAGCGCGTGCTGCTCGAAGCGGCCTGGCATCTCCCGGCCGGGGTCTACGAGGAGCACGCCGTCTACGGCCTCGACGACTCCGGCAAGCTCGCCTTCTGGTCGTTCACCTCGGACGGCAAACAGTCGCACGGCACGCTGACCGCGGCCACGGACGTGCACCCGGAGGCGATCGCCTTCGCCGCCCAGATGCCCGCCGGTCTCGCCCGGATGGTCTACTGGCCCGGCGACGACGGCCAACTGGACTGGGCGGTCGAGTCGAAAACAAACCGCGGCTGGAACCGCTTCACGATCCACCACTACCGCGCCGCAAAGGATCGCGAGCCGTAGCTCTCCTCCCCCCCTCCCCACCGGCCTCCGCCACCCCTGATCCCCAGTCACATCAGTTCGGTTTATCCGACTGTTTTCGTCGCCTTTCCCACCCAGCCCCCAACCCCAAAAAGCGCCCCAACCCGAGCCGATTCAGGGTCATGCACGCAGCAAAACACTTCTGTGCAACACTCTTATTCACCCAATGTCACACCCAACGTCCACGCATCAAGTCGCGACGAATCGTAGTTAGGCGGCAGGGCATTCGTATCGAGGCTCAAAACGTGGACTACATTCCGCCATTTGTTTCGCTTAGCGACGCACAGCCGTGGGCTTGGTTTGTGTTTGGTGTCTTGGCACTCGTCGGAGTGCTTACAGTTAGGAGGTGGCCGAATCTAAGTCAGCCCGTCCTGATTGGGCTTTGTATCGGAGGACTGGCTGCCTACCTGGTTAGCGTTCGCATCCTGTCGGTCGACCCCAACCGTGACCTCGGCTATATCCCTCTGTGGACTCCGCTGGCCTGGTGCGCCGCTTTCATCGCAACGTTGCTCCCTTGGGCAACGGTGTGGGCCTTCGGTGTCGGGCTTGGCGGAGCTCTTTCCAAGAACAAGACAGGTAAGCGGGTTGCAGCGCTTGCGGTCCTCCTGTGTTCTGTGGCGGTCTTTCAGGTGGCGATGTGGTGCACGGAGATTGTCCTCGATTGAGCGACCGTGACCTTCCGCCTAACAACTCGCTCCAGCGGACAAACGGGCTTCGCCCGTTCGCCGCTGAGCTCATGATCCGTTAGGCGACGAAGGCACAGTGGTTTCTGAATCGCAGCTTCTCAAGTCAGTGGCAGCGAACCCATGGACGGCCGTACTTGCCAATGGTCAAGGAGAGATCGTGGCCCTCGTTCCGTTCGAGGCCCCGCCTCCGCCAGAGGTCTTGCAGGAACTCCTTGGCCAGTATCCGGGTTGCGCCGCGCGCTTCCTGCCGCGGTCCGTCGAAGGCCCGATGAGAGTCGAAGAAATCCGGCGTAGCTTTGCCCACGCAATTTCTGAGGGAAGTAGAGGTAGGCTCCAACCCGGTGCGAATCTCTACTCCAAGGAACTCGGCTGGTTCGTCGGAATCCGCGAACGGCTCAGGACATTTCTTGCCAGAGGCTGGTGGTTCGGCGCCTAACCAGTCGTTCGAGCGGACGCGTTCAGCGGCGGCGTCCGGCTGCGCCGGGCAGCAGTTGTGGCGCGCCGCTCAACTCCAGATCCGTTAGGCGTCTCTGCGTCCGGTGTCTCGGGCTACTGCACTACTTCTCGCCGCAGCAGTGACCTCGGGTTGCTTCGGTGGGCACGAGAAGGATCGAATCAGATCTCCTGACGGTACGGCTGAAGCATTTGTAGTCGAGTCGAGTGGTGGTGCAACAACCTCGATCGGGTACAAGGTCTACGTTGGCAAGGTTGGTTCCCCGCCGTTCTGGGCTGATGAAGTCGCATGGCTGTACGCCGCCCGTCGCAACAAGCGCTGTCACGGCGTAGTGTTGCGGTGGGAGTCAGCAGGCGACATTGTTGTCGAGTATCTTGAAGCTCAAGAAGCGGTTCTCAGAAGAGTGACTACTTCTGTCGAGGGCCGACAACGCCGAACAGTTCTGAGACCTGGAGTTGACGATGGCCACTGTCGTTACTGAGACGCCTAACAACTCGTTCGAGCGGACGCGTTCAGCGGCGGCGTCCGGCTACGCCGGGCTCCAGCTGTGGCGCGCCGCTCAACTCGCGATCCGTTAG
>JBDTQT010000136.1:0-10564 GCA_039932055.1 Thermoanaerobaculia bacterium
GGAGGCCTGAAATGGAACGTGTGATTTCAGTGCGTGCCCTGCCGAGCTACCGGCTAGAGATCGAGTTCGCGGATGGCGTGCGCGGGGTCCTCGACTACACGGAACGGCTGTTCGGCCCGATGATGGAACCGCTGCGCGATCCGGCCCGCTTCGCGGAGGTGAGAGTCGACGAGTACGGTGTCATCTGCTGGCCGAACGGTGCCGACCTCGCCCCCGACGCCATCTACGACCGCCTGAAAAGCGATGCTCGCGGTGCCCGCTAAAGCCTACCGGCCCTCTGGCCAAGTTGCTGTGGCCAAGGCGCTAGGTGGCTTCCCCGGCGCCTTCCGGGCGGCGAAGCTCAGTCGCCGGCGGACGTTACACTTCGACTGAGGCCTGAGCCCAGGGCCGCATCACCCCGGGGAATCCGTATCGCCCATCTCCAAGTCGGCGAGGGCGTCTACCGCGACGAGGCGACGAACAGCGACCTGTTCTTCATCACCCTGGAGAAGTCGGAGCGCGAGGACTCGCCGTCGACGCTCTACAAGGACTACGCGATCCGATGCCGGCGGCTTTCTTCCGCGGGGCGAAGGTGGCGGCGGGGTAGGGGGGGCCTCCCGCGGGACCGCTCCTGGGCTAGAGACGGGGCGGTACCGTCTTGGGGCGGCTCTCGGCTGGGTTGTTCCTGGCGTCTGGAGGGGACACATAGCGGGTTGGGGCGGGGTCGCGAGGCCGCCGCACGGTCTCGCCCGCAATGTTTCCCCAACTGTCGGCGCCAGATGAAGTGGCCAGATTCCGTCCTTTCTGGGCATGAAGAGGTCAGGGGGGAACTCGACATATCCAATAAGGTATAATATTCGATGAGGGGGCAAGCGCCCTCTCGCGAACGGCCGTTGCACTGGGTTGGCTCATCGCGCACAGATCTTCTGGGCTTTCCGGAGGCAGTCGTCGGTGACTTCGGTTACCTCCTCGGCGTCGTTCAATTCGGTGGCTTGCCGCCATCAGCCAAGCCCTGGAAGGGAGAAGGGCCCGGCGTCTTCGAGCTGGTCGAGCCGTCACGTGGCGATGCCTATCGCGTGGTCTTCACGGTGAGATTCGAGTGCGCGATCTACGTGCTGCGTAGCTTTCAGAAGAAGTCACCCGGCGAACGGCGGGCGGCGAACGGCGAGTGTCGACGTCGCGCTGATTCATCGCCGGCTGAAGGCTGCCAGAGAGGACTATGAGGAGCGCTATGGGCAGGAAGGCTGACGCCGTCGAAGCAGGCAGCGGAAGTGTCTTCGTCGACCTCGGGCGGAGCGAGCCTGGAGAGCGGGCGCTGCGGACGCGGCTGGCGCTCGAGCTCAACGAGCTTATCGGCAGGATGGGGCTCACACAGACGAAGGTGGCGGCGTTGCTGGGAATTCCGCAGCCGCATCTTTCCGAGCTCAAGCACTACAAGCTGGCGCGATTCTCGTCGGAGCGGCTGCTGCGTTTCCTGACCTGCCTCGACCGTGATGTGGAGATCGTCATCCGCCCGAAGGCCGGGCGGCGAGCGATGGGGAGGCTGTCGGTGTCGGTGGGGTAGGGCGGCGGGGTAGTCGCGCTCGGGGCAGCGCTAGGAGCGGGGCGGTCTTCTTTCGGGGGCGCGAATGAGATTTGTCTCCTCACTATTGCGAGGGGACACATAGCGGGATTTGGCGGGGCCGCGGGAATGACGCGTCGGCTTGCCCGCAATGTGTCCCCGAATCTTTGGCGGGGTCGCGTGGCGTTGCGATCGCTCGCCTGCAATGAGCGGTTCGTAGGGGCGCTGGCCGGAGCTTCAATGGCAGCATTGGGAGAAGCGAGGCGGTCTTCTTTCGGGGGCTCGAATGAGATGAGTCGCCTTACTACCGCGAGGGGACACATAGCGGGATTTGGCGGGGCCGCGGGAATGACGCGTCGGCTTGCCCGCAATATGTCCCCATTTTTCACTTCATCGCCGCGATCTCCGGCGGGGCAGGTCAGGGGGGCAGGTCCCTCACCCCTTGCTCCGCTTTGTCCTTCCGGAACCACTCCAGATGCACTTCGCGATCGCCTTCGCTGAGGGCTCTGAGCGGGTGCGCGTTCCACCAGAGTAGCCAGCGCCGGTCGCGCTCCTCGGGTGGGAGCGCGAGGATCGATTGCTCGATGCGCTTTTGCAGCAATCTCATCCCGATGCTGACGCGCCAGGCGTTCTCGAAGCGGTTGCGGTCCTCAACCGCGAGCCAGAGGTCCATCAGAGGGGCGGAGATCACGACGGGATAGCTGCCGAGGGGCGAGTCGGGCGGGCGCTCGAAGCGCGCCTTGGCGATGACGTCACGGAGCTCGAGGCGTTCGGAGCGGGTCGCGCCGCTCGCCTCGAGGAAGCCGTCGTCGCGCCTCTCGATACGGATTTTCCGGTCGCCGAGCCGCCAGTATCCGGTGAATCGGGCGAGTCCGAGCAGGAAATCCGGATCGCGGAGCGGATCGTTCTCTGCCTTCGCGGTGCTGTGCTCGTGCATCCTCACTCCTCCGGCAGCTGGCTCGCCCAATCCGGGTTGGCCGAGGCGGCGAAGCGGTAGTCGCGTTCGCTGCGGGTCGATTTCTGAACGCGGATGTACATCTCTTTGGCGGCCATGGGGGCGTAGCGTTCGCAGCCGATCGACTTCGCCAGGCGCTCGAGTTGGGCAACCAGCGTCGTGGCGTCGGGAAGTCCCTTGCAGTAGCGGCGGAACCAGTCGAGCTCGCGGGTGACGAGGTCGTTGGCGCGGTGGAGTTCGCCGTCCTGATTCAGGCGGGCTGCGGCGCGGACGATGGCGAGCTGCCAGGTGGTCGCGGCCACCATGGAGCGTTGCGTGTCGCGCGGCTGTGCGGCACAGCGCGCTCCGGAGGCGTAGGAGAGACCGATCATCTCCAGAGGAACGGCGAGCGCCTGCGGTGAGCCGGGGCGGCGCCAGGTGGCGGAGATCGAGAGATCCACTTCGTCGCCGCGATTTCCGGCCGGGCAGGTGAGCTTGAACACCAGGTCGCGGCGGGCGGCGGCGACGAAAGAGCCGACCACCGCGGTCAGGCGCTGGCTGGTCAGGGTCGTCGCATAGTCCCCCAGGAGCTCAGCGCGAAAGCCGGCCGGAGTTTCGAGGACGAGGTCGCAGCTCTCGACCACCGTGGAGCGGAGCTCCTCGAGTTCGCCCAGCACCAGCTCCGCGATCTCGCGCGGGTTCGAGGCGTGATGCAGACGCCCGCCGCCGCTCGTCGCGATCGCTTCGAGCTGGAGGTCCGAGTAGTTCTCGCCGATCCCGACCGCTGAGCTCAGGAGGCCGCGCGCGCGGAGTTCGGCGGCGTGGTTCGAGAGTTCGTCCGGCTGGGAGATGCCGACGTTCGCCATGCCGTCCGAGAGCAGCACGACGCGGTTGCGAAGATTCGGGCGCGTCGCCATCTCGCGCGCGACGCACTCGCAGCCGCGGAGCCAGCCGCCACTGAGGTTCGTCGACGAGCCGGCCTGGATCGAGGCGATGGCGAGCGCGGCGACGGCGCGGCCCGCCGGGTCCTGCCGGAGGCCGTCCACATGCACCTGGACGTGGGTGTCGAACGAGACGATCGAAAGCGCGTCGTCCGGGCCGAGATTCGCCGCGAGAAGGCGCGCCGCCTCCTTCGCCGCCTCGATCGGCATTCCATGCATCGAGCCTGAGGCGTCGATCACCAGCCCGAGGTTGAGCGGCGCGGGGGACGGGCTCTTCAGCTTCTGCTGGGCTTCTGGCGCTTCGAGTTCGACGACAAGAAAGCGCACCGAGTCACCGGCGGTGTGGATCAGCGGCCGATCGACTCCGGCGGTCAGGCGGAGGATGGACTTGTCGGCGGAGTTGTCGGGGAACTTGTCGGCGGACTTGGTGGTGGGCTTGGTGTTGGGTTTGGAAGCGGGCTTCTTCATGTGCGGGTTCCTTTCAGGAAGAGGTGACGCAGGCGGTCGCCGATGCGCTGCAGCAGGGCGAGCTGGTCGGTGCCGAGTTCGCCGCGCACGGCGAGCTCGATGTCGGGGGTGATCGGCAGGCGGTGCCAGAGCTCGTGGCGGACCGAGCGCGCAACGTTCTCGTTGGCGAGCGTGCTGTCGAGGGCGCGCAGCAGCTCCTCGAGGGGGGTGCGTCCGGCCGAACGGTTGTCGGGGGCGGGCGGATCGGAGTCCAGGTCCTCGAAGACGTCGATTTCCGAACCCGGGGAGGATGGCGACGGCTCGGCCATCTCCGACACCGAGGACACTCGCGATCTCGGAGAGGAAGGAGCCATTCGAGGCATTGGAGGCATTGAAGGCATTGGAGCCCTGGGAGTCCTGGGAGCCATTGGAGCCATCTGAGCCGGTCGAGCCGGGGCCCGCCGCATCGGCGAGGGGCGGCCGGACTGCGGGGTCAGGGAGTGGAGGTAGGAGAGCGCGCTCGAAGAGGGGCTCGGCGGGGTGGCCGCCGAATCGACGGGGACCTCGCCGGCGGCGATGGCGGCGATCGTGTCGGCCGGGAACTGGACGAGGAGGGCGCGGATCTGGTCGAGCGAGAGGTCGCGGTGGGCGTCGCGCAGCAGGCCGATGACCTTCAGCCGGTCGAGATGCTCGCCGCCGTACGAGGCCTTCGGCCCCATGCCCGACGGGCCGGGCAGGAGATCGCGCTCGATGTAGGAGCGGATCGTCCGCGCCTCGATCCCCGAGAGCTCGGCCAGGAGTTGCAGGGAGTATCTCGTCTCGTCCATAGCGGGGATTCTATATCGCCATGGCGAGATGTCAAGATGGTCCAGGATTGGAGCTGTCCGATTCGATGTACCGGTCGCGGCCTTCGTGGAACGACCACGACTTGGGCGGCGGCACTGGAGAACCTCACCGACGACATTCCTATCCAGTTATAGCCGGAAAGCGCTATAACCGCACATAAACGGGTATAAATATCGACAGGGGCCCGAGCCTGAACTCCTATTCTCCTGGCGCCAGTTCCCCGCCGCGGGAACTCATCGCACGAGATCCAGTGCTGGAGCCATCGCGAGTTCTCCGTGGTCGCGTCAAGCTCGGCGGGCTGGAGTAGAACCTCCTTCTCACTGGGCTGAGGGGCGTCGGCAAGAATGTTCTCCCCAAGGACATCCGGCGGCTGGCCGAGCAGGAGGGCTATCGCGCGGTGGGTATCGAGGCGCTGGAGGGCCAGCCCTCGCCCGAGCTGCTGTGACGACGCTGTCCATAAAGAGATAGAGCAGCCCCTCCGGGCTAGACTAGCGGCGACTCAGAGACCCCATCGTTTCTCGAGGCGGAGTGCGGTCGAACGGCAGCGAAGGAGGGAGAAGCACGTGGCGGTAGGTCTGATTTCGGAATCGGACACTCAGAAGGCGATCGACAGGTTGCGGGGGGTGCTCTCGGACGCCTTTCTGCGCGGCTATTTCGGCCGAGAGCGGATGCTGCGGCTGGAGCGAATCGTCGGCACGACGCTCGCGCCGAGCTTTCTCCTGGACCTGCTCGTGCGGAGCCTTGGCCCCTCTTTGCTGGCCGAGCGCCTTCGCCGTATTGGCAGTCAGGAGACCTCAGTCCGCCGATTGCTGCTCGAGTCGCTGCCCGAGGGCGAGCTTGGCGCGCTCTTCGCCAAGCTCAGGGGAGATGACCGGAAACTCCAGCGCAAGTCGATGGAGCGCGAGCTCGCCGAGATGAAATGGCATCGGGGATCGCCGACCACCCTGCGCTTGGCGCGCGCGGTCGGGCTGCCGGACGCCTTCGCCGGCGCGAAGGAGAGCGAGCGCCGCGATAGCAGCTACGAGATCGCGCCTCAGGGAGTGTTGAAGCCGCTGAAGAGCTACCAGCGCGGCATCCTGCGCGAGATCCGGGCCATGCTGGAGGGCGGACCGCGGGTGATGGTCTCGTCGTTCACCGGCACTGGCAAGACGCGCATGGGGATGGAGTTCGTCGTCGACCAGCTGCTGGCGGAGGAGGAACACCCCCTGGTCCTCTGGGTGGCTCAGAAAGGCGAGCTTCTCGAGCAGGCCTGCGATTCGATCGAGCAGCTCTGGCCCTGGCGCGGAGTCGATCGCGTCGACCCCCTCCTTGTCGTGCGCTTCTGGGAGGGAAATCGCTTCGACGAGGAGTTGCCGCTGCGGCCGACGCTCGTCATCGCCTCCAGCCAGCAGCTGGTCGCCCGTTTGAACGCCGAAGACCCGCTCGCCCTGCAGGTCCTGGCGCGCGCCCGATTGCTGGTGATCGACGAAGCCCACCATGCGTTCGCCAAGGGGCATCAGCTTCTCCTCGACGCCTACGAGCGCGCGCGGAAACCGCTCGCTTGCCGGACGCTCGGCCTGACCGCGACGCCCGGGCGCTCGAACCTGATGGATCCGGAGGAGAGCCGGAAACTCGCCGACCTCTTCGGCCGATCGCTGATCGTGCCGCGCGTCGCCGAACGGGGCGGCGCGCTCGGTTGGTTTCAGGCGTCCGGCTATCTCTCGACCCTGCGGCATCGCAGCCTCGAGGCGCCGTCCCAGGTCGCGCAGACGCTCGGCAAGCGCAAGATGGTCGATGAGGGGGACCAGACCGGATACCGCGATTTCACCCAGGCCTTCCTCGAGGTGGTCGGGGAGGACTCGACGAGGAATCGCTTCATTCTCGAAGAGCTGGCGCGGCTCGATCACGAGGGCCGCCAGATGCTGGTCTTCTGCTGCAACATCGCGCAGGCGGAGCTTCTGGCGCAGGCGCTGATCGTGAGCGGCGTCCCCGCCAGCGTGATCCATCACAACATCGACGCGCGCGATCGCCACCACACAATCGCCCAGTTCCGGCGTGGCGAATTGCGGATCCTGTTCAACGTCGAGGTCCTGACGACCGGCTTCGACGCACCAAAGGTCGACACGATCGTCATGTGCCGGCCGACGCTCTCGCGCGTGCTCTACGAGCAGATGGTCGGCCGCGGCATGCGCGGGCCGGAGATGGGCGGCACAGAAACCTGCGAGATCGTCGACTTCACCGGCAACTTCGGCAAGTTCCACGAGCCGCAGGCCTGGGAGCACTTCTGGGACGAGTGGAACCGGCCGGAGAGCGAGAACCTCGAGCGCGTCTTCGAACAGATGGGCTGGAACGTCGTCGGCGCTGAACCGGATCTCGAAGCCGCACCCAATTGAAGGGCAGAGGATCGTTCGCCGATGCGGGCAGGGTAGACTTGCGTTAATTCCCAAAACGGGTAGGATCCTTCCCGAAATGGGTACGTCGAAGGGTAGATCTTCATCAGGTGGGCTCGCGGGTGCACTGTTCACCCCCGTGCAGCAGCGCGTGCTCGGCCTTCTCTTCGGGCAGCCTGAGAGGAGGTTCCAGAGCGCGGAGATCATTCGGCTCGCGGCCGGTGGGACCGGAGCGGCCCATCGGCAGCTCCAGAAGCTCGAAAAGGTGGGGCTCCTGCTCGCGACCCGGGAGGGGAGCCAGAAGTACTACCAGGCCAACCCCGAGTCGCCGATTTTCCCTGAGCTTCATGGACTCGCCGTCAAGACCGTCGGACTTGCTGAGCCGTTACGCCGGGCCTTGGCGCCTCTGGCGAAGAAGATCGAGCTGGCGTTCGTTTTCGGCTCCGTCGCCAAGGGAACCGAACGAGCCAAGAGCGACATCGACCTCCTCGTGGTGAGCGACGAAGTCGGCTACGGCGAAATCTACGAGGCGATCTTGCCAGCCGAAGCGATTCTTGGCCGACCGATCAACCCCACCGTTCGCACCCGTGTCGAGTGGCGGCAGGCGCTGGCAACGAAGGACTCCTTCGCTGTGCGCATTAGCCAGCAGGCGAGGATCTTCGTCATCGGAGAACCGAGTGCCGCTGCCTGAGCTCGACAACCTCGTTCCCGTCGATTCGCACCTCCTCGCCGCTCTTCTGCGCACGACGCAACAAGTGCTCGCCAGAGTCCGCGCGCTGCCCGATCCTTCGCCAGGCAAAGCCTAAGCCTCCGCCGCTCGCCCATTTCGAAGGTCGTTGGTCTGCACGTCGGCAAAGTGCAGTGCGGCGACGGTGTCGCGTACACTCACGAAGTACCGATGCGCTACTGGTGGGTCAACCAGAACCAGACCTTCCGCCACGAGTTTGATGGCGGCTACCTCTGGTCGCCCAAGCGCAACACGAACGGGAGACGAAACCCCTTCTACGAGACGATGCGTGAGGCGGCGCGGGAGGTCAGCGTGTTCCGCGACCAGGTGTGGCTGAAGTCCCGGCTGGCGGCGTCGGGGTGAGAGTTCGCTCTTGCGCGCGAGGTGTGTCCAAGATGAAGAGAGGTGTGACCATGTCGATTCCCGTTCGCGCCGTGCTGGTCGCAGGACTCGCTCTGTGGATGGCCCATTCCACGACTGCGAGCGGCGAAGTGGCTGCTTCCCCAGAACAAGTCACGCTCGCCCGCATGCGCTTGCTCGCCGGAGCCTTGCTGTCGCGACAGAGCGACGAGACTTCGGGGTCGAACTGGATGCTCGCGCCAGTTTCGGATTTCGTCCTGGCGGGCCAACCCTCCGAGCTTGTCCGTATGCCGCCGCGGAGCGCGCTCCGGCGGCACTCGCAAGTGGTCGAGCTCCTTCACCCGTCAGACGACTTCTACTACCTCTGCGAGGTGTATGAGCGGGACGGTTGGGGTGGGCGGATCGAGGTCTACTTCCAGGAGGAGAACATTCTCTCCGCCAAGGCCGTGACCGTTCGGAGTCCGGGCGCGAACGGGAGGATCGACGCCGATCGGTATGAAATCGGCGGATTTCTCCCGGGCGCGGCCACGGACGATCTCGTGTTTTCGGGGAAAGGGTTCGTACGGTGGCCGCTCGGGACCCCGGCCGCGGATCTCGTAGTGAAACCGGAGGGCGATCGTTGTGCGGCTGAAGCCGTCGGCTCCGACCCTGCTGAGGGGCCGGCACCCACGAGGCTGAAGCTGCCCGCGCAGTCCACGCCCTTCGCGCAAGCGCACTGAATCCGTGGCCTGGTGATCTTCACTCACTCGCGCGAGTGCGGGCCGTGGTTGCGAGGGGCAAGTGGCCCGTGAATACCCGAAACGACGTCCTACTATTGAACACCCAACTCTCTGGAGGAGTCCCATGCGCCGATTTGCCCCAAACGCCCTCGTCTTGTTCGCCCTCGTTGTTGCGGTCGGCTGCCAGTCCAAGTCCGAAACTGCCACGCAAGCCGCTCCCGCCGCGCCGCAGGCTGTGAAGCCGGCCGCCGCGACTCCTGCCGCGACTCCCGCCGCGCCGGGCGAAACCGGCGTCGCGGAGTGCGATGAGTATCTGCGCAAGTGGGACGCCTGCCTGGCGACCAAGATCACCGGCGATGCGCACGAGCAGGTGAAGGTGGCGCTCGACGCGACGCGGGAGGCCTGGAAGCGGAAGGTCGCGACCCCCGAGGGGAAGGCCGGCCTCGCCGCGGCGTGCCGCGATGCGGCCGATGTCGCCGAAATGCAGGTGGCGTCGTACGGCTGCACCTGGTAGCGGGTCGCGGCTCGGTCCAGGCCTGACGAACGGAAGCGGGGAGGACTGACGAAAGCCAGTGCCGCCCCGCGTCGCCCGCCCCTAAGCTCCTCGAGTCATCCACGACCGAGGAGATTCCGACATGGGCAACTTGCGAGCGGCAGCGATCCGAACGATTCTTCTGGCATCCGTCGTCTCGACGCCGCTCCTCGCCGTCGACTTCGTGGTCACGCGGTACGACGACCCGGACCCGAACAGCTGCGATCCGGCCGACTGCTCGCTGCGCGAGGCGGCGCTCGATGCGGACGCAACTGCTGGGCCGGACCGGATCCTTCTCTCGGCCGGGAAGTACATTCTGACCCGCTTCACGGGCGATGACGACGGCCTCCTCGGTGACCTCGACATCCACGACGAGGTCGAGATCGTCGGCGCTGGCGCGACGATGACCACCATCGACGCGGCACCGATCGGCAATGCGGCCGAGGATTCAGTGATGTCGATCTTCGCGACGACCGTGCTGCGCGATCTGAAAATCATCGGCAGTCAGGTCGACGGCATCCGCATCTTCGGCGCGGACGTGACGATCGAGCGCTGTGACATCACGAACAACTCGTTCCAGGGCACCGGCGCCGGCGTGAAAGCCACCGGCGGAGAGACCCTGGTGATCCGCGACAGCTCGATCATCAACAACGGCAACGGCATCGTGGCGGTCGACGGTACGGTCGAGATGGAGAACGTCACCCTGCACAGCAACAACGCGACACAGATTTCCGTCTCCGGTGGAGCGCTCCTCTTCTGCACGCACTGCACCCTGGTCGACACCGTGGGGGGCAACCCCGAAGTGCGCGTCGACGCCTCCATCGCGTTCTTCGCCAACTCGATCATCCATGGCGTGTGCAATGAGCTGGTGGGCGGCATCATCTCGACCCAGGGGGGCAACGTCGAATCGCCTGGCCACAGCTGCGCTTTCACCTTGCCGAACGATCGCCAGGACCAGACTACGGCGGGGCTCTCGGCCATCGGCGATCATGGCGGCGACACGCGGACCTTCGACCTGCTAAGCGGTAGCCCGGCGCTCTCCCTGGTCGCGGACGCCGACTGCTTGCCGCACGACCAGCGCAACGTGGCGCGCAGCCCCCAGCCGTTTGCACCGTGCGACGCCGGCGCCGTAGAGAGGACCACGAGCCA
>JBDTQT010000137.1:0-10493 GCA_039932055.1 Thermoanaerobaculia bacterium
GCTTCCTGCGCCGGCGCGGGTTCGCGCTCGGGCTGCTGACGAACTCGGCGAGCCCGTACCGCGAACCGTTCACCCGCTTCACGCTCGAAGAGTCCTTCGACAAGACGCTCTTTTCCTGTGATCTCGGAGTGAAGAAGCCCGCAGAAGCGAGCTACCGCGCGGCGCTCGACGTGCTCGGTGTCCAGGCGGAAGCGGCGATGATGATCGGCGACTCGCTCGCCAACGATGTCCACGCGCCCCGCGCCCTGGGTATGTTCGCGCTGCGGACCGGCGGGACCGGCCCCGGAACTGTCGCACGGTTCGAGGATCTGGCCTGGGCCGAGGGCCTGGAGCGCGGCGAATCGCTGCCGCTCGCGGCGCCGGGCCGGCGGGTCCGACTGGGCGGCCTGGAGGGCTCCGTGATCGCGGTCCGCCTGCTTGCGGACTCGCTCCAGGGCCGCTACAACCTGGTGGCGAGAGCTGCGGTGCAGTGGGACGAAGGTTGGAGCGAAGAGCTCTATCTCAAGCGCTTCCGCCACCCCGAGGCGGCCTGGATCGAAGCTATCGCACGTCCGCTGCACGCCGAGCTCGGCATCGAGACCAACCGGGTCGAGGTTCAACCCGGCGCCGAAACCTTGCTCTTGTCGCGCGCGGTGACCGGCGAGAAGCTGACAGCGGGAGTGCCCGGTCCCGAGCTTGCCTTCGAGATCGGGCGTCACGGCGCCTCGGCGCTGCTGCTCGCCAATGCCGACCTGCGGCCGCGGAACGCCTTTCTGACCCGCCAAGGCGGAGCCGAACGGCTCACCATGGTGGACTACGAGTACACACTTTTCGATCGGGCCCTCGACCTGTCCGGTCTCGCGGGTCGATTCGACCCGCGGTGGCTCGCTCGCTACTCCGACGCCGAGCTCGCCCTGCGCGGCGAGCGCCGCGTGGTGTCGCGCGGCGCGATCCAGCGCACCCGCCGCGCCTTTCTCGACCCGCGCACCGCCTCGCCCGCCGCCATCGTCGCTTTCCGCGAAGGCTGGCGCGAAGTTCACCAGCAGGCGCGCGCCGGAGTCTCGCGGATCGAAGAGCTGTTGCGCGCGCGACTCGCCATCGACCCGCCGCTCGTGGTCGGTACGGAGTCCTACCGCCGGGCGTTCGTACCACTCGACATCGCCGATCTCAAGGAACGAATCGCGCTGGAACCCGATGCCGCGTGCGATCTGTGCTTCTGAGCAGGTGGATGGAGCGGGGTGACTCCCTCGCCAGTCGCGCCCGGGCCGGACTCGGACGCGCCCCGGCGCGAATTCATGGCTGTCGGAATTGCCAGGTCCATGGGACATCCGCCCTTTCTTTTCATGAACTTACTTCCGGAGGCACGGGCTGGCACGAGCCCTGCTAAACAAGCTGAACAAGACCGAGGAGAGCAAGCCGAGCCGATCGTCGGCGCGGCGGCCATCCGGGAACGGAACCCGGTCGGGACAGGAATGCAGACAACACAAGGAGAAGCAAAATGAAAATGACTCGTGGTGAAATGCAGGATCTGCTCGAGAAGTTCGCCGCTACGAACTCGGACTACCGTTCGGCGCTGCTCAAGAATCCCAAGTCGGTGATCGAGAAGCAGTTCAACATGACGGTGCCGGACAACGTCTCGATCAAGGCCGTGGAAGAGAACGCGAACACGATCTACGTCATCGTTCCGCACTCGGTCGCGGCCGGTGCCGAGCTCGCCGACGAGGATCTCGAGAAGGTCGCCGGCGGTTCGACCGTCAAGGGCGACGCCAACTGCAGCGACAGCGACGGCGCGATGAACACCGTCGTCGAGATCAACGCCAGCCTGTTCTAGTCCGTTCCGGCGACCGGGCGCCCCGTTCCATCCGGACAGGGCGCCCGGTGCCTCTTTCTACTTTCGCAGACGTCCTTACGCGCACGACATCGCAATTGCCGGCCTCGACCTCCATTCCGACGATTCGTCTCCACTCCGTCGCCGCCCGCCTGGCCGAGGTCGCCGAGCGCGCCCGCACGCTCGCCG
This sequence comes from Thermoanaerobaculia bacterium, assembly GCA_039932055.1. Classification (GTDB taxonomy): domain Bacteria; phylum Acidobacteriota; class Thermoanaerobaculia; order Multivoradales; family JAGPDF01; genus JAGPDF01. The sequence continues at coordinate 1,997 of JBDTQT010000137.1, forward strand.
AGCGCCTCGAGAGTGCCCTCGCAGAGCGCAGCGAGAGCGTCCTCGCGGAGCCGGCTCCCCCACTTGAATTCAAGGCAGATCTCCTCGCTGGTTGGGCGCGCGCATTCTCGAGCGGCGATCTCGCAGCGCTCGAGCGCCGGCTCTCCTGGGACGGGCTCGATCTCGCTCTGGCGGCAAGGGCGGTCGGCTCCGGCGATCGCCGCACCGAAGAGTCCCTTCCCGAATGGCTCGAGCTCGCAGCACGACGTTTCTCGCTCGGCCAGGATTGCCGCACCGGGGCGCCTGGAGGGCTCGGCTGTCTCGGAACGCTCGACGGGCGCAATCTCGCTGAGGTCCCCTTCGGCGAGCTCTGGGCGCCGCTCGTGGAAGCGGCGCTCGCCGAAGCGGCGGAAGAGATCGAGGCTGTCGCCGTTCCGCGGCGCGATCTCGTGACGCTCGCCGGGGCGCTGGCCGCGGACGTCGGCGCAGCCGGGTCGCGCGCCGCGCACGAGCGCTATCTGCGATTCCGGGCAGATGACGGCGCTCCCGGATCGTACGACCGCTATGTCGAGTCGGAGCTCTCCTCGGGCCTGCTCGATTTCGCCGTCGAGTTCCCGGTCGCACTGCGCCAGATCGCTCGTCTGGTCGACACCTGGATTGCGTCGATGGTCGAGCTCGGTCGGCGGATCGAACTCGACCGGGCCGCGCTCGCAGACCGTTTTTCCGCGGGGAACGATCCGGGTGCGGTCGTTTCGGTGGAGAAACCGCAATCGGATCGACACCACGGCGGCCGCGGAATCTTCCGCGTCCGTTTCGCCAACGGCGCCGACCTGGTAGCGAAACCGCGATCGCTTTCGATCGAGGTCGCCTGGGAGCGTCTCCTCTCGCGGCTCGCGGCGCTCGGTTTCGAAGAGCTACCGCCGGCGGCGCCCGCCCTCGACCGCGGAACCCACGGCTGGATGGAGTGGATCGGCGCCGAGGAGCTTGCCGACGCCGAGTCGGCCGACGAATGGTTCCGGCGCGCTGGAGCGCTCGTCGCCCTCGCCGAGCTGCTCGGCGCCGAGGATTTGCACGCTGAAAACCTGGTTGCCGCTCGCGGTGGACCGGTAGTCGTCGACGCGGAGATGATGGCGCAGCCCGATCGCCCCGGGGTCGATGCCCGGCAGCGCTTCGCCGGTGGTCTGCTGCGCCGCAGCGGCGCCGACGACCGGATCGGAAACTGGGCAGGCCTGCACCCGGTGGAACCGCGTGTGGTGACCGCGCAGGCGCTCAGCTGGCGTCACCTCGGCGGTGACGGGATCGAACCGGTCGCCGGTAAGATCGTCGCTTCCCCACTGCCCAATGCACCGCGTATTCGCGGGAGCGAGGCAGGGCGCCAGGGCGGGCGCCAGCTCGAACCACGGGAGCACGCGGCGGCGCTGCTCGTCGGGCATCGGCGAACCTGGGAGCGCCTGCTTGGCAGCCGCGCCGAGCTGCTGGCGGACGACGGGCCTTTGACAGAGCTCGCTGGAGTTTCGACCCGTCTCCTGTTCCGGCCGAGCCAGGAGTACGCCACGGTGCTCGACCGCTTGAAGACTCCCCGCTGCCAGCGCCAGGGGACGACGCCCGGGATTCTGCTCGAAGCGATGGCGCGACCGTTTGCGACCGCCGAGCGCGCGCCCCTTGCCTGGCCGCTCGTCCTCGTCGAACGGGCGATGCTCGAGGTGCTGGACGTGCCACGCTTCGAGGTCGGTGCGGATCGACTCGAGGTCGAGGCTTTCGGCCGGCGTGTCGAAGGGCTGATCCGGCGCACCACTCGCGCCGCGATCGCCAGCCGGCTCGCCGCGCTGACCGGTGAGGAGATCGATCGCCGGTCCGTCGAGCTCGCGGAAGCCCTCTCGCCAACGGTCGGTCCACGCATCTCTCTCGCGCCGGCCGAAGGCCGGGACGCCCGCGCTCGCGCGCTGGCTCTCGCCGACCGGCTGGCGGTATTCGAACGCGAGCGAGCTCGGCCCACCCCCTCGCGCTCGTTCGAGCGAAGGCTCCGCGAACTGTCGCTTTACGATGGCGAGATCGGCCGGGCGTTGGTCCTGGCGATGGCTGATCGGCTCGACGGCGGCGATCGCTACCCTGCAGCGGGTTCGGCGCTCGCTGCCGCGCTGGAGCGCCTGGCGGACGACGCTGCCCTTGCCGACCTCCCGATCGGCGGGCTCGAGGGTACCGGATCGGTGGTCTGGGGCCTGGTGGCGCTGGCCTCGCTGAGGGCCGAAGCGCTCCCCTTGCTCGAGCGCGCACGCCGCTTCGCCGAATGGACCGGGCGTCCTGGAGCGGCGCCCCCGGCGGTGAACGACCTCTTCGGCGGCACGGCCGGCGCCGTCCTCGCGCTTCTGGCGCTCGCCGAAGCGACGGCGGAAGATGGCTGGCGAGATCGCGCGGTCGAGCTCGGGGACCATCTGATCGCCGCGGGCGCGCCCGCGGCGGGTGGTGGGATCAGCTGGAGCGGAAAGGTGGAAGAGCCGGCCCTCACCGGCTTCGCGCATGGCTCCACCGGGATCGCGCGCGCCCTTTCCGCGCTCTGGCAGGCGACCGGCGAATCGCGATTCGCTTCGGCGGTCGGTGGCGCGCTCGCCTTCGAGCGCAGCCGCTTCGACACGCGTCTCGGCGACTGGCCGGTGGTTCGCCAGGGTGTCGCCGAGAACGAAGAGCGCAGCGTTGCGATGAACGCCTACTGTCACGGCGGAGCGGGAATCGCGCTGGGGCGGGCGCTCCTGCCGGCGGAGCTGCGCGACGAGCACTTCCGCTCCGAGGTCGACCTCGCGGTGGCGGCGACGATTCGCGCCGGGACGGGCGACTTCGACCACCTCTGCTGCGGCGCCGCCGGAAGGCTCGCCATCCTCGGCGAGGTAGGGCTTCGGCTCGGGCGAACGGACGCCCTCGCCGCCAGCCGTTGCGGACTCGAATCGCTGCTCGCACGGCCGTTGCGCCTGCCCAGCTCGTCCCGGGCGCGGCCGGAGGTCGAGGCGGGTCTGTTCCGCGGGGTCACTGGGGTTGCCTGGCTGGGGCTCTTTGCCGCTTCCACTGGCGATCCGGCAGTCCTGGATCCTCTGGCCCTCGAATTGCCGTCCGAAGCTCGGGAGCGCGCCGCAGGTGCCCGGAAGAGCGCCTCGCAAACCAACGGGAGCGCACGATGAGCAGCGATCTGGAATTCGAGACGCTCGAGCCCGGACGAGAGCTTCCGCCTGGCCTCGAAGAAATGACCTTTCCGATCTATCGCCCGCTCCTCCAGTTGACGCCGGTCAGCCGGCATCCTGAGCAGGGCGACGTCCGGCTGGTGCAGCCGGTCGCCGTAGTCGTGCGCAGCGGCGACCGGCTGGCGGGCCTGGCGCTGGCCGAACTGCCGCTCGAAGGCGTCGGGGCTGACCAGCGCCCGGAGCTTCTCTCGGTCTTCGTTCGCCCCGCCGCGCGCTGTGCCGGCGTCGCCACCGCCCTCGTCGCGGCGCTCGAGCGCGAGCTCGTCCGGCGCGGTGCGACCGCTGTCGCGGCCGTCTACACTGCCGGCCGGCCCTCGATTCCGGCGCTCGAGCGGGTCCTCGATAAGCGCGGTTGGGACGAGCCGCGAGCGCGAACGCTCTCAGTACGATTCCCGCCCAAAGCGGCGCTCGCCTCGGATCTGTTCAGCGAGCGGCGAATGAGCGCGCTTTCAGGCCGGCTCGAGCTCTTTCCCTGGCGCGATCTCGATGCGGCTTCGCGGGCCCGCATCCGCAGCACCCACGACGCCGCTCCCTGGATCACCCCCGCCCTGGCACCGTGGCGATTCGAAGCCGCCGGTGTCGATCCGCTCTCGTCGATCGGTGCCCGGTATCGCGGCGAGGTCGTCGGCTGGGTGCTCAATCACGTCGTCGCGCCCGGGACCGTCCGCTTCACCTGCAGCTTCCTGCGCAAGGATCTGTCCCGCCGTGGCCGCATCGTGCCGCTCTACCGTGAGTCGCTGCGCCGGCTGGCGGAGGGCGGTGTCGAGCGCGCGACCTTCGTCACGCCGGTCAGCTACCCCAACATGGTCAGATTCATCCTCCGCTGGATCGCGCCCATCGCCGAATTCGTCGGCGAGACACGCGGCTCGGCGAAGAGGCTGGGGCGCCCATCGCCGGCCGCCCAGCTCGTCCCCGACCACCTCGCTTGACGCGGTGGGCGGGCGAACATAACCTTCGCACCGCGATCAATCATGTTCAGGCGTCGCCGAGCCGGCGACGAGGAGGAAGTCGATGACTTATTCCGCGAAGCGGATCGGCCGGGCTGTGGCAGCTTTTCTCGCCTGCGCCGCGGGGGCGGCGACGCTCGTGTTCGCCGATGGGTACCTGCCACCGAGGTTCAACTATGGCGAGGGTCGGATCGCTCTCGTCGAGGCGGTGCGGCTGACGCTCGCGAACGACCCGAACCTGCTGCTCGACGCCCAGGACGTCGAGCGTCAGCGCGGCATCCTGCAGGAGAATTCCGGGGCGTTCGACTGGAATCTGAACATCGATCTGTCCTACGACTATCGGAAGCAGCGGGTTCGCGACTCGACCCTCCAGCGCGAGAAGGAGAAGCGCACGGACCTGGCCGCACAGCGCGACTACACCTGCTCCGAAGAGACCCGCCAGCGCGCCGCGCTCGCCAATCTGCAGCGCTTCGCCGGCGGCGATCCCGCGGCGACGTTGCCCAACGACGTGCAGCAGCAGGTTGACTTCCTCGACGCCATCATCGCCGCCGAGGACAACGCAACCCAGCGACAGCTGCTGACCCAGGCGCGCGCGAATCTGCTCACGCGGGCGATCGACTCGGCGACCGAAGGCGTGACCGACCTCGCCAACGGCTGTGTCGACCTGAACGAAGACGTGGCGAATCTCGGTCCGGCGCCGGAGGAGGAGGAGATCGCCAGCGGCCGCTTCGACCTCTCCCTCTCGAAGTACTTCCGCTCCGGCATCACCCTGACTCCGTACCTGACCGCGGGCTACGATCACAACCAGTTCGCCGGCCGGCGCAACGGTTACTTCGTCGACCGCGTCGACGAGAACGGCCTGCCGGTGACCACCGAGTACGGTACGCAACTGCGGCGTTTCGTCAATTTCGGCGGCAAGAACATTCTCGACCTCTATCGCACCGAGATCGGCGTCGACGTCAACCTGCCGTTGCTGCGCGGTCGCGGCAGCGAATCGGCAGGTGCTTTCGAAAAGGCGGCGCAGATCGATCTCGTCGCCTCGGAGCTCGTCCTGCGACACGGTTCGTCGACTTCGACGCTGGCGACCGCGCTCTCCTACTGGCAGCTCTTCAGCGCGCAGCAGCGCGTGGCGGTGCTCGAGCACTCGCTCGAGTTGCAGACCCGGATCGTCGATCTCACCGGCCAGCTCATCAAAGGGGATGTACTGCCGCGGGTCGAGGCAGCGCGATCCGCTGCCTCGCAGGCGAATTCGCGCGCGCAGCTCGAAGGGGCTCGGCGGGATCTCGTCACCGCCCGCCTCGGCTTGGCTCGCGCCATGGGCCTCGATGTCGACGGCGTGGCCAACGCCCCGTTAGCCGAGGGTCCGTTCCCGACCGCGCCGACGCCGGACGAGATCCGCGCGCTCGATTCCGTGACTCTCGCCACGCAGGCGCTCGATCTGCGTGCCGATCGGCAGGCAACGCACGAGCTGGTTGCATCAGGGAAGGTTCTGGCCGAAGCGGCCCGGCGCGATCTCGCTTCCCGCCTCGACCTGGCGCTTTCCCTTTCTGCCTCGGCGCTTGGCGAGGAGAGCTTCGGCAACGCCGTCGATCGCTGGACGGGACCCAACGGCACCTTTGCGCTGTCCTTCGACAAGAGTCTCGGCAATCACGGCCAGGTAGGCAGGCAAGCGCAGAACGAGGCGTTGGTGCGACAGCGGGAGATCTCCGCGACCGATCTCGATCGGCGAATCCGGATCTCTGTCGTCGAGATCCTGCGGTCTCTGGAGGAGGCCTCTGCAGGCCTCGCTGCCGCGCAAGAAGCTGCCGGTCATTTCCAGGCGACGATCGACGCCGAGTTCGAGAAGCTCGGTCTCGGAGCCTCCACACTGATCGACTCGATCGTCACGGAGCAGCAGAAGACCTCTTCGGATCTGGCGGTCATCGCCGGCCAACAGCAGGTCGCGGTCTTGCTGGCGCGGCTCCGTTTCGAAACCGGGACGCTGATCGATTGGACCACGGAAGGCGGGCGCCTGCCGGCCGAAGCGCTGGTTACGCTGCCCGGTTCGATCGCCGCCGGAAGCCAGCCGTGAGCAGAGTGAGCGGCTACACGCGAACTGCAGCGGCGTTCGCCAGTCTCCTCGGGTTTTTCGCTTGGGCCCCTCTCAGTGGTCAAACGACGCTCCTTACCGCGGACGAGGCGGTGCGGCGTGCGATTGCCGAGAACCCCGAGCTCGCGCGTGTCGAGCAAGATGTCGCGCGGCGCTCCGCGATCGTGACCGAAGCGCGGTCGATCTTCGACCACTCCCTGCTCGCTGACTTCCGAGTCGACTACGCGCAGGAAGAGCTCGTTGGCGGTCGTCTCAAGTCGGAGGTCGACCGGCGGTTGCAGCTCGAGATTCCTCCCCCGGCGCTCGACGAAGCGGCGCGCCGGCTGCGCGCTGCGATACCGACCGATGTGAGCCTGTTGAACCCCTCGAGCTGCATCGGTGCAGCGACGTTGATCGTGGTCGGCGACGTGCCGACCCTGCTCTGCCTCGACGACAATGGCAATCTCCTCGGCGTACTGGATCCGGCGCTCGCCGTCGGTCCGACACTTTTCTCGGCGGTCAGCCTCGCTGAAGCCTTCGTCGGGCTCGAGGGCTTGAACGGCCGGATTCAACTTTTCGCCGATTCGTTGCGCGCCACGGCGGCCGATCAGATCCGGCTGGTCGCGGACATCCTCAACGGGACGGCGACGGCGCTCAGGATCCAGCGCAACAACATCGGCGACCTGCCGCGCGACCGCGAATCGATTCTCCTCGATACCCGGGTCGACTACCGCATGCCGTTTCAGAACGGAACCGCGCTCGTTTCGAGCCTCGCGCTCGCCAGCTCCGAGGATAACTTCACCGACAAGCCGCTCGACCCGGAGTTCGGCGATTCGTTCGTCGCCAATCAGTTCCGTGTCACGGGCGGACTCTCGCTGGAGATTCCACTCGGACGGGGCGGCGGACGCAAATCGTACGCCGCGCCACTCGTCGCAGCGGAACTGGCGGAGGCGGCCGCCCGGTCGCTCTACCGCCAGGCCGCCGCCGAGCGCGCAGCGGTCGCCCTCGAAGCCTACTGGGACGTGGTCGCCGCCAAGCAGCGTCTCGCCCTGCTCGAATCGTCTCTCGCGCAACAAGACCGGCTGCTCGATGCGACGCAGCAACTCATCGAGGGCGAGCAAGTAGCGCGACTCGAAATCGAACGCAATCGAGCTCAGCGAGCGGCCACCGAGTCTTCGGTCGCCTCAGGGCGGCGCGCGTTAACCGAGGCACGCGCCGCCTTGGCTCGTGAGATCGGTGCGTTCGCCTCGGAGCTCGACGTCATGGACCCCGCCACCGACTTCGCACTTTTCCTCGAGCCAGCGATCGAGACGGCGCTCGACGCCGAAGCGGTGGTCAGTCTGGCTCTCGCCGAACGCGACGATGTCAAGGCGGCGGCGCAGCGCCTCGAAGCGGAATCGACGCTCGCGGCGGCTGCCGAGCTCGACATCCGGCCCCGGATCGATCTGCGGCTGAACGCCTCGTACAACGCGTACCACGAGACGTACGACACCCGTTTCTACGAGCCGAAGGGGTTCGGCGACGCGTTCAGCGAACCCTGGGCGGGCCCGAGCTACGGCATCGCGCTGCGCTTCCGCCTCCCGATCGGCAACAATGCGGCCCGCGGACGGCTCCTCCAGGCGCGTTCGGCGACGACTTCGAGCGAGATCGACTCGACCGAGCTCAAGCGCTCGGTCCGTCTCGAGGTTCTCGAGGATCTGTCCACTCTGGCCGGCGCCCGGGCGGAGCTCGCCGAGCGACGCGAAGCCCAACGGCGGATCGAGGAGACCGCGGCAGCGACGTGGACCCGCTACCAGGCCGGCGACCTCACCGTCCTGGACACGTTGATCACCGAGCAGGAGCTGACGCGCGCCGGGCTCGAGCTGGTGGGATCCGAACGCGCCTTGCTGTCGCTGCTGACCCGCTTGCGCCTGGTCTCCGGACGTCTGGTCGACCTGCCGGCCGAAGGCGACGTCCGCGAAGCCCGCCTGCTGCCGCTCGACGCGCCTCTGCGCTGATCCGCACGACCAGGAGAAATCGATGCAAGGCCCGGAGAATCTGCTGCGCAAGGCCTCGGTCGAGAAGTTGTCGTCGCCCGAGCAGCTCGACATGATGATGCGCGTCACTTCGCCGATGGGATGGGTGGCGATGGCGGCAATCGGCGCGATCATTCTCGCGGCAATCGTCTGGAGCGTGACCTTCCCGATGCCGGTGAAAGTCGATGGGCGGGGCTTCATGGTGCGTGGCGAGGCGGTACGGGAGGTCCAGATTCTCGCCGGCGGGACGATCCAGTC
>JBDTQT010000138.1:0-10415 GCA_039932055.1 Thermoanaerobaculia bacterium
GGCGGTCCGACGCCGGCGGTCGAGAGCAAGTGCGCGACCTGCCATCCCGAGCGGGTGTCCGGCCTCAACCAGGAGATGCCGACCGCCAAAGTCGCCATCCATCGCAGTTGCTGGGCCTGTCACGACCGCGGCACCGGCTCCGCAGCCAGCAAACAATGCGGGTTCTGTCATCAGCGCCCGGAGTCATCGCCGGCCGCGCAGGCCACGGCGGCCGGCGCCACGGCGACCAAGTGAGGCGGCCATGAATCGACGCACCTTCCTGAAAATCGGTACCGCCGCAGGCTCGACCTTGGTCGCCGGCAGCGCCTCCGCCAAGGAGAACGGCAACCCGGAGGAGTTCGTCGGCGTACTCGTCGACACGACGCGCTGCATCGGCTGTCGCGCCTGCGAGCGCGCCTGCTCGGTGGAGCACGACCTGCCGGTGCCCGACATCGAGAACGACAACGCACTCGCCGCCGTGCGGCCGACCAGCGAGACGCAGTGGACGGTGGTGAATCGGTTCGCCACCTCGAAGGGCGATGTCTTCGTCAAGAAGCAGTGCATGCACTGCTGGCAACCGGCATGCGGCGCCGCCTGCCTGACCAACGCCATGGAGAAGACGCGCACCGGGCCGGTGATCTGGCACCCGAACAAGTGCATGGGCTGCCGATTCTGCATGGTCTCCTGCCCCTTCGATATTCCGAAGTTCGAATTCCATTCCTGGAATCCGAAGATCCAGAAATGCTCGATGTGTTACGAGCGTCTCCAGCAGGGCCTCGAGCCGGCCTGCGTCGGTTCCTGCCCGACCGATGCGCTCACTTTCGGCAACAAGCGCGATCTGATGGAGATCGCCCGGCTGCGCATCTACCACCATCCTGACCGCTACGTGCACAAGATCTACGGTGAGTCGGAGGTCGGCGGCACCGGTTGGCTCTACCTCTCCGCGGTTCCGTTCGAGGAGATCGGCTTCCGCACCGACCTCGGCACGACGACCTATCCGGAGTACACCCGCAACTTCCTCTACGGCGTGCCGCTGGTTCTCTTCGGCCTGCCCGCCCTGCAGTACGGGCTCCACCTGCTGTCGGACAAGAAGGACGAAGCCCTGGAGGCCAAAGAGTCATGACGACGATGCCTCTCGCTCCCGTTCCGAAGCGGCTTCCGCTCCGGAGTTTCATTCTTTCGGAGCTCAAGCCCAAGGCCCCGTTCCTGACGCCGTTCAACCTGATCTCGATTCCGGTGATCCTGTTGGGTATCGCGGTCCTCGTGCGACGCTTCATCTACGGACTGGGCTCGATCACCAATCTCTCGCAGGACCATCCGTGGGGACTCGGAATCGGCTTCGACGTCGTCACCGGCGTCGCCCTCGCCGGCGGCGCCTATGTGCTGGCCTTCGTCGTCTACGTCATGCGGCTCGAGAAGTACCATCCCATTCTGCGCGCCACCGTCCTGAACGGCCTGCTCGCCTACATCTTCTATGCCGGCGCGCTGGTGCTGGACCTCGGCCGGCCCTGGCATGTGATCAACCCGATCATCGGCAATTCGTTCGGCTACAACTCGGTGCTCTTCCAGGTCTCGTGGAGCTTCCTGCTCTACATGATCGTCGAGATGGTCGAGCTTTCTCCCGCCTTCGCCGAGTGGCTGGGCTGGAAGAAGGCGCGGCGCTTCCTGGCCTCGCTCGCGCTCGGCGCGGTGATCCTGGGCGTCACGCTCTCGACGCTTCACCAGGCCGGCTTGGGCGCCCTGTTCCTGATGGCGAAGTCGAAGATCCATCCGCTCTGGTACACGGAGTTCATTCCGATCCTCTTCTTCGTCTCGAGCATCTTCGCCGGCCTGTCCATGGTCATTCTCGAAGGAACTCTGACCCATCGGCTGTTCGGCAAGCAGATAGATCCCAAGAAGCACGGCTCGTTCGACGATCTCCTGCTCGGGCTCGGAAAAGGGACGGCGATCGCGCTCTTCACCTATTACTTCTTCAAGCTGCTGATCTTCCTGCACGAGCGTCAGTGGGACCTGCTGGCGTCGAAGTGGGGCGCCTGGTATCTCGTCGAGGTCTTCGGGTTCGTGCTGGTGCCGTGCGTGATGTTCGCCTATGCCGTGCGCCATCGCCGGCCGGGCCTGCTGCGCGTCGCCGCGGGGGTGACGCTCGTCGGCGTCCTGCTCAACCGCCTGAACATCTCGGTGATCGCCTACAACTGGCAACTGCCGGTGCGCTACTACCCGAGCTGGCAGGAGTATGTCGTCACCTTGACTGTGCTCTTCACCGAAATCTGGGTGTTCCGCTGGATCGTCCTGCGCTTGCCGATCCTGCGCGAGGCCCATGAGCTGCCGTACCCGCGTCCCCTCGAATCGCCAGCGGGCCAGAGCTAGAAGGAGGATTCATGGAAACCTATCGCTACGTCAACATCTTCGAGACCAAGGGGCTCGAGTACCTGCTCCTCGCCTCGTTCCTGATCCTCTTCGTCGTGCTGGTGCGTTACCTCTCGGCCACCGGCCGCAAGGGCTGAGGCTGGCGCAATCCCCCGCCGGCTCGGCTTCGCCGGATCCCGCTCCTGATTGGGGAGTGTGGCGAGGTCGAGCGGGCCTATAATCCGGCCGTGCCCCTTCTGCTCCGCGCTGGCGGGCTGGCGCCGCCGCGCCGAGACGTCGGACTTCGCTCGTGATCGTCGGCTCGCACATCGGCCGCTTCGAAGTCCTGGGCGAGCTCGGTGCCGGCGGCATGGGCCGGCTCTATCGGGCGCGCGACCCCGGCCTCGGGCGCGTGGTCGCGATCAAGGTCCTCGCCGAGCGCCTCGACCAGAGCCCGGAGCACTACTCGCGCTTCGCGCAGGAGGCGCGCGCCGCTTCGGCACTCAACCATCCGAACATCGTCACCATCCACGAGGTCGGCGAGCACGAGGGCTATCCCTTCATCGCCATGGAGCTCGTCCTCGGACGAAGCCTCGCCGCCCGGATCGAGGAACGGTTCCCTTCGCTGCGCCGACTGGTGGCGGTCGCGGCGCAGATCGCCCACGGCCTCGCCGCGGCCCACGAAAAGGGGATCGTCCACCGCGATCTCAAGCCGGATAACGTGATGATCACCCCCGAGGGCCTGGTGAAGATCCTCGACTTCGGGCTCGCAAAACGCACCTCGGGCAGCGAGACGACCCTGTCGGGCAGCCAGACTTCGGCCGAAGCCGTGCACGTCACGGAGCAAGGGCGCCTCCTCGGCACCGTTGCCTACATGTCGCCGGAACAGGCGCGCGGCCTGCCGCTCGACTTCCGTTCCGACCAGTTCGCTTTCGGCTCCATTCTGTTCGAGATGCTCACCGGACGCCGCCCGTTCGCGGGCGCGACGACGCTGGATACGCTGACCACCATCCTCCACACCGAACCGGCTGGAATTGCCGACCTGGACGCCGAGTTCCCCGCGCCGCTCGTCTGGATCGTGCGGCGCTGCCTCGCCAAGGACCCGGCCGCGCGCTACGCCGCGACCCGCGATCTCGCCCATGAGCTCGAGACGATTCGCGAACGCATGACCGACGCCGGCAGCCTGGTCGGCGCCCTCGCCTTCCCCGCCCAACGACTGCCACGCCTTCGTCCCGCGACGCTCGGTGCTGGTGTCGCGTGTCTGCTGGCGCTCGTCGGCGCCGGCCTCTGGTATCTGCGCAGCTCTCGCGACCTGCCCGTTGCCGACTCTGCCGTCCGACCGGCGAGCGCGAGATCCTTGCGGCGCATCGCCGTTCTGCCGTTCCGCGATCTGACCGGAACGCCCGCCGGAGAGCGGATTGGCGAGGGCTTCGCCGAAACCGTGAGCGTGCGGCTGGCCGCGGCGAGCGGTCTCGCGGTTTTGCCGACCGCAGCACTCGAGCCCGATTCCGGCGCACCCAGCACCGGCGGCGAGCGCGGAAGCTCGAATAGCGCACAGGAGATCGCCCGTCGAACGGGCGCCGAAGCGGTGCTGCGCGGCGCACTCCAGTTCGAGGGGCCGACGGTTCGCGCCACTTTTTCGATTCTGGACGCGCTCGGGCAGCAGATCTCGGCTGGCAAGGCCGAAGGTCCCGCTGCGCAACTGCTCGCGCTCCAGGACGAAATTGCCACCCTCGCCGCCGCGGCCCTTGGGGCGGCGGCGGCACTTCCAACCCAATCCGCGCCAATCGAGCCGCGTTTCGCGGAGGATCGCTACCTCGAGGCACTCGGCCACCTGCGGCGCTACGAAAACGAGGCCTCGGTCGACGCGGCGATCCGCATCCTCGACACGCTCGGGGAGTCCCCTGAGGTCGCCGCCGCGCGTGCCCGGGCCTATCTCGCACAGTACGAGCTCACGCAGCAGCGCGAGTGGGCCGAGAAGGCGATCGCCGCGAGCCGGTTGGCGATGTCGACCAGCGCCTCCGGAGGACCAGGCGCTGCGGAGGCCGGAGCGCGCGAGACTCTGGGCCGGGTCGAGATGCTCCTCGGACGACCGCTCGCGGCCGCGCACGAACTCGAGCGCGCTCTAGCGAGCCAGCCGAACTCGGTCGAAGCCCGATTCGCCCTCGCCGAGGCCCTGCAACAGCTGGGTCGCGTCGCCGAGGCCGAAGCGACTCTGCGCCGAGCCATCGCCCTCCAACCCGGCTGGTGGGCGACACACCACCATCTCGGAGTCTTTCTGCTCGTGCAGGGCAAGGTCGAGGAGTCGATCCCGAGCCTCCACGAGGCGATTCGCCTCTCTCCCGACAACACCCGCGCCATCGGTAATCTCGGCATCGCCTTCCAGCAACTCGGGCGCTACGAAGAGGCGATCGCCGAGTATCGACGGTCGATCGCGATCCGTCCGACCGCCGAGGCGCTCTCGAACCTCGCCACCTGTGAGTTCGTCCTCGAGCGCTACTCCCAGGCCACCGACAACTTCCGCCGCGCCGTCGCGATGCAGGCGGACAGCGGCGCGCTCTGGCGCAACCTCGGCGATGCGCTGCGGTGGGCGGGCGGTCACGAGGCCGAGACGCGTACCGCCTACCAGAAGGCGATCGACCTGCTCGAAGCCGACCTCGCGGTGACGCCGGGCGATGCCGAGCGCGAAGCCGACCTGGCGATTGCCTACGGCCGCACCGGGCGGCGCGACCTCGCGCGCCGCCATGCCGACCGCGCGCTCGAGCTCGCGCCTGGCGATGGCTACATTCTCTACTCGGTGGCGCTCGTCCGGCTGACTACCAACGATGCGGACCCGGCACTCGATCTTCTGCAGCGGGCCCTCGCCGCCGGCTACCCGGCCGAAGCGGTTCGCACTGACCCCGAGCTCGACGCCTTGCGCTCGAATCCCCGCCTCGCGATAATGCTGGCGAAGCCAACTGCAAATTGAAGTTCTCGGCGGCCACAGCCGCCAGGGAGGGAACATGAACCGACTCGCCGCGTGCGCCTTCGTCGCGATCTGTATTTCGTTGTCCGCCTGCAAGAGCGCCGCCGTCCCGCCTCCGGCGCCGCCTCCGCCACCAGCGCCAGCACCAGCCACGGCATATCCGCCGGGCTGCGTCGAACGCCCCGGCTCGCCGGTCCCCATGTCGGTCAACAAGCTCGCGTCTGTTCCCACGGCAGATGAGTGCATCGTTCTCGACAAGGGTGCGGTCGTCAAATGGCAAGGCGACGCCGACGTCAAGACTCTCCTGGTCGGATGGAAACCCAAGAGTACGGGCTGCGACCAGCCGCCGTCGAAGAACCCCGTTTGCAAGGGCAACAGTTGCAGTTTCGATACCGCACAGGTAGCGACGACGGTCAATCTCACCCTCTGCTACGGCGTGGGCGCCATCGACATCAACAACACTTCAAGCATCAAGGACCCGCGGCTGATCATCAGGCGCTGAGCGCCTTGCCGTCCTTGAAGTGGAGCGTCACGCTCGAGGTCTCGAGCGGCGCGATCACAAGGCCGACAACAGCCGGCGTAGACCCTTCTCGGCGCCCATGGCGAGGTGGATGCGGAGCGCCCTGCGACCGCGCTGGGTGAGGACTTCGAAGTCGCCGCGTGCCTGGGCGGCGATGACCTGGCCGAAGGTGAGGCGGCGGCCGGGGACGGCGAGGTCGGCGTTCGGTTTGTCGGTGAACTGCAGGAAGAGGCCGGTCGCGGGGCCACCCTTGTGAGCCTGTCCGGTCGAATGCAGGAAGCGCGGGCCGAAACCGAGCGTGGTGGCAACGCCGGTGACCTTCGAGACGGCGTTCCGCAGCTCGACCATCGCCGCCTGGTTGGCTTCGCTCATCTCGAGGAAAGCGCACAGGGCGACGTAGTCCCCAGGCCGCGCACGGTCGAGGTGAGCGGCCAGGAGGCCGCGGAGCGACCGTTCGTCAGCGGCAAGAAAGAGGGCCGCGGCCTCGTCCGGATCCGCGAAGAGCTCGACACCATGCTCGGCGTAGAACGGAGTTTCCGCCGGCAGGGCACCGGTTTCCTCGACCTGCTGCGTGAGCTTCCGCGCCGCGACCTTGGCCGCTTCGACGTCCGGCTGGTCGAACGGATTCAACTGCAGGTACGCGCCCGCGACCGCGGTCGCGAACTCCCAGCGGAAGAACTCGGCGCCCAATGAAGCGAGGTCGGCGCAGTCGAGCTCGATCACCGGCAGGCCAGCGAACAGCAGGGACGCGACGGCGTCCTCCTGCTCGTCACTGAGCCTCCCGGCGTAGCGCACCACGACGAACAGGCGGTCCTTGCCGTACCAGGAGGGCGGCGCCAGAAGCTCGCCGTCCACCGGCAGAATCATCTGCCCGAGCTTGCCGGTCGACTCCGCGATCAGCTGCTCCAGCCAGGCCCCCAGCGCGGCGATCTCCGGCGCCAGGATGAGCGTCAGCTTGTCCCGGCCGGCCTGCGCCGCGACGCCGAGCGCGAGGCCAAGCGCGACGCCAGGGTTCTTCTCCACCGCCGCCTCGCGGCAGTCGGCGGCCAGGTCCGCGGCGAGCTCGAGGTAGCGCGGCAGGTCGACGCCCAGGAGTGCCGCCGGCACCAGCCCGAAGGGCGAGAGCGCCGAGAATCGACCGCCGATCGTCGGCTCTCCCGGTACCAGAGCGAGAAATTCCTTGTCCCGCGCCAGCTTGTCGAGCGCGGAGTCCGGGTCGCTGATGGCGATGAAACGCGCCGCAGCCCTCTCGCCCAACGCCGCCTCGAAGCGGTCGAGGAAGCAGGCCAGCAGGAGATTGGGCTCGACCGTGGAACCCGACTTGCTCGCCACCACCACCCAGGTCGACGCCGGGTCGAGGCGGTGCGCGAACGCCCTCACCTGATCCGGATGCGTCGAGTCGAGCACGTGCAGGCGCGGCATTCCCGCGAGCTCCCCGAACGAGCGCCGCAGCACTTCCGCGCCGAGCGACGAGCCGCCCATGCCGAGGAGCAGCACGTCGCGAACCCCCTTGTGGGCGGCGACGCGGCCCAGTTCGGCGTAGTCGCCGAGCCGCGCTGCCTCGCGCTCGGGCGCGTCGAGCCAGCCCAGCCAGCAGGCCTCTTCGAGCCCGGTCCAGACGGTCGAGTCGCCCTCCCAGATCCGGCCGGTGCGGTCGCCACCCTGCCACTTCGCCGCCGCGGCGGCGAACACCGCACGCAGCTCGGGAGTCAGCCGCTCGATCATCGCGTCACCGGCGCGCCCTGGGCGCCAGAACCGGCGAGCTCGGCGGATTTCGCCGCGATGGCTGCGAGGAGCTTGCGAAACGGCTCGACGAACTTCGCCACACCGTCGGCGAGCAGTTCATCGGTAGCCCCGTCGAGCGAGATCCCGAGAACGGCGAGCTCCTCGAGCTGCTTTCGGGCTTCGGTCAGGCCCTCCCCGAGGGTCGCTTTCGCCACGCCGTGATCGCGGAAAGCGTCGATCGTCTCCGGCGGCATGGTGTTCACCGTATCGCGGCCGATCAGCTCTTCGACGTAGACCACGTCACGGTATGCGGGGTTCTTCGCCGAGGTCGACGCCCACAGCAGCCGCTGCGGCACGGCGCCGGCTTCGGCGAGGCGTTGCCACCTCGGAGAAGCGAAAAGACCGGTAAAGAGGGCGTAGGCCAGCTTGGCGTTGGCGACTGCAATCTCGCCCTTGAGCGCCTCGAGGCGGGCGCGGTCCGCCGGCGCAGCAGCGGTCGACCTGGCGTCGATCTGCTTGTCGACCAGCGTGTCGATGCGGGAGATGAAGAAGCTGGCCACCGAAGCGACGCGGGCTACAGCCATCCCTTTACCGAGCCTTTCTTCAAGGGCCGACAGATACGCTTCGGCGACCAGTGAATAGGCATCCTTGGAGAAAAGCAGGGTGATGTTGACGTTGATCCCTTCGGCGAGAAGCGTGCGGATCACCGGCAGGCAGGTTCGGGTACCCGGGACCTTGATCATCAGATTCGGGCGATCGACCTCCTGCCAGAGCCGGCGAGCCTCGGCGAGGGTGCCGGCTGGATCCTCTGCGAGCTCGGGCGAGACCTCCAAGCTGACGTAGCCGTCCTGGCAGTGCGTCCGGCGATAGACCGCCGCCAGGAGATCGGCGGCCTGGCGGATGTCGGCCACCGCGATCTCTTCGTAGATCGCGAGCGGGCGGCGCTCCCCGCGTGCAACGATAGCGTCGATCGGCGCATCGTACTCGCGGCCGTTCGCGATCGCCTTCTCGAAGATCGCCGGATTCGAGGTCATACCGCGCAGGTCGTCCTCCCGGATCAGCCGTTCGACCGTGCCGTCCTCGAGCCAGCTGCGGCGGATGAAGTCGAGCCAGACCGACTGGCCGAGACCAGAGAGCGCTTGGAGCGGGTTGCCTGCGGTCATGCGGAGTCTCCGGGAAAGGTCCGTTCGCCGTGTCGAGGCGCCTGCCTTGTCGCCGACTCGCCGCGAATCGGGACAGAGACAGGATACCGCGATACATTTGCCCCGATGAAGAGCCGTCCCGCCGCCCCATTCCGCCGCCAGAGGCGCAATTCCTTCAACCGCTTCGCCTGGTTCGTTCTCGCCCTCAACCTTGCCGTTATCGTCTGGGGCGGCTTCGTCCGCGCCAGCGGCTCCGGCGCCGGCTGCGGAGCGCATTGGCCGCTGTGCAACGGCGAAGTGGTGCCGCAGGATCCCGAGATCGAGACGCTGATCGAGCTCGGGCATCGGGTGACGAGCGGACTGGCGCTGGTCGCCGTGGTGGCGCTGGGAATTCGGACGCGGCAGCGGTACTCGCGCGACACTCCGGACGGCCGAGGAATGCGCCGCCTCGCCTGGCTGGCAATCCTGTTCATCTTCGGCGAAGCGGCGCTCGGTGCCGGCCTCGTGCTGCTCGAGTATGTCGGCCAGAACGGCTCCGGCGCCCGCGCGGTCTGGATGGCCGGGCATCTGGTCAACACTTTCCTGCTGGTGGCGATCCTGGCGCTACTGGCCGAGCGCTCGCGCAATGGTGATGGCGACGAGAAGCTCGCTGCAGAGCGGGATAAAACCGGCGCGACCGCTGATCTGGTGCCGCTCTGGAAGGACTTTCTTTCCTTTACCGCGCTTCTTCTCACTGCCGTGACCGGCGCGATCGCCGCGCTGGGCGACACGCTCTTTCCGGCGACGTCGCTGGTCGCGGGGCTCGCGCAAGATCTCTCGCCGACGGCTCACTTCCTGATTCAGTTGCGGGTGCTGCATCCGCTGGTGGCAATCGGCGCGGGAGTACTCTGGATCCGCCTGGCACAGAGAACCCGCGACGCTGCTCCTGCCGGCGCTCGCGCCGGTTTGTGGGCCAAATGGCTGCTCATCTTCGTCGCGACGCAGTTCGCTATCGGCTTGGCGACGCTCGCTTTTCTCGCCCCGGTCCCGCTCCAGCTTCTCCACCTGCTGGGCGCCGATTTGGTGTGGATCTCCGGCGTGCTGCTGGTCGACAGCCGCCGGCGCGCAACTCTCGCCGCTGCCGGCGCCTAGACGCCGAGGGCGCGCGCCACGACCTCGCTCAAGCGACGGATGCCGACGTCAATGAGCTCCGGCGTGCAGTAGGAGAAATTGAGACGCATCGAGCGCTCGCCGCTCCCGTCCGCGCTCGGACCGGGATAGAACGCCGCGCCCGGAACGAAGACCACCTTCGACTTCACCGCCTCCTCGAGGATCGCGGCGGCGCCGACTTTGGCGAGGTCGCCCTCGGGGAGGGTCAGCCAGAGAAAGAGGCCGCCCTGCGGCCGCGTCCACTTCACCCCGTCGGGCATGTAGCGCCCGAGGGCGTCGAGCATGGCGTTGCGGCGCTCGCGGTAGAAGTCGCGCAACACCTTCACATGCTGGTCGAGAAATCCGCCGCGGGCAGTTTCGTAAGCGATCATCTGGCTGAAAGTCGAGGTATGGAGGTCCGACCCCTGCTTGATCTGCACCAGCCGGGCGATGACGTCGGTCGGCGCGACGACCCAGGCAATGCGCAGCCCCGGCGCCAAGGTTTTCGACAGGCTCGAAAGGTAGATCACGCCGCCACGGAAGCGGCCGCCAGCGGCCGCCTTGCCCGCGCGCTCGCCGTGGTACTCGGAGTCGATCTCGACCAGCGGCG
>JBDTQT010000139.1:0-10317 GCA_039932055.1 Thermoanaerobaculia bacterium
GACGCTGGTCAAGGCGCTGGAAGAGAACGGCATCGGCCGGCCGTCGACCTACGCCGCGATCCTCTCGACGCTGACGACGCGCGACTATGCCGAGAAGGTCGAGGGGCGATTCAACGTCCTGGCTCTCGGCAAGATGGTCAACAGCATGCTGCAGAAGGGCTTCGCCGACATCCTGAACGAGGGCTACACCGCCGAGCTCGAGGCGGAGCTCGATCGCATCGAGGACGGCCAGATGCCCTGGAAGCAGGCGGTCGAGGAGTTCGACGGCCGCTTTTCCAAAGACCTCGCTACCGCGGCCGAGGCGATGCCGAACGTCAAGCGCGACGGCGTGCCGGTCGAAGAGAAGTGCCCCAAGTGCGGCTCCGACCTGGTGATGCGCTTCGGCCGCTACGGCGCTTTCCTCGGCTGCAGCGCCTTCCGCAACGAGCCCCCCTGCGACTACACACGGGACATGGGCGCTCAAGCGGCGGCAGGAGGCGACGGCGCGACGGCAGAGCCCGAGAGCTTCCCGCCGTGCGAGAAATGCGGCAAGCCGATGGCCATGCGCCGCAGCCGCTTCGGCGTCTTCCTCGGCTGCACCGGCTACCCGGAGTGCAAGAACATCCGCAAGACCGGCCCGCCGCCGGCGCCGCCGAAAGACACCGGCGTGCAGTGCCCGGAGTGCAAACAGGGGTCGATCCAGGAGAAGAAGTCGCGCCGCGGCAAGATCTTCTACTCCTGCAGCCGCTACCCCGACTGCAAGTTCGCGCTGTGGAATCCGCCGGTCGCCCAACCCTGCCCCAAGTGCGCCTACGCCCTCCTCACCCTGAAGACCACCAAACGCCGCGGCACCGAGCTCGTCTGCCCGAACGAAGAGTGCGACTACACCGCTCCCTACCAGGGCGGCGAGGCCGCCGCCGCCGACACCAGCGACGCCGGCTGAGTAAAGGCTTCTCACCGCAGCCGCAAGGGGCTTCAATCACCCTTTCGTTCGCGGAGTCGGCAGCATCAAAGTCGCGTGTAGGTCCTGCCGCAACCGGGCTGCGCGACCCGTGCGGGACGCGCCTTCGCGCCGTGCTATAAAGCTCTCGGAGGGTGTATTTCACGCCACTCCGATCGGAGAACCTCGATGCGAAAGACCATCTCGCTTGCGCTCCTGACCGGAGTGCTCGGAATCTTTGTTGGATCCGCTCGCGCGGAAGCCGCGGGCGCCACCTGCAAAGCCCCTGTCGCCACCGCCTACTCGTGGAACAGATGGGAGTGCGTACTTGAAGTTGAAGGTGACTTCTCAGGGCGTCGCGGCTACGCCGAGACGCAGCTCCGCGTCACCTTCACGGCCCAGGGGCAGCCGACCAGGACTACCTATGCGTTCTGGGACAAGGGTGCGGGCACTGCCACGAACAAGGCGCAGTTCATCTTCAGAATGGCCTTTCCGCTTACTCCAGAGCCGTTCAGGTGGCAGTGGGCGACCACTTGCGAAACGCCGGCGACGTGCGGCTCGACCCTCCCCTCTCTAGTTACCAGCGGATTCGTCGACGTCTACAAGTATGGAGAGACCGGCAGCCCGCTTTACGAGAAAGGCCTGCTCAAAAGGGTCGACTACTCCTGGCCGCGGACCAACCCCACTCGCTTCTGGAGCGCGCTGCAGTTCGCCAGCTATAGCGACTTCGTCTGGATTGGCGACTCTGCCTGGGCCGCACCGATGCGCGCCACCGCAGAAGAATGGAGTCAATACCTCGACAATCGACGGGCCACCATTCCCGGGGGATCGGCTGTGAGCATCGTTCAGATCGGTCCCGCTCCACCTTGGACGGGGGCGCTCGACAGAAGCGGGAAGCCTCCATTCGACACGATGTCACCATGTACCGTTGTTCCTGCTAACGAATCTGTTGTTCCGACAAACTGCTCCATCCCGAACTCAGACTTCTGGACCGCCTTCGATAACAAGATCAAGCTCGCGAACGACAAGGGGATCTACGTCTTCCTCGCGGGCCTAATGGAGCCCAGGTCCGCACACCCGCTGCAAACCACTTCGGCTGACTACCCAACCGTACTTCAGGCAAAAACCTTCGCAAGGTACCTAGCCTCAAGACTCTCCGGGAGCCTCGTGATTCTCTCGCCCGGCTTTGACTCAGCGCTCATCACCAAGGTCAGCCCGACGCTGGTGAACGAGAAGCTCCAAGTTGAGGTCGGCAAGGAGATCAAACGGATCACCCCTCACCTTCTCGTGACGAACCACTGGGGGACGTTGGTCGGGTCAGAGGCGGGGCAGCCGGCGGCTGTGCATGCGGACGCCTGGCTCGACTTTCAGATGTTCCAGAGCGGCAACAGGGAGAAGTCGTCCAATCAGCTGGCGGAGGTCACCCAGCGTGCGCGCCAGCTAGCCTGGGACATGTCCGGTACCAGCACTCCCCAGGTTGCTCCGTTCTCGACCAACCGCAAACCGGCGGTCAATGGCGAAGCGATCTACGAGCAAAACAACGTGCCGAATGGAAACTTCAACATCTACCGCGCTCGCCAAACCGGCTATTTGAGTTGGCTCTCCGGCGCTCTTGGCTACACCTTCGGCTTCGGAGGAGTTTGGGATTGGGGGCTGTGCGGTACCTGCGTCGACTCGATCGAGCCACCGCTCCCCTACGCCTGTCCTGTAAACGAGCATCCTTCTCCGCCAAACGCTTGCGGCTGGCAGCTCCCGAGCGGGTGGCGAGACTTCAACTCCGCGATGACGAAGCCCAGCAACAACCAGATGAAGTACATGGGCGCCCTCATATCCGCTTATCAGACGCGCGGAAACTCGTTCCTAGACACGTATGAGCAGGGCTCCGGCGTGCAGAGTCGACTGATCTCCCCCTCTGCCACTGACACTGCCGAGGAAAAGAAGGTCGCACTTGCTCGCGGTGATGGCTGGTGGATTGCGTACCTGCCCCACAACGATAAGGTCAAGCTCAAAACCAATGGGCTCACGCCCAATCCGGCGCTCGCCAAACTCTTCGATCCGAAAACCGGAACGATCGAGTCGGTCGCCGAGACCGGCAATTCGCACTATCGCTGCGGCAGCTCGGGATCGGTCTCCTGGTGTGAGTGGGACAATAAGCGCTACCGCTCACTTGATGCGGCGAACTCAGACCGAATCCTGCTAGTCCCTGTTTGCAGCGGAAGCTGCGTTCCAGCCGGGCAACCTTCGCTGTTCGTTTTTCCGGGGCGACTGGATGCGGAGAAAGAATGGGGAATCCTCGGAGAACTCCTCGACGGGAATGGAGTCCCAGACCGGGCGATTCTTCAGCTGAAAACAGATACTTCCGGCACCGCTAGTAGACCTGCGGCGGTCCGCGGCTCACTCGGGCACTTCCTGGTAGTTTGGCAGGCCGACGCCAACAGCGATGGTTGGCAGGAGATCTGGGGTCAACTCGCATCGCCGAAGGGCAGCCCCACTGGCGAGGCGATCCTCTTGAGCCCGCAAGACGAACGGGACCACGTGAATCCGAGCGTAGCAGCCAACTCCAACGGCGATTTCTTCGTGGTTTGGAGCGCTGGTGGGCCGTTCCATGACTCTTCAGACATCCTGGCTCAGGCGGTGAGCTTCAGCGGGCTACTCGTTGGCGGAACATTGACGCTCGTTTCGGAGCCGGGTTTCGAGTCATTCAACCCCAAGGCTGCGCCCAACGGTCCTTCGTCCTTCTCCGTGGCGTGGGTCCAAGATGACCGTGCAGGGCCAGACCCGACCATTCGAATTCAACGATTCAGCCTCTTTGGCGTACCGCTCGACGCTGCACAGCCTGTAAACCTGACTCCTGCTCCAGTCTACTGGCTCGAAGGTCTCTCGATCGACGCCAACGGCAACACCGCCGTTCGATGGGAAGCACGCGACGTCGCTGCGAGCTTGGGTCGATATCAGCAGCTCCTCACCCCCGCGGGTGAGCTGGTCGACGACGAGAGCCAGATTGCCCCGCCCTCCGAGGATCAGTGATCGTGCGACCCAAGACTTTCGCATTTGGAGTCCTGGTGCTCGCCGCCACCGAGGTCTCGGCTCAGGTTGCGATCAGCCCTGAGCTCCAGGTGAATCCCGTCCACGGAACCTACGAGGACGTTCCGTCCGCCGCGATCGCGAGCGATGGTCGCGGCGCGATCGTCTGGAATCAGGACGCCGGAAGGAACAAGCTCGCTCGGTTCCTCGATGCGACGGGCGCACCCATTGAAGAGTCGGTTCGACTCAACGATGTCCTCGACCAGGGCTTCCCGGAAGGACAAGACCTCGACATGGCGGGAGCCGGAAACGGTTTCGCCTGTTGGGGCACCGGAGGCCGAAGCCGGTGCCGCACCCTGACTTCTGCCGGCGAAATTGGCGCTGAGGAGTTCAGTGCATCTTCTCGTCCGGAAGTCAACGGCGAGCGGGAATTTGAGCCGCGCGTCGCTTCCTTTCCCGACGGTCGGATCATCGCAGTCTGGGTCAGCGGAGTCGAGAGTAGTCCAGGTGGCGACTCCACATATGCCATCGAAGGTCACTTATTCGATTCGAGAGGCCTGGCCCTCGGAGAGGTCTTCCAGGTTGCAGCGCTCGCAGAACTGGATTTCACCTCGCTCTCAGTCGCCGCGCTCGTTGACGATCATGTCTTGGTCGTCTGGAGCGAGTCAGGGAGCGCCACTGGCGGATCGGGGATTCTCGGACAGATCGTGTCGACGAGTGGCGTTCCGGTGGGTGGTGTGTTCACGGTCAGCAGCAGCGCCAGCGGAGAGAAACGACTCGCCGACATCGAGGCTGACCTCTCGGGTCGATCGGTAGTGGTCTGGGAGAGTATCGGACAGGATGGCTCGGCGACCGGGATCTATGGGCAACGGCTCGATCGCGGTGGCGCCAGGATCGGAAGCGAGCTTCAAGTCAGCTCGAACGCACTTTCGGATCAGACCAAACCCGCCGTCGCGGTCGACTCGTTCGGCAACTTTGTTGTCGCCTTCGAGAGCTCGCAGGAGTCGAACGAGCTCGTGCAGGACATCTTCATCCGCGCCTATCGCGCGGATGGGACGCCTCGCGGCGAGCAGGTGCGGGCGAACGAAGTGATCCTGGAAGAGCAGTCCTACCCCGCAATGGCGCTCACGGACAGCGGGCTCGTCCAGGTGGCCTACCAGTCGTGGCGGAATCCGACCGGCGAGCCGTTCGGTTACAACTACGACATCCTGACGCGGCGGTTTGTCCTTCCCTGCGAGGCCGATGCGACGACGCTTTGCTTGAAGGGGGGGCGCTTCCAAGTGCGCGCGTTGTGGCGCGACTATGCTTCCCGCCGCGGCACCGGGCAGGCGATCAATTTGACCGACGATTCTGGCGGTTTCTGGTTCTTCGGGCCGGGGAACATCGAGCTCCTCGTCAAGCTCGTCGACGGTTGCGATTTCAACGACCGCTTCTGGATCTACGCCGCCGGGCTGACCGACGTCGACGTCGACCTGCTGGTGACCGACACCTGGTCCGGCGAGGTAGAGCTCTTCGACAACCGCCTCGGCAACGCGTTCGAGCCCGTGCAGCGGATTGACCTGTTTTCGACCTGCGGTTCCGTACCGCCCACGGCCATCTCGGCGCTGGCTCCGACACTGGCCGCAGTCAAGCTCGAGCAACCGGGTCTGCCCCCTCCCTTCGTCGCCAGCGTACCCGGCGGCACCTGTACGCCGAACGGCTCCACTCTCTGTTTCGATTCCGGTCGATTTCGAGTGCGATCGCTATGGCACGACTTCGCGGGTCGAAGCGGGAGCGGGGAGGCGATGCCGCTGAGCGACGAAAGCGGCTACTTCTGGTTCTTCGAACCGGACAATCTCGAGCTGGCGGTGAAGCTCGTCGATGGCTGCGACTTCAACGATCGTTTCTGGATCTACGCCGCCGGACTCACGAATCTCGCCGTCGACCTGACTGTGGAAGACACACTGCAGCAGCAGATCTGGTCTCGAACTACCCACCTGGGCGAAGTCTTCCCGGCGTTCTTAGATTCCGCCGCCTTCGCGACCTGCCCCTGACCCAGGTCAGCCCCGCGCCCTGACCGGCTCGAGCCGGGGTTTCTGGTTGACTCAGCTCATCGATCTGATCATCAAGATCTCATGAAGACCGTGAGCGTCCACGAGGCGAAGACGCACCTCTCCAAGCTCCTCGATCGGGCTCATGCCGGCGAGGAAGTCATCATCTCCAAGAGCGGCCGGCCGCACGCCCGGCTTTGCCCGCTGCAGGCACCGGCACGCCGCGAGCCCGGCCTGCTGCACGGCAGTGTCGTCGAGGACCTGTTCGCCCCTCTTCCGGCAGAGGAGCTTGCCGAGTGGGAAAGTTGAGATTCCTGCTCGACACTTACACCCTGCTCTGGTGGCTCTTCGACGACCCGAGGCTCTCGCCGGCGGCGCGCGAGGTGATCGCCGAACCTCAAAACGAGATCTTCGTCTCCGCCGCCTCGGCTTGGGAGATTGCCACCAAGTTTCGCCTGGGAAAGCCCGCCGTCGCGACCGAGCTCGTCCAGGACATCGACGGTTGGATACGGCGCGCCGGCTTCGCCGCCCTGCCGGTCGCGATCGTTCACGCGCAACGAGCGGGCGCCTGGCCCCACCCTCACCGCGACCCCTTCGACCGCATGCTGGCGGCGCAGAGTTCGATAGAGGACCTGGCGCTGATCACCCTGGACCCGACGTTCGAGAGCTTCGGTATTCGCATCTTCTGGTGATGTCTGGTGATGTCCTGCCGTCCTGGCACGGCCCTCGCCCCCTGACCAAAGTCAGGCCTGCGCGCTGACCGGCGAGGGTCCTTTCGCCGCGGAGTGCGCCGCAGACTCTCCCTGTTCTTTCCGGACAAGGAGATGTCGATGCGCTACCGTAATCGCGGCTTCAGGTACTTCCTCTTCGCAGCCGTTGCCCTCCTCGGCGCCACGCTCGCCGGCGCCGACGCCTTCCGCGTCGCCGACATCAACACCACCAACACGAGCTACGACGGGCTGCAGGCGAACCCTGGCGTCGTCCTCGGGAGCGCGCTGGTCTTCGGCGTCGAGACCCGGCTCGACGGGAGGCAGCTCTGGCGCAGCGACGGCAGCGTTGCCGGAACTGCCCTGGTCAAGAACCTCGAGCCCGGCGACGACAACGGCGGCTCGCCCCGGCTGGTGAAGCTGGGCGCGCTCGCCTACTTCAACTCCGAAGACCCGGCGGGGGGTCGCGAGCTCTGGCGCACGGACGGCACCGCCGCCGGGACCTTTCGCCTGGTGGACATCGTGCCCGGACCGCTGGGGTCGAACCCGAACGACCTGACGGTCGTCGGCAGCACCCTCTTCTTCAGCGCCACCGGCGCGAACGGCACCGAGCTCTGGAAGAGTGACGGTACGGTCGCCGGCACGGTGGAGGTCAAAGACATCCAGCCGGGGGCGACCAGCTCAAGTCCCGAGCGCTTCGTCGCCCTGGGCTCGACCCTCTTCTTTACCGCCGATGACGGCACGAGCGGCCGGGAGCTGTGGAAGTCGAACGGCACCGCCGCCGGGACGGTGCGGGTCAAGGACATCCTCTCCGGCGCGCCCGGGTCGGATCCGGAGGAGCTCACCGTCGTCGGCTCGACCCTCTTCTTCGAAGCGAAGGGGGCCGCCAACGATGGCGAGCTCTGGAAATCGGATGGCAGCGAGGCGGGGACCGTCCTGGTCAAGGACATCAATCCCACCGCCGGTTCCTTCCCCTTTCACTTGACCGCGCTGGGTTCGCAGTTGATCTTCCTCGGCGACGACGGCACCACGGGCTACGAGCTCTGGCGCTCGAACGGCACCGCGGCGGGCACCGTGCTGTTCAAGGAGATCGCCCCCGGGCCGACCGGGATCGATTTCTACTCTGACGACGCTGTCGCTGTCCTGGGCTCGGCGCTGATCGTCACCATCGACGACAGCGGCCCGACCGGCGCCGAGCTCTGGCGCACCGACGGCACGGCGGCTGGCACCTTCCAGCTCGCCGACCTCCTGCCCGGGCCGGACTGCTCCTGCGCCGAGTCGTTCCTCGTCCTCGGTTCGGTCATTCTCTTCCAGGCGAGCGACTTGAACCTCGGCACCGAGCTCTTCCGCACCGACGGCACGATCGCCGGTACCGCCCTGCTCGAGGACCTCCTGCCGGGTGGCGACGCCTCGGGCCCCTTTCCGCTCGGGGCGATCGGCTCGGTGGCACTCCTGCTCGCCAACGGCGCGGTCGACGACGGCGAGCTCTGGCGCAGCGACGGCACCGCCGGCGGGACCTTCGCCCTCGCCGACCCGACGCCCGAGGCCTTCACGCCGAGCTCCCCGCGCGAGATGACCGACTCGGCCGGCACGCTCGTCTTTGCCGCCGATGACGGGATCGCCGGAAACGAGCCCTGGCGCTCTGGCGGCACCCCGGCGACGACCTCTTTGATGCTCGATATTTCTCTCGGCGCCGGCGGTTCCAACCCGAGCGAGTTCACTGTTGCCGGCAACCGCACATTTTTCGCCGCCAACGACGGCACGGGCACGGGCACGGAACTGTGGAAGAAAACGATTTCCGGCGCCATCCTGGTGGAGGACATCAACGCCGGCGGCGGGTCGAATCCGACCCAGCTCGTCGAGATCGGCAATTCGCTCTACTTCCAGGCCTCCGACGGCACCCACGGCGCCGAGCTCTGGAGGTCCGACGGCTTCGACACCAACACCAGCCTGGTCGTCGATCTCGAGCCCGGAGTGAACAGCAGCAATCCTTTCCCGATCGCCGACTCCGGCGCCTTCGGCGACGGCATCATCATCGGCGGCACCAGTACAGGAGTCGGGAACGAGCTCTTTACGCTGGACGGAACCGGCGCGGCGGCCAGCCTGGTCGCCAACCTGAATCCGGGAAGTACAGGCTCCTTCCCGCGCGACTTTCTGGTCTCGGGTACGGTGCTCTTCCTCGCGGCAAGAACCGCGATCAACGGCGCGGAACCGTGGGCGATCGTCGACACCGGTGCCGGTTTCACCCCGATTCCGCTCGGTAACCTCAACCCAGGCGCCGTTGACAGCAATCCGCGGGAATTCACCAACGCGGCGGGCACGCTCTACTTCGTCGCCGACGACGGCGCGCACGGCCGCGAGCTGTGGAAGACCAACGGCTCGGCGGCGACGACGGTGCTGGTGAAAGACACCTTCGCCGGCCTGCCGTCCGGCGAGGCAACCGAACTGACGAGCTTCGCCGGCCGGCTCTTCTTCCGCGCCTGCGACGCCACCGCCGGCTGCGAGCTCTGGACGAGCGACGGCACGAGCGGCGGCACAGCGCTGTTCAAGGACATCTTCCCGGGCGTCGGCAGCGGGAACCCGAGCTTCCTCACCGTCGCCGGCGACGATCTCTGGTTCTCGGCCTGCGACGAGCCCACCGGCTGCGAGCTCTGGGTGAGCGACGGCACACCGCAGCGCACCCGCCGCGCGAGCGACATCCACGCCGGATTCCAATCGTCGAATCCGCACAACTTCCGCTCCTCTGTCGGCGACACTCCGTTTGCCGAGAGCGCCGGCCGGCTCTACTTCGCTGCCGACGACGGCAGCGGCGATGAGCTTTGGGCGGTGCCGGAGTTCCTCTTCGACGACGGCTTCGAGAGCGCGAACACCTCGGCCTGGAGCGCAGTCAGCCCTTAGGCGACTAGGGCGCGGTGCGTTGCAACTGGCGCCGCTCGATGCGCGCGCGAGTGCGCTCGAGACGTTCGGAGATCGCCAAGCCGTAGAGGCGCTCGAGACACTCGGCGAGCCGGACCTCGAGGGCGAGGCGGGGAACGATGGTGAGGCGGCTCACCGCCGCCAGCCCGTCGAGGAGCGGCATCGAGCCGGGATCGAGCATCGCAACCTCGAGGGTGCGTCCGTGGCGCGCGAGCGGCACGGCGCAGGCGACGAGCGCGGCCCGCGCCGGCAGGAGCGCAGCGTTCGCCAGCGGCACCTCGGCGAGCGTCGTCGCGTCGACCGTCTCGACCTTGAGTTGCGCGCCGAGCGCGGCGAGGAGCGTCGCCTCGTCGACGATTCCGGAGTCGAGCAGACAGGTGCCGAGCCGGCCGCCGTCGTTGGCCTGGCGTTCGAGCGCTCCTTCCACTTCGGCGCCGGAGAGAATGCCGAAGAAGCGCAGCGTCTCGCCCAGCCTGGGACGCTTGGTGAAGTGCGGCGCGGCGAATGCGGGTTCCATCGTCGATCTCCCCGGGGCGCTCGATCCTGCTGCCCTTTCCCCTATAGGCGTAATACCCGGAATCCAGGGGTCATGGGACACGCCAGCTACAATGCCTTGCATGTCGAATTCGTCCGCACCCGTCCATGTCGTCGGTGGAGGGCTCGCCGGCAGCGAGTGCGCTTTCCAGCTCGCTTCGCGTGGCGTCCCCGTCGTGCTGCACGA
>JBDTQT010000140.1:0-10270 GCA_039932055.1 Thermoanaerobaculia bacterium
CGCGCCATGAACTGCGGCACCATGCCGTACTCGAAGAGATCCTTGATCTTGAGGAAGTCGGCGAGCGAGAAGCGGGTCTCGAGGCGGACCCCACCGTCCGCCGTCTTCACCGCCTCGGTCTTGATGCGCTCGCCGGAACCGGAGCGGCTGACGCGGTTGTAGACCTGGTCGTAGAGACCTTCGAACGCACCGCCGCAGACGAACATCATCTTGCGGGTGTCGATCTCCACCGTCTGCTCGCGGTCATTCTCGCCATCGAAGGCGTGCAGGCGGTAGGGCACCCGCTCGCCCTCCATCAGGGTCAGTAGTCCCTGCTGCAGGACGACGCCGATCGGGTTGGGCTTGCCGGCGATGACGGTCGACATCTTGTCGACCTCGTCGACGCAGACCGTCGCGCGCTCCATCGTTTCCTTGAGCGCCTGGAGCGACGGGCGCTCGCCGAGGATGACCCGGGCGCGCTGCTCGATCGCCGAGAACATCCGGTCGGGACGGAACTCGGTGCGATCGCTGTCGACCAGGAGGTTGGCGTTGAGGATCGTCACCGCCCGGAAATGCTCGAAACCCGGCACGGTGTCGTAGAGCCGCTGGATGTTGTTCATGATCGTCGTCTTGCCGGTGCCCGACGATCCGATGAGCAGGATGTTGCCCGAGACCTTGCCCAGGAGGTGCTTGTGGATGGCGACCGAGACGAAGCGCAGAGCACGGTCCTGACCGAGGACGCCGCGCCGCAGCTCCTCGAACAGCAGTTTGGGGTTGATCGCCCCGTGAACTTCGGTCAGGGTCTCCGGACTCTTCGTCATCGCCTCGATCATATCGGTGGTTTCCCCTCGGACGGTCGGTCTACGGCCGCGAACCGCCCGGCGTCTAGGACCAGGAAAGAGCGACCAGGGCCTGCCCAGGGTGCCCGGAAGGGCGCTTTTCCTCCGCCGGCCGGCATAGGATCGCCGCATGTCCTCGCCGCTCTTCGCCGCCCGTGCCGCGGCCAAAAGCTACGAACTCGGTGAAACCGAGGTCGTGGCGCTCGCCGGGGTGGATCTCGAGATCGCGGCCGGCGAGTTCGTGGCCATCGCCGGGCCTTCGGGCAGCGGCAAGTCGACGCTGCTGCACCTCCTGGGCGCGCTCGACTCTCCGGATACCGGATCGGTAGCGATCGCAGGCCGCGACCTCGCCACGCTCTCCGAGCGTGAGCGCACCTTGCTGCGCCGGCGCCGCCTCGGCTTCGTCTTCCAGTCATTCCATCTCGTGCCGGTCCTCTCGGCGCTCGAAAACGTCGAATATCCGCTCTGGATCGATGACGTTCCAGCCGCCGAGCGCCGGGAGCGGGCACGCGGGATGCTGGAGTCGGTCGGACTCGGCCACCGTCTCGACCACCTCCCGGATCGGCTGTCGGGCGGCGAGCGCCAGCGGGTAGCGATCGCCCGCGCGCTCGTCCACCGCCCGGCGGCGATCCTCGCTGACGAGCCGACCGGGAACCTCGACTCGGCAAACGGCGCTGCGATCTTCGAGCTCATGCTGGCGGTGCGCCGCGAGCACGGCACCACTTTCGTGCTTGCGACCCACGATCCGACTCTGATGGCACACTCGCCGCGGCGCATCGAGCTGCGTGACGGGCGAATCGTCTCCGACACCGCCGGGCCGGGGGATCCGGCAAAGGGAGCGGGCGCATGAAGTTCGCCCTCTTCGCGCTGCGCAATCTCGCCCGCAACCGTCGCCGCACGGCGATCTCGCTCGCCATCGTCGCGGCGGGGACGGTCGGGCTCCTGCTCACCGCCGGATTCATCCGCTTCTCCTTCGACGGCCTGCGCGAAGCGATGATCCACGGCGGCCTCGGTCACCTCGAGATCGCCAGCCAGGCGGCGGTCGCGAGCCGCGGCGAGGCCGCGCTCGACCGTTCGGTGCAACAGGGAATCGACGGTTGGCAGGAGGTCCGCGCGACGGTCGAGAAGCTGCCGCATGTCGTCGCCGTGCAGGCGAACCTGCATCTCATGGGAATGATCCAGAAGCCGGGCGGCGATTCGGTCTCCTTCGTCGGTGTCGGCGTCGAGCCCGAGCGCGAACGCCGGATGGGATTCGAAACCAAAGTGCGGCAGGGCCGCGCGCTCGCCGACGCGACGCCCGCCGCGGGCGACGATGAGGTGGTGCTCGCCCTCGGCCTCGCCGCGGCGCTGGGCGCCAGGCCCGGCGATCTCCTGACGCTGCTCGCCGCGAGCCCCGACGGCATGCTGAACGCGCTCGACGTGCGCGTCGCCGGGCTCGTCACCACCGGTGTGCAGGAGCTCGACTCGCGCTACCTCAAAATTCATCTGGCGACCGGCCAGCGCCTGCTCGCGACCGACCGGGTGTCGAACCTGCTGGTCGGCCTCGACGACACCGCCGCGACCGCCGCGGCGCAAGTTGCGGTCACCCAGGCGCTCGCCAGCTTTTCGCCTGCCCTGGCAGTCACGCCGTGGGAGAAGCGCGCCGCCTTCTACAGCCAGGTGCGCAACCTCTACCTCGGGATCTTCTGGTTCCTGGGTGCCATCGTCTTCGTGCTCGTCGTCCTGGCGACCTCGAACACCCTGGTGATGACGGTAATGGAGCGGGTGCGCGAGATCGGTACGCTGCGCGCCATCGGTACGGCCCCCGGCCAGATCGCCGCGATGGTGCTGTGGGAGGCTCTCTGGCTCGGAGTGCTCGGCGCGCTCGTCGGCGACGCGCTCGGCGCCGCCGCGATCGCCGGAATCAACGGTCTTCACCTCAAGATGCCGCCGCCGCCCGGCGCCGTCGACCCGATCGATCTGCAACTCGCCTTCGTTCCCGAGGCGTTCGCGGCGATCGTCGGCGTGATGGCGGTTGTCCTCCTGGTCGCCGCCCTCGCGCCGGTAGCCCGCGCGACGCGGATCTCCGTCGTCGAGGCGCTGCGGCATGTCTGAACGCGGCCAGACCTTCGTCCCCTTGCTGCTGCTTTCCTTTGCCGGCAGCCTTTTCTTCCTTGCCTGGCCGGCCGCGGCGGTGGAGGAGATCGCAGCGGTGGCGCCTGCGGCGCGGGTCGCCGATCAGGAGTTGCTGGCGGCGAGCGATCTGTTCGCCGCTGCGCCGACGGAATTCCGTGTCGACGTCGAGGTTCGCCAGGGAGGCGCTGAGCGCGGCATGCCGCTCGAGATCTGGCGCCACGGCGAGGAGCTGGCCCTGATCCGCCTGCTGGCCGAGCGCGACCGCGGCAAGTTCCTCCTGCGCCGCGATCGCGAGCTGTATTTCATCGCTCCCGGCAGCGCCCGGCCGGTGAAGCTCGCACCCTCTTACCGTCTGCAGGGGGCAGCGCTCGACGAGCTCCTCGGCCTCCGACTGGTGCGCGACTACCGGATCGAACAGGTGACCGAAGGAGGAGGCGTCGTCACCTTCGACCTGGTGGCGAACGACAAAGGCGCCGCCGCGCCACGCCTGCGATGGGCAGTCTCGCGCGCCAGGCGGCTGCCGCTGCGCGCCGACCTCCAGGCGAGCGACGGCCGGGTGCTGCGGGTGATCGAGTTTCCCGAGTGGGCCGACCCGCGCCGGGGCGTACCGAAGCGCATGGTCGTAAAAGAGGTGCTCCGCGCCGGAGCGCCACTCGAGATCCGCTTCGGCGAGTTCGAAAGCCGCCCGGTAAGCCCCGCCCTCTTCGATCTCGAGAACGGCGCCGCGCGCGCCGCGCTATCTAAGGCTCCCTGACCTCGACCTCGCCGCTCGCCAGCGGCGCGCCGACCTTGTCGGCGAACCAGGCCAGATCTTCGGCCACCAGATCGATACGGACCCGGTAGCGCCCCGGCACAGTCGGCCAGTCGATCGTCACCGCGGTTTCCAGACTTTCGCCCGGCGCGACCGCCCGCGGCAAGGCGAACCGCGGCTGGCTGGCGCTGCCCTTGCCGCTCTCGAGCGGGTCGATGCGAACACCGATCTGCACCGGAATCACTGCCGCTGAGTTCCAGATCCAGGTGCCGGTGTTGCGCACCCGAAGTTCGACGTCCGTCTGCGACCCCGCCGGGACTTCGGCCGGCAGCACGACCGCAGCGCTCTCACGAGCGAAGCCCGTCGTCGGCGGCGCGCTCCGGCCGAGATAGCGCACCCGCACCGAAGCAGAGGCCGTTGCCAAAAGCCCCGGAGCCTCGACCGAGAATCGCACCAGCCGGACGGCGTAGGCCTCTTCCGGTGTCCACCAGAAGCGATGGCGCCGCCAGGGTGCTGCGGCTGTGTGCACGACGCCCCCCCCGGCCTGGCCGGGCGCGAAGCTGGTGAGCGGGTAGCGGCGCGCTCCCCGCCAGTCCGAGATCACGAGGGTAGCCGGAGCGGCGTCGGCGACCGCGATGAGGTGCATTGGCGTCTCGGGAAAGCGGGTGGCGATCTCGATCTCCGCCGCCGGCAGGCCGCTTTGAAGGGTGAAGCTCCAGGTCTCGGGGGTCGCGAACGGATCGACGAAGCGGACGAAGTCGCCAGCCCAGTAGCGATCCCGTCGGCCGTCGAGGTTCGACGCCGTCGACTCGTAGGGCAGCAGGCGGAAGAGCCCGGCATTCGCATGTGCCTGGCTCGTCGGGTCGAGGGCGCCGAAGCGCCACTCCGAGGCGAGCGCCGAGAGCCCGACGGCCGCCGCCAGAACCCAGATCGCCAACAGGATGCGGCGCGACGGCAGGCGCGCGAGCCCAATCAGCAAACACGGATAGGCGGCGAGGATGTAGCGGTTGCCGAGAAAGGTTTCGCCGCCGAAGAAGTTCGCCGGCATCCAGACGAGGTAGAAGAGGGCGAGCCCGCAGAAGCCGGCGAGTGCGGCGACTCCGGCGGGCGACGGCCGACGCAGGGCGAGCGCGGCAAAAAAGAGCGCTGCAGGCAGGAAGATCGCGAGGCCGGTGTGGCGGCCGACGAGGAAATAGAGCGTGGCATAGGCCGTCCGACCGCCGTCGAAGAGCGGCGCGAGGACGAGCGAGGAGGTCGCGAGCTGGTCGGGCTGATCGAAGCGGGCGCGGGCGGCGGCACTGTGGGCGCCGACCGGATACCCGGTTTCGGCGTTGAACGTGGCGCGTGGCGCCTTGTAGGGGTTCACCGCCCCGGTCAGCGCCCAGGTCAGTGCGAGCGCCGCGAGATAGGCCAAGGCGATCGCCGCGCCGATCCGCGCCGCGCGGCGGAGATCGCGCGCCAGCAGTGCGGCGAGGACCGGCACGGCGGCGACCAGCGCGTTCGGCTCGCGCAGCGAGATCAGCAGGCCGAGAAGAGCGCCGCCGAGGAGATCGGCCCAGGGGCGCGCGAGGAGACGATCCGCCCAGTCCGTCGCGGGAGCGCCGGCGGCGGCGAACCTCGGCGCGCCGGCGGAGACTCCGGAGAGCGCCAGCACGAGACCGGCCAGGGCCAGAACCACCTGCAGGGTCTCGGTCATCCGCCAGGCGACGTAGGGCACGACGATGCCCGTGGCGACGAAGGTGAGCAGCGTGTCGCGCGCCTCCCGCCGCCCTCCCAGCCGCGCCAGAAACGCCAGCGCCAGCGCCAGCGCCGGGAGCAGCGCGAGGAGATTCAGCAGCGCCGCACCCCAGTCGCCGCAGAGGCCGACGAAAGGTGCGGCGAGCAGGGGATAGAGCACCGGCTTCGAATAGGCGAGACCCTGCCCGGTACGTTCGAGGATCAGTGCGACGGGCGCTCCCGGGTGGGCCTCGGCCCAGGAGCGGTCTGGGCCGGTGAAGGCGAGGTCGAAGTCGCGCGCCAGGGACGCCGCCATGGCGACGTAAGTCCCCTCGTCGCCGATCAGGCCGCGGCCCCCCGCGCGCAGCAGAAAGAGGGTTGCGCACAGCAAGACGGCGACGCCCGCGAACACGGGGATCGGCGAACGACGGGGGCGTTGGGAGGGCTGGGAAGAAGGCGACATGAATGCCCGCAAAGCCTATCCCACGGCCTTTCGCCGGAGCGTCGGGCCGGGTCCGTCAGGCGCCAAAGCGGATAGACTCCGCCGCGTGTCCCGCACGGTTCGCCTGACCTTCGCCGGCCTCGCCCTGTTCTTCATTCTTTTCCCGCTGACGCTCCAGAAACCGGGGCTGCCGCAGGATCTGAAGTCGGACGAGCCGGCCTACTATCTGATGGCGCTGTCGCTGGTGCACGACTTCGATCTGCGCTGCGAGGCCAAAGACATCCAGCGCCTGACCAACGAGTTTCCCTACAACAACGCCAACAACCTCATCCTGATGACCGACGACGGCTGGCAGACCGTCTGGTTCGGCAAGCCGTACCTGGTGTCGCTCCTCGCGGCGCCGGCGGTCGCTCTCTTCGGCGCTGACGGCTTCCTGGCCACTAACATGGCGCTGCTGATGCTCTCGATCTGGCTCGGCGCCCTCTATCTCCGGCGCTTCAATCCGGACGGGATAGCACTTCTGTTTTCGGCCGGATTCTTCCTGCTCTCGAACGCCTTCGCCTACGTCTTCTGGATCCACACCGAGGTGCTCTGCATGGCTTCGGTCACCGCCTGCCTCTATCTCGCCTTCACGCCCGCCGCGATCGACGTGCCGACCGGGCGCTGGAAGCGTTTCGCGCGCTCGTTCTGGAACGCCGCAAGCCGGCCGGCCTGGTCGGGGGCGGCCATCATCGCCGGGGCCTACAACAAGCCGATTCTCGCCCTGCTGGGGCTTCCGGCGCTCTATCTGGCCTACCGCGCAGAGCGTTTTCGCGGCGCGGCGAAGTGGCTCGCCGGAGCGGCGGCCGCCGGTATCCTGGTCTGCGGCATCGCGGTCGGCTTCACCGGGCATCCCTCCGCCTACCTCGGCGTCGAACGCTCCGGCGTCCGCGTCCTCGACTTCACGAGGATGCCCGAGTTGCCGATCGCGCGCTCCGAGGCGTACAAGGAGAAGGTCCCCGACGCCAGCGGACCGCGCAACTCCTGGTCGTGGATCTTTCGCCTGCCCGAGGTCGACCACCGGCTGCCGGAGAACATCGCGTACTTCTTCATCGGCCGGCACACCGGGCTCCTGCTCTATTCGCCGTTCGCCGGCCTCTGCCTGCTGCTCTTCTTCGTCTACGGCCGGCGGTCGCCCGAGCGCTGGGGGGTGCTCGCCGCGCTCGCCGGAGTGGCGCTCTTCTTTCTCACCCTCATTCCCTTCAACTGGCACGGCGGCGGCGGCTTCATCGGCAACCGCTACTTCGTCAACGCGCTGCCGGCGCTGCTCTTCCTCGTCACCCGCATCGCCCCGGCCTGGCTCCCGGTCGCCGGCTTCGCCCTCGGCGGGATCTTCGTCGGGCCGATCCTGTTCACGCCGTTCGGCGCGCCGGTGCCCAGCCCGACCCTGCAAGCGCATGTGCGTAATGCGCCATTCCGCTTCTTCCCCTACGAGCGCACCCTGGCACGGCAGATCCCGGGCTATCGCGGCCAGGTCGGCAATGGCGTTTATTTCTTCGGTCGCAAGGACGTCCTCTCCATGGTCGGCGAGAGTCTCTGGGCGGTGGGCGGCAAGCCGGTCGAGATCTGGGTGCACACCGATGTCCCGCTCACCCGGCCGGTCTTCGAGGTCGAGAGCGTGATCGCGCCGAACGAGGTCTCGCTCGCTCTCGGCAAAGACCGCAAGGTGATCCACTTCGAGTCGGGCACGGTGCCCGGCAACACGACCCGGATCACCCTCGTCCCCGGCCCGCCGGACGTCGAGACCGCCGATGACGGCACCACTTATTTCGCCTACAAGATGTGGATCGAGGCCTCCGACCAGGCCTTCCGCACCGAGGTTGTCCAGGCCAAGCCGCCGACCGAGGAGGAGGCGGAAGAGCTCGCGCGACCGGGAGTCGCTCCCCGGCAGGAGTTCGACGAGCTCACCTTTCTGGTGGGTGCCGCGGTGACCTATCTCGGAGAAGAGGGCGACCTCGAGGCCGACGTCTACCACCTCGAGTGGCTGGCCGGAGAGCCGCCCGCCGAGTGGCGCGCCAACCGCCTGGTGCGCGTGCCCGCGACGGTGCGCAACGCCAGCGCCGCCAGCTGGCCGGCGCGCGGGGCGACACGGGTAGCGCTCGCCTACCACTGGCTCGACAGTGCCGGCCAGCCGGTCGTCTACGAGGGGCTGCGCACCGCGCTGCCGCACGATGTCGCCCCCGGCGCCTCAGTCGAGCTCGGGCTCGAGATCGCCACGCCGAAGAAGCCCGGCGACTACATCCTCGAGCTCGATGCGCTACGCGAACGCCTCGCCTGGTTCTCCGGCAAGCATCCCGACTCCACTCGGCGCCTGGCGGTCACCGTGCTGCCCTCCGACGGCAGCTAGGGCGCCGTGAAGGATCCGCTGGCTCCCGACGCTGCCGACCCTTCGGCCGAAGCGCCTGCCGCGGTCGATCCGGCGTTCGTGCACCCGCCAGCGGAGGCGCTCGACACACCCGGAGGTCTCCTGCGCTCGAGCGGCGCCGCGACCCTGGCGCAGTTCGTCAGGGTCGCGGCGATCCTGCTCACCCATCTCGCCCTGCGGCGCCTGATTCCGCCGGCGGACTGGGGCCTTCGCGACTGGGCGGAGTCCCTGTTCCTGCTGCTCGCCACGGTGCGCGACCTCGGCCTCCCGAGCCATGTCGTACGTCTGCGGCCGATCCCGCTCGGCAACCTGCTGCGCGTTCAGCTCGCCTGGGGCGGTGCACTGGGGCTGGCCATTCTGGCTGCGGCGCCGGTCCTCGCCGGCACCTTCCGCACGCCGCGCCCCGACGTCGCCCTGGTCCTGCAGGTCATGGTGCTCTACCTGCTCCTCGAAGGGCTGGCGAGCGTTCCGCTGACTCACTTCGAAGCCGGGCTCCGGATCGGCCGCTCGGTCGTTCCCGAGCTCGCCCGGACTCTCGCCTACTGCACGGGAGCACTGGCGCTGGCCATGGGCGGCTGGGGAGTCTGGTCGTTCGTGCTGGCGATGGTCGGCTCGCAGGCGATCTACGCCGGGCTCCTCTGGTGGCGGGCGCGACCGACGATGGAACTGCACTTCGAGCGCGGCCAGACCCTGACGATGCTCGCGGCGAGCGTGCCGCTGGGCAGCATCTGGCTGCTCGCCTTCGCGGTGACATACGCCGACGCGCTGATCCTCGGCAGCCGCTTCCCGGACACGGTGGTCGGCGGCTACATGTTCGCCTATGTCTGGGCCTTCTTCGCCTCGCGCGTCCTGCAACAGCCGATCGGCCGGGCGCTCTATCCGGCGTTGGTGCAGTTCGGCGACCGCCCCGCCGAGCAATTCCTCGCCTACCGGCTGGCGACCAAGGTCCTGCTGGCGATCGAGGTACCGGCGGCGCTCTTCCTCTTTCTCAACGCCGATCTCGTGGTGCGGATCCTCGGCGGCGAGCGCTACGCCGGCCAGGCGGGGCTGCTGCGACTCCTCGCCTTCGCTCCGCTGGTCGATCCACTCGGCCGGTTCGGCGGCGAGCTTCTGGTCTCCCGCCACCGCGATCGCGACCGTATTCTCTCGCTCGTTCTCCATCTCGGCGCTCTCGTTGCCGGTGGCCTCTGGCTCTCGCATCACTACGGCCCGGTCGGCATGGCCTGGGCCAACTTTCTGCCGCTCGGCGCGCCGATCCTGATCTGGTCGATGGCGCGCATCGATCGCGCCGGGCTCGGCCGGTTGGTGCTCGACCTCGCCGAGGTCTACGTCGCGCCGCTACCGCTCTTCGCCCTCGCCTGGTGGAGCGCCGGCGAGAACCCCTGGCTGCGCTTCGCGCTCTCGGCCCTTGCCGGCCTCGCCAGTCTCGGCTGGTTCTGGTGGCGGTTCGGCAGCCGATTCCTGGAGTTCTTCAGGCCACCGGGAGGCGCTCAAAACACGACGGTACCCGCCTCTGTAGAATAGACCGCTCCGGCGCACCGCCGCCTTCGGCTCCGGCCTCACCACCGCAGTTCGACCGATCGAGGATGACCAGTGATGAGCAATTTCAACTGGAAGGGCAAACGGGTCTTGATCACCGGCCACACCGGCTTAAAGGGGACCTGGCTCTGCCTCTGGATGCAGCTGCTCGCAGCGCACGTCCACGGCTACGCCCGGGTGCCGCCGACGAAGCCGAACCTCTGCGACCTCACCGGCGCCGCAATCGAGATGGACTCGACGATCGGCGACATCCGTGATCTCGATCTCCTGCAGGCCACATTCGATCAGGTGCAGCCGGAGATCGTCTTCCACCTGGCCGCGCAGCCGATCGTCCAGCTCGCCTACGAGAACCCGGTCGAGACCTTCTCGACCAACATAATGGGAACGGTGAATCTGCTCGAGTGCGCCCGGCTTTCGCCGAGCGTCAGGTCGATCGTCGTCGTCACCAGCGACAAGTGCTACACCAATCACGAGTGGCACTGGGC
>JBDTQT010000141.1:0-10163 GCA_039932055.1 Thermoanaerobaculia bacterium
GACATCCAGCCGATCGCATCCCACTTGTAGGGGTGCGAGGTCCAGAACATGGCGTTCAGCTGCTCGTCGAAGCGCCCCGTCGGGGTCGACTCGACGCGCAACCGGCGCTCCTCCTGCACGACGTCGCGCTCGGAGTAGAACTCGCGGAAGACCGGCTGCAGCAGGCGCTCGGACTCCATCCAGAACCAGAGCTCGATCTTGTTGGCCGGCACCGTGATGAAGTAGATCGTCGAGTCCGAATTTGTCGTCGCGTTCATGCCCGACGCGCCAGCCTCGGTGTAGATCTTGTCGAACTCGTCCTTCACCATCAGCGCGCGCTGCTCTTCGACCAGCTTCTGGAAGTCGGCTTCGAGCTTCTCGAGCTCCGGTGTGCGATTGGCAGCGGCGAACGGATCGTCGATCTCACCCTTGCGGAAGCGCGCCCTCTGGCGGGCATACTCGGACCGGATCCGCTCCTGGAGCTTCTCCTGCTCGGCCATGATCTCCTGGTCGCGCACCGCGTCGGTAGTACCGATGATGCGGCTGCCCTTGAACATCATGTGCTCGAAGAAATGAGCGACACCGGTGATCCCCGGGCGCTCGTTGGCCGAGCCGACATGCGCCACCCAGCCACCCATGACCGTCGCCTGCGCCGGCCGGGAGACGACCAGGAAATGCATGCCGTTCTCGAGCGTGAACTCGCCGACCGGCACCTCGGCCTTCTTGTCCGTCGCCGCGAGGAGCGGCGCCCCCATCTCGCTGATAGCCGCCAGCGCTGTCAGCGCTGCCAGGCAAAGGATCCAGGGCGACAACGGACCACGGCGTGTCCCTCGTCGCAACTTCTCGGTTTTCTGCCTCATGATCCGCACCACCTCCAGGTAGGGAGAAACCGGACGCAACTGTCGCGACATCCGGCCTGCCAAGGATACGACGACCGGGAGGAGAAGTTCTCGCATGCCCCGGCAAGACCCGCGGACGGCGCCCCGCCCGGCTGCGCTACACTGAATGCGAAATGGAAGGCTCGCGCATACTGATCATCGACGACGATCCGACGATCCGCACACAGCTTCGCCATCTTTTCGAAGTCGACCGCTGTGAGGTCGAAGACGTGGCGACGCTGGCGGCGGCGCGAGCCGCAGCGCTCGATTTCCGCCCCGAGGTCGTCCTGCTCGACTACGAGCTGCCCGATGGCACCGCCCTCGACCTTCTGCCGTTCCTCAAGGAGAGCGCCCCCGACGTGCCCGTGCTGGTGCTCACGGGCCACCGCGAGATCGACGTCGCCGTCGCCTCCATCAAGGCCGGCGCCGAACAGTTCCTGACCAAGCCGATCGAGCTCGCGGCACTGCGCACCATGGTGCGACGGCTCATCGAGCAGCGCCTGTTCGTCCGCCGCGACCGCGCTGGTGAGGTGCGCCGCGCACGCTATGAGCCGGAGCCGTTTCTCGGCAATTCGGCAGCGATACGCCATCTCGAACGCGAGGCGAAGACCGTCGCCGGCGCCGAGACTCCCGTTCTGCTGCAGGGCGAGACCGGCACTGGCAAGGGCCTCCTGGCGCGCTGGCTGCACGCTCACGGCCGCCGGTCACAGCAGGCCTTCGTCGACCTGAACTGTGCCGGCCTGTCGCGCGAACTGCTCGACAGTGAGCTCTTCGGGCACGCCAAGGGGGCGTTCACCGGCGCGCTCAACGCCAAGCCCGGGCTGTTCGAGACCGCCGACCGCGGGACCTTCTTCCTCGACGAGATCGGCGACACCGAGATCACGCTGCAGCCCAAGATCCTCAAGGTGGTCGAGGAGAAGCGCTTTCGCCGGCTCGGCGAAGTCGCCGAGCGGCGCGTCGATGTCCGGATGATCGCTGCCAGCAATCTCGATCTCGGGCAGGCCGTGGCCGAGAAGCGCTTCCGGGCCGATCTGTACTACCGCCTCAATACCCTGACGCTCCGGCTTACTCCACTGCGCGAACGGCCGGAGGACATCCCGGTGCTCGCCGAGTCGATTCTCGAGCGTCTCGGTGTCGAAACCGGAAAGCGGCTCGACCTTACCGCCGGCGCCATCGAGCGGTTGCGGCGCTACGGCTGGCCGGGGAACATCCGCGAGCTGCGCAACGTCCTGGAGCGGGCGCTGCTGCTCGCCCGCACACCGCACATCGACGCCGCCCACCTGACGCTCGAGAGCCGCTTCGCGACCGGCTCCGAGTCGCGCAATGTCGGCGACCTCTTTCAAGGGTCGCTGGAGGCGGTGGAGCGGCGTTACATCGAGCAGATCCTGCGGCTCGAGAACGGCCAGGTCGACCGCGCCGCCGACCGCCTGTGCGTTCCGCGCAGCACTCTCTACCAGCGATTGAAGTCGTGGGGCCTCCAGCCCTCGGCCTTCCGCGCCGACCGCGACGACGCCGCTTCCGAGGCTTCTTGACCGACTCGCCCGGACGGCGCGATCGTCTGCTGGTGGTCGACGATGTGCCGGACCACCTCAAGTTCCTCGTGCGAGCCCTCGAGGAGTCGGGGTACGAGGTCCAGACCGCGAGCAGTGGCGCCGAGGCGCTTGCTTCTGCTGACCGGGACCCCCCAGATCTGGTACTGCTCGACGTCGATATGCCCGGAATCGACGGTTTCGAAACCTGCCGACGGCTGAAAGCGCAGGAGCGCCACGCCGCCACGCCGGTCATCTTCCTGTCCGGATTTGCTGATGTCGAGCAGCGCTTGACCGCCTTCGCCGCCGGCGGAGTGGACTTCGTCTCGAAGCCGTTCGACATCGCCGAGGTTCGGGCCCGGATCTCGACGCACCTCGAGCTCGAGCACCTGCGGAGAAATACCGAGAGGCAGGGCCGCGAGCTCGCCGCGAGTCTCGCGAAGCTGCGCGAGCTCGAGCGCTTTCGCCACGACCTCGTCCACATGGTGGCACACGACATGCGTTCGCCACTGATGGCGGTGACCGGCTACCTCGAGCTGCTCGACATCGAGTCCGACAAGCTCGCCGAGGACCATCGGGATTTCGTGACGCAAGCGCTCGACGGCGCTCGCACGCTCGTCCGCATGATTGACTCGATGCTCGACACCGATCGCCTCGAAGCCGGCAAGCTGCCGCTGCAACTCGCCGACTGCGACCTGCGTGCGATCATCGACTTGGCGATCGCCTCACTCGGTCCGGCGAACACGAAGCGGCTCTCCATCGAAATGACGACACCCGGGCGCATCGTCGTGCACGCCGACGGCGAGGTCCTGCGCCGGGTCATCGCGAATCTCGTCGCGAATGCGCTGCGCAGCACCCAGGGGGACGCCAAAGTCCGCCTCGTCGCGTCTTCGACCGCGGTCCGTGCGCGGCTCGAGGTCCATGACAGCGGGGCGCCGATCCCGGAGGATTTCCGTGCGCGGGTCTTCGAGAAGTACGCGACGCGCGCCGGCGACCGGAGCCGCGACCGCCGCGCCGTCGGGCTCGGCCTGACTTTCTGTCGATTGGCCGTCGAAGCCCACGGCGGGGCGATCGGCTTCGAGAGCGGCCAGGAAGGAACGACTTTCTGGATCGAGTTGCCGGCGATTGCTGCGCCGGTTGCCTCCGCCTGAACGATCAGGCGGCCGACAGAACGTCCGTAGGTACCGAGGACTCTTCTGCCCCGGCTGCCATCGGCCACTCGAGTGCATCCGAAGTGGCCAGGATTCGGCACTCCATGACGAGCACCGTGGCTCCCAGCACCCGCTGGAGCTCCGGTAGACGCGCCTCGAGCCCCTCTCCGCCGCCCTGTTGGAGGACGCCGAGCAACCCGAGCGCAAGGTTGGCAAGCGGCACGGCACCGAGGCTGCGGGCGCCGCGGGAGAGCTGGCTGAGCTCCCGCGCGAGTCCGTCTGGCTTCCCGGCCTCCAGGCGAGCGGCGACACGCGACGAGAATCCCTCATAGCGCTGGCAGAAATGCGACAGCAGCGACCGGTAGAGCGCGGAGTCCCAATCGAGCTGGGTTGAACGGGCAGCTTCGGAGAGCCATATTTCGCCTGCAGCGGGCACTGTCGGATCTTCGGCC
Source organism: Thermoanaerobaculia bacterium (assembly GCA_039932055.1). Classification (GTDB taxonomy): domain Bacteria; phylum Acidobacteriota; class Thermoanaerobaculia; order Multivoradales; family JAGPDF01; genus JAGPDF01. The sequence continues at coordinate 3,990 of JBDTQT010000141.1, forward strand.
GGTGGCGGTGGTGCGGCGACCGCGGCAGCGATCGCCGGCTGCGCCGTCACTGGAGCGCTTTCCGTCGCCTCGGTCTGCGACCCCATCGCCACCATGAATACCGCCTTCAGGTCGCCGCGGCCGTCGCGAACCGGCAGGCGCTCGACCAGGTATGCGGACGACTCGCGGTCGAACGACTCGAGCTCGGGTTTGAGCACCACGCCGCGCATCGCCAGCCGCTCGCGCTGCGCCAGCTCGCCCGCCACATCCGGCGGTAGCAGATCGCGGTCCAGCCGACCGCGGATCGCGTCGACATCGAGACCGAGCGCGCGGGCGTAGGCTTCGTTGACCTCGAGATAGCGACCATCGAGATCCTTGATGGCGACGAGCAGGTTGCGCGAGGTGAGGAGCGTCTGAAGAAGGGTCGTCGCCTCCGGTATCGTCCCCCGCATCGACTCGGGCCGGCGGCCCGCCGCTCCACGGGCGCGTTGCAAGCGATCTTCGCGGTCGGTCTCCCAGGACCTGGTACGACGAGAGAAGAGGCTATCCAGCATGATGATTCACTCCTTCCTGCACACAATTGACTCGAGGGCCCGCGGCGGAAGCTAGCAGGCCTGGGCTACCAACGAGAGGCTGGGGCGGCCCGCCCAGGCGGAGACCCGCGGTACGGGCGAGAAGCTCTGCTGCTCCATGACAGCGGTCAGGTCTTCGGCGGTGCGCGGACGGGAGAAGAGGAATCCCTGGGCGTACTCGATTCCCAGTGTACGTAGCGTCCGCAAGTCGTCCTCGTTGTCGACGCCCTCGGCCACCAGATCGGCATGCACCTGATCGGCCAGCAGACGAATCGCTCGCATGGTCGCCTGCTGATAGGAATCCCGCGAGACGCCGCTCACCAGGCAGCGGTCGATCTTCAGCATCGTCGGGCGGGCGATGAGCATCATCCGGAAGTTCGACGTGCCGACGCCGACATCGTCGAGGGCGACGCTGATACCGGAGGTTCGCAGCTCGGTAAGCGCGGCGAGGAAGTTCTCCTCTTCGATGAAGTTCGAGTGCTCGACGATCTCCAGGGTCAGCCGCTTGACATCGATACCGACGCTCGAACTGTTCTTGCGCACGAACTCGACAAAGCGCCCGTCACGACCCAGAGTCGAAGCGTGGACATTGAGGTGCAGGGCGAGGTCGGGCGGGAGCTTGCGTGCTTCGCGCAGGATCGACGAGATCGCCGCCCGGTCGACGATCGACTCCTCGTGCTTGCGGCGCGCGAACTCGAAGAGAACGTCCGGCGACTCGAGGGTCGAACCCTTTGGCCCGCGCGCCAGCCCCTCGACCGCGACGATTCTCGATTCTTCACCCCGGATGCTCAGGATCGGCTGAAAGAGCGCCGTGATGGCTCCCGGTTCGATGACACGTTCCATCAGCGACTTGATCATGACGCGACCTCCGCGAGGGTTAGTTGGAGAAGGCTGAGGATGAGCGCCAGCGGTTGGCCCTTGACGAAAACCGACCGGGCTCCGAGATCGAGGCAGGCGCGATGAACGTCGGGATCACCGTTGCCGGTCTGCACCACGATATTGAGTCGCGGGGAGCGGTTGTGCGCCTGTCGGACCAGGTCGAGTCCCTCGAGCCCGGAGAGCCCCCGGAGGTCGAGGTCGACACAGAGTGCGTCGTAGTCGCGGTATTCGAGGATCGCTCCGGCCTCTTCGAGCTCTTCGGCACAAGTGACCCGGCAACCGCTACGGGAGAGTGCCGTCCTCAGCAGTTCTCGGGTTGCCTGGTCGTCATCGACGACGAGAACCGATGTCTGCGGTCCGACGGCTGCGTGAAGGGCGGTTGCCTGGGTCATGCCAAGCAGGATCGCAAGCTCGCTGCCAACCTGGATCGCTCCGACAAATCCGATGTAACTTCATGTATCGAAGGCGGTTAACCGCCTTTCCCGGAATCGGACCGAGTCCCTGGACGCGTCTGATTCCGGGAAGCCGTCCGGAGTCTGGACGCCGAGCGGGTGCGCTCAGGCGGCAGTGAGATCAGTAGCGCGGCACGGCCGGATCGACCTCGCGGCTCCAGGCGTCGATACCGCCGGTGATGTTGCGCGCCGCGACGAACCCCTGGTCGCGCAGCAGCGACGTCGCCGCGGCCGAGCGCTGTCCCGCGTGGCAGAGCGCGAAGACCGGGCGGTCGCGCGGAATCTCGCCGAGACGTCGCGGCAGCTCGTGGAGCGGAATCCACAGCGCGCCCGGAAGGCGAGCGAGCAGGAGCTCGTGCTCGAGGCGCACATCGAGCAGGGAGAAGGCTTCGCCGGCCGCGGCGCGCCTGGCGACCTCGGCAGGCGCGATCTCGAAGGCGACCGCGGCGCCGGAGTCCACCTGCGCGCCCGCCCCCGGCAGTTCGCAGCTGTCGTCGTATTCGACGAGATCGCGCTGCGTCGGCCGGTCGCCGCAAAGCGGGCAGCCGGCATCGCGCTTGAGTCTGAGCTCGCGGAAGCGCATCGCCAGGGCGTCGAACAGCAGCAGCCGACCGAGAAGCGGCTCGCCGATGCCAAGCAGCAGCTTCAGCGCCTCGTTCGCCTGAATCGATCCGATGATGCCCGGCAGCACGCCGAGCACCCCGGCCTCGGCGCAGGAGGGCACCGACCCGGGCGGCGGCGGCTCCGGGAAAAGACAGCGATAGCAGGGGCCGCGGCCGCGGGCGAAGACCGAAGCCTGCCCTTCGAAGCGGAAGATCGAGCCGTAAACATAGGGCCGGTCGGCGAAGAAGCAGGCGTCGTGCACCAGATAGCGGGTTGGAAAGTTGTCGGTGCCGTCGACCACTACGTCGTAGCCGGCGACGAGGTCGCGGACGTTGTCCTTGCTAACGCGGCTCTCGTGCAGCTCGAGCGCAAGTCCGGAATTGGCCGCCCGCAGCCGCTCGGCCGCCGCTTCGAGCTTGCTCCGGCCGACATCCGACTCGGCGTAGAGCACCTGGCGTTGGAGGTTCGAACGGTCGACGACGTCGAAATCGACCAGGCCCAGTCGGCCGACGCCGGCCGCCGCAAGGTAGAGGGCCGCTGGCGAGCCCAGCCCGCCCATGCCGACGAGCAGGACGCTGCCGGCCGCCAGGCGCTCCTGGCCGGCGACCCCGACCTCGGGCAGCGACAGGTGCCGGGCGTAGCGGCGGAGGCCTTCCGCGGCGAGTGGACTCATCGGCCGGATGCTACCGCGCCGAACGTCGCGAAGCATCCGCCGGAGCGAAAGCGCTAGGATCGCGGCAACGATGCCCACGATTCTCTCCAGCCCCACCTTCATCCTGCTCGGCTGCGCCGTCGTCCTGCTCCTCCTGCTGGTGGTGAGCTTCGCCTCGCGACCGCGGGTCTTCAGCCAGTACCTGCGCGCCATGACCGGCATCCGGGTGACGCCGCGCGAGATCCGCCGCATCTTCAAGCAGCGCGGGCGGACCGGAGTCCGCGAGCTCTTCCTCGAGCTGCTGATCCGCGAGGATTTGCGCGAGGACGGCGTCGCCCATCCCGACGCCAAGGCCGCGCGGCCGATCGCCTTCGAGGTCGACGCGGCGAGGAGGCAGTAGCTTGCGGCCGCTGCTGACCGTCTCTTACGACGAGGTCGCGAAGGATCTGCCGCTCCTGGTCGAGACCAAGGCGGCCTGGGCCGAGCTTGCTGCGGCGAATCTGCCGGTCTTCCTCGCCGACCACGCGGTCTGCGAGCAGCAGGTGGCGCAGTACGCCCTGGCCCTTGCCGGCTGGTATCCGGACGACTTCGAGCTCGTGGAGGCAGCGGCCAACCTCGCGGCCGAGGAGATCCAGCACTTCCGCCGGGTGGCGGCGATTCTCAACCGTCGGGGCCTGCCGACCGGCGGGCGGCGCGCCAACCGCTGGGTGCAGGCGCTGCGCGACCGCATCGCCACCCGGCAGGGACCCTGGACGAAGGTCGATCGGCTGCTCTTCGGGGCAATCGTCGAAGCCAGGAGCTGCGAGCGCTTCACCCGCCTGCTCGAGGTCGTGCAGGCGAGCGACCCCGAAGTCGCCCGGCTCCTCGCCGACCTCGGTCCCGCCGAAAAGCGCCACTGGCAGCTGTTCTACCGCCTCGCCGGCCGCGAAGTCGAGGCAGAGGCACTCGCCGAGCGCTTCCGCGGCTGGCTCGAGCTCGACCGCGATCTGGCGCTCGCCGCCGGCGTCGCACCGACTGTCCACGGCTGAATCTCCGCGCCGGCGTCAGCTCCCCTCGAGCTTCTGGACGATTTCGGTGACTTCGATCTCGGCCTTGCGGATCTTGGCGCGGCAGAGCTCGAGGAGCTTCGCGGCGCGTTCGAGCTCGGCCGCGAGCTTGTCGATGTCGAGGGCGTCATCCTCGATGCGCGCGAGCACCGACTCGAGCTCGCGGAGGGCTTCGGTGAAACCGGGCTCGGTGGCCTTCTTCTCGCTCATCCTGCCTCCTCCACCCGGCTCGCCAGGCGGCCGGTCGATAGCTCCGTGGTGATCCGGCTGCCGGGGGCGACCTGCGCGGCATCGCGCAGCAGCGCGCCCGAGGCGTCGCGCGTCAGGCTGTAGCCGCGCCCCAGCACCCGTTTCGGATCGAGCCCGGCGGCGAGCCGCGCCCAGCCGTCGAGACGCAGCGTCGCGCTCTTCAGGCGATACTCCGCGGCGCGCTTGAGCGCTTCGGCGAGAGCCACCAGCCGCGCGCCGGCGCGGCGCAGGCGATCGCGGCCGGCGGTCGCCCGCCGCTCCGCCCGGGCCAGCCGGCCGGTCGCCTCGGCGAGCGCACGCCGCGCCTCGCGGGCCAGCCGGTCGGCGAGCTGCGCCGTGGCAAGCTCGGCGTTGGCGATCCGCGCGACGAGCTCCTCGGCAACCTTGGTCGGCGTCTTGAAGGAGCGATGGGCCACCAGGTCGGCCACTGCCTCGTCGATCTCGTGCCCGAGACCGGTCCAGACCGGCAGCGGCGACCGCGCAACCGCCTCGGCGACCGCCCGGCTGTCGAAGACCGCCAGATCACTCTTCGAGCCGCCACCGCGGATCAGCGCGATGAGGTCGCAGCCGGCGCCGGCGGCGAGCCCGAGGGCCGACGGCAGGCTCGCTTCCGCCTCTGGCCCCTGCACCGCCGAATGCACGAACAGAACGCGGAAGCCGTAGCCGCTCTCGGCGAGCGTCGCGAGGAAGTCATGGTAGGCGGCGCTCCCGGCCGAGGTCACGAGGCCGACGCGAAGAGCGACCGGGGGGAGCACGAGCGCCTTGTTGCGCTCGAGGAGACCGGACTCAGTGAGCGCCGCAATCGTCTCCTCGCGGCGGCGCGCGAGCTCACCGAGGGTGAAGTTCGGATCGATCTCGCGCACCTGCACCTGCAGCCGCCCGCCCGGGGGATAGAAGTCGACGGACACCCGGCAGCGCACCTTTTGCCCGTCGGCGAGCCTGGCGCCAGCGCGCTCGAGCGCCGCGCGCAGGCGCAGGAACTCGCCCTTCCAGACCACCGCGGAGAGGACGCCGACGACCTTGTCGCCCTCCCCCTTCTCGACCAGATCGAAGTAGTGATGCCCGGCCGGACTCGCCTTGTAGCGTTGGATCTCGCCCGCCACCCAGACCGAATCAAAGGCTTCGGCGAGGAGCTCCTTGATCTCGCGCCCCAGCGCCGAAACGCTGTAGGTCGGCTCCATAGCGAAGTTAGTGATAGCTCTGGAGCTCCTTGGCGGAGGCCAACGGGATGTTCTCCGCCCATTCGACCGACTTCTTGTCGCCGCCGGTGCGCTTCTTCATGAACTGCACGGCCTCCTTGCGGTCGGTGAACAGCCGGAAGATGAAGGTGTGGCCGGCCGGAGCGGTGAAGTAGGTGAAGTCCTGGGCACCGGTCGAGAGCGCGATGCCGAGGTCGGCGTCGCCGTTCACGCCGACGCAGGCGGCAGCGATCGATCGGTGGGCGAGGATCAGCGACTTCAACGCATCCTCATGATCGGCCAGCTCCTCCTTCGACTGCGGAGTGTGCAGCAGGGCGATCTTGCCGGCCTCCTCCTCGGCGAGCAGGTTGTACGGCACGTCGTGCCGGTCCATCGCCTCCTTGGTCTCGGACGAGGTCACGAAGACGTCGTCGGTGCCGAGGACTTTGTAGGCGAGGCAGAAGCTCTGCTGCTCGAACTTGGGGAAAGCCTCGCCGAGGATGCCTTCGTCCTCGACGGTGAAGTAGTAGATCCGGTTCAACAGGCGGCGTGAGGCCATGGTTT
>JBDTQT010000142.1:0-10158 GCA_039932055.1 Thermoanaerobaculia bacterium
CCGACATCTGCGACATCAACATGGGCTGCCCGGCGAACAAGATCCTCAAGGGCTGCTCGGGCTGCGCGCTGATGGGCGACCTCGAGCTCGCCGAAGCGATCGTCTCGACAGTGCGCAAGGCGATCTCGATTCCGCTGACGGTGAAGTTCCGTCTCGGCCTCGACCATGAGCGCAAGAATTTCCTCGAGCTGGGGAGGATCTGCGAGGCGAACGGTGCCGACGGCGTCGCTCTCCACGCCCGCACCGCGCGGCAGATGTTCTCCGGAGATGCGACGGTGCAGTGGGACGAGATCGCCCGCCTCAAGACGGTGGTCGGCATTCCGGTGTTCGGCAACGGCGACATCAAGGAGCCGGCAGACGCGCTGCGCATGATGGCGGCTACCGGCTGTGACGGGGTGATGATCGGCCGGGCCGCGACCAAGAATCCGTGGATCTTCGCGCAAACGGCGGCCCTCCTCGCCGGCCGGGTGCCCGAGGCGGCATCGCTCCTTGCCCGCCGTGACCTCGTGCTCGAGCACTTCCGGCTGGTGGCCGAGCGCGAGCCGTCGAAGTACGCCATGCACAAGCTGCGCAAGTTCACCGGCTGGTACACCCACGGCGTGCCGCACGGCCGCGAGCTCCGTCAGCGCATCAACGAGCTCCACGACGTGCCGGCGTTCCTCGCCGCGGTCGAGGAGTTCTTCGACGAGATGAGCGCGGCGGCGGCTTGACGCGCCACGAGCTCAAGGTCGACCTGCCGGTGGCCGACCTTTCGGCGGCGCTCACCGCGGCCGCCGAAGGCTGGGGCGCCGAGTGGACTGCCGACAGCGCAGTACGCGATGGCGGGCGGCTCGTCCTGCCGGTGGTCTTCGGGCTGCGCCGCGGGGTGCTCGTCGGCCGGGTCGACTTCGAGCCCTCGGGTGACGGTTCGCGCCTCACTTGGCAGCTCGAGGAGAGCCACCTCGAGCTGCAGCGTGCCTCCGTCGCGGTCCTCTCTCTGGCGATTCTCGCTCTCCTGCCGGCGCTCGCCTGGCCGTTCAACCTCAAGCTCCTCGCCCTGCTGCCGTTCGCCGCGGTGATGGGTCTCCTCGCCTGGTGGCTGGTCATCTCCCGCCTCGAGAGCAGCGGCCCGGAGGAGTTCTTCGCCACCGTCAAGGCGTCGCCCCCCGCGGGTCCTTAGCTGCGGGCCGCCTGGCGATGCTTCTCCACCGGAGGAGGAGCCGTTTTCTGGCCGGATTGCACGGTACTCTTCGGGGCGCCCCTTGGCGTTCTCGAAGCGGAGGTTTCCGGGTGCAATTCTTCGGCAGGCGGAAGCAGAGCAAGAGAGCTGCGGTATTCGTTCTTCTGGGCTTGCTGGGCCTCGGCGGAGCCGCGAGCGCCGGCACCGGGCGGCTGGTCTCGCCTTGGGTGAATCGTGCCCCGCGGATCGATGGTCAGCTCACGCCCGGCGAATGGAATGCGGCCCGGCCCCTCGACCTTGGCGCCGGAGTCACGCTGCTGATCGAGAACGACGCCCGCACGCTCTACCTGGCCGTGCTCGACAGCGGCGACCTGACGCTGGGCGCCGGCGATGAGTTCGTGGTGCTCTTCGACGATGAAGGCGGTACTTCGCCGGTTCTCGACGACAGTCTCTGGGACGGCTCTCTCTGCCAGGCGACGCCCGAGCTCGGCGAGGGCTTCCTCGACTTCGGCTGGGACCAGAACGTCACCTTTCGCGAATATGCGGGAACCTATTGCCCGCCGCAGTCGCTCAACGACCGGGCGACCTTTCGCGCTGCCGCGCGCCCGGAAGGCGTGACTTACGAGATCGCGCTGCCGCTCGACGGACCGATGCCGCTGCGGGCAGCCGCTGGTCAACGCTTCGCCGTCTGGCTGGTGCTCTACCGCAACGCTGCCCAGGTCGCCTGCCTGCCGAACTGCGGGCCGAGCAGCCCCGCCGACTTCCGCAACCTGATCCTTGCCTCGGGCGGCTGCAATACCGGCCCGCAGGAGTTCGGTTCCGGCAACCCGCTTGTCGGTCTGCCGCTCGACTGGACGAGCGAGAACACCGCCGGCGGCGGCCCCGGTTGGGTCCAGGCGGCGCCGGCACAGTTCGGCGATCCGGTCTTCTGTCAGGCGAATGACACCGGCGGCGCTGGTGGCTCGGCCTGCATCTCCAACTTCTCCTGCACGGCGCCGCGCACCGACTCGTTGCTGCGCATGCCGCTCGCGCTCGAAGGCATGTCCGACGCCACCGTGCGGGCTCGCGTCACGCTGACGGTAGGCGATCTGCACGAGTACCTGGATCTCGGCATCCACCGTCTCGACACTTCCGGTAACTCGCTTCTCTTCTGGCTCGACGAGAACCGCAACGAAACCGTCAGTTTGTGGATTCCGGTCGCCGGGAGCCCGCCGGTTGAATTCTGGTTCACCCATTCGACTTTCTCGGCCGGCGGCGTCGAAGGCGGCTACGCACAGGTGGACGAGGTCGAGGTCATCTGCGGTCCGCGAATCTTCACCGACGGCTTCGAGTCTGGCCTTACCACCCACTGGAGCGCGGACCTGCGCTGAGGCACTTGCCGTCCCGCCACGGCCCCACCCTCCGGCGGTCTCGCGAGCACGCAGCTGAACCAGGCGCTCCGGTGCTGCGTTACGGACAAGGAGTCGACCTCCGCATGATCCGCGACGCGGTTGGCTTCCGCGTAGTGGAGTATGACCCGCTCAAATCGACGCCTCGTCGGATGCCTCCCACCACGGGCGGCACTCGCCATGCTCCTGCTCACCCTCGCGGCGTCAGCAGCGCGCGCTCAATTCGCGCCCATCGGCCTCTCCTCGGTCCGCGCGCAGGCCTTCTTCAACGAGGAGATCGACGGCTTCCCGCCGCAGGCCGGCGATGAATTCGGCAAGTCGCTCGCCGCCGGGGACTTCAACGGCGACGGCGCCATGGACCTCGCGACCGGGATGCCGTTCGACAACGGCCCGACCGACCTTCCGCTGGTGAGCGCCGGCGCGGTCGTCATTCGTTGGGGTAGCGTCGGCGGAGTTCTTTCGGCAACCCAGAGCCCGACCGTGCTGAGTCTTTTCGCCTCTGGCGGGCAAGCGCAGGCGCATACGGGCGACCTTTTTGGCTGGGCGCTCGCGGTCGGCGACTTCAACGGCGATGGGCGCGACGACCTCGCGGTCGGCATTCCGCGCTACAGCAGCGGACCCGACTTCGAGGACACCTGGATCGGCGCCGTCCAGATTCACTACGGCGAACCGTTCGGCATTCAACTCGCGGGCGAGCACTTCCTGAGCACAGCGGATCCGCAGATGCCCAACCCACCCGGAGACCTCGACCACCTCGGCTACGCGCTTGCCGCCGGGGATTTCGACGGTGACGGCTACTCGGATCTCGCCATCGGAGCACCTGTCGGCTCGGGCGGCGGTGGTGTGGTCGTGCTGCATGGGGGCAGCGGCGGCCTGATGCCGATCGTCGGCTACCTGATTCACCAGGGCGACCCGCAGGTTCCAGACACTGCAGAGGCACCGGATGACTTCGGCTTCGCGCTGGCCGCCGGGAACTTCAACGGCGATTTCCGCTTCACGGACCGCGGGGTCTTTGCGATCGATGACTTGGCGATGTCGGCGCCGGGCGAGGATGGCGTGGGCGCCGTCATGGTGATGCAGGGGAGCGAATTCGGACTCATCTTCGCCAACAGTGTCTACCTCGGTCGGGGCGACCTCGGCGGGGTCGGCGAAGCGGATGCTCAGTTCGGCCACACCCTGGCGGCAGGGAACTTCGACGGCGACGCGAACTGCTTCCTGCAAATCTGGTGTTTCGCAATCGACGACCTGGCGATCGGGACACCGTTCGAAGATCTTGGCGCCGGGAATGCCAACGCCGATGCCGGAGAGGTCAGTGTGCTCTATGGCTCGACGGTCGGATTCTTCGACCTGGCGCGCACGGACCACCTGACTCAAGGCACCGTCTTCGGCTCCGCTGCCTACGACCAGGCCGGAGACCAATTCGGCTTCGCTCTCGCCGCCGGCGACTTCGACCGCGACGGGCGCGAGGACCTGGCGATCGGCCAGCCGGGAGAAGACGTCGGCGGAGGCGACCGCGGCGGAGTGACCATCCTGATGGGAGGGGCCGGGGGCCTCTACGAGCGCTACCGATTCCTGGCCGCGGGCATCAACGGAGTGCAGCCCGGACCGCAGGACAACTCGCTCATGGGCCGCTCGCTTGCAGTCGGCGATTTCAACGGCAACGGCTTCTCCGACCTCGCGATCGGAATTCCGTCTCGCGATCAGACGGGCGTCGCGAATCTGGGAGCCGAGTCGATCCTCTACGGTGCGCTCTTTGCCGACGGCTTCGCCAGCGGCAACGACTGGCACTGGTCGGAGTCGGTGCCTTGACGGTGGATCCGTGTGCCGCCCTGGCCGCGGCGCAGCGCTTCAGCGCCTCGCGTCCTACTTCCAGAAGAATGTGTAACCGGACTCGAAGCCGTCGGTGAAGATGAGCGCGCTGGTCAGCCGGCGGGTGGCGAAGTCGGTGTCCTGGCCGATGTACTCCGCCCAGCCGGCAACGACCGGACGGCCGGCCGCGAGGACCAGGCAGGTGAGACCGTCATCGCCGTTGCCGGGCGGCGGGAACGCCAGCCCGAAGACCCGCTTGCCGGTGCCCAGTCCGCCAAACGAGGTATCCAGCTGGTTGTCCGGGAGCAGGCGCGCCACACCGACGTCCGAGGTGTTGCCGGTGTCGCCGGTTGCGACTCGCGCCGCAAGTACGATCTTGCCATCCGATTGCGCGACCATCCGGATCTGTCCGCCGCTGCCGTCGCCGTTCGAGCCTCCGACATCGAAGGCAACGTAGGTGTCGAAGCTGCCGTCGGCGACACCGTTCGGCGTCAGCCGCTGCACCAGGATGTCCTCCTGGCCCAGAGGCCCGATCTGGCCGGCGACCACCAGGCCGCGATTGGGCAGGAGCGCCAGCGACTGGAGTTTGGCGGCCTGCGGGTAGTCGAGGTTCAACCAGCCGTCGTTGGTGAAGCCGAAGGAGTTGTCGGGGACGCCAGGCGCCCCGGCGAGCATCCGATAGACCAGGAACGAAGAGTAGAACGGCGGGGCATCCTCCTGGCCCCAGCCGCCGATCACTGGCTTCGAGTCGGGCTGAAAAAGAATCGCCGTCGGGCTGGACCACGGATAGCTCGTGACCGAGACGGTCTGAACGTCGATCTCGAGGCCGTTGGGGTCGAGGCGAATGTAGCCCCAGCCGCCGGTCAGATTTTCAAGCTTCGGTCCGACGATCGAGAGGTTGCCGACCCCGTCGAGGGCCGCCGCCGTGACTCCGCCGAGGTAGCCCGAGAAGTACCATCCGCCGGCAATGCCGTTGTAGAGAAAGGTCTGGTCGATCGTGCCGTTCGCGAGCAGCCGGAGAACGAAGGCCTGGATCGCGCCGCCCACCGTCAAGCGTGCGGTTCCGACCACCAGCAGCCGTTGCTGGGAATCGAGCAGCACCGCTGTTGCGTTGGCCGTGTTGAGCGCATGGCCGAGCGTGCTCATGTCGATCGTGACCCGGCCCATCTCGCCGAAAGTGAGGTCGCGCCCGCCGTTCGTGCCGACCCTCGTGACGGCGATCTTGGCGAGTTCGCCGTCGTCGTCTGCGGCGCGCCCGGCGAGGACGATCTGACCGTCCGCCTGGGCGGCGCAGGCGAGCGCCTGATCGGTCCCCGGGCTCTGCAGGTCGAACGCCACGTAGGTCAAGGCGCCGGGATTGTCGTCGAGGCCGTCAGCGGCCGGAAGCAGTCGAGCCTGCAGGCCGAGCAGGCCGACGAGGACCCAGAGCATCAGGCTGAAATGCGGCGAGCGGAAACGGCGACTGCAGATTCGAAGGTCCATGAGTGTTCTCCCTGCTCATGGACGTGCTTACCGGGCGGGAAAAGGATCAGGCCGGCGGTTCGACGGCGAAGCCGAGGCTTCTCGCCACCGCGCGCTGCCGGGCGTCCAGCGAGAGAAAGGTGATCTCGGCCTTTGGGCTGAGCAGCAACGCGCAAGCGAGATGCCACGCGTCAGCGCCGCGCAGATTCCCTTTGGCGAAGACGAGCGCGAGCTCCGGGTTCAGCGGGCGATCCGGGAAGATCCACCGCAGATGATGGAAGAGCTCTTCGCGATCGACCTCGAGACCTTCGCGACGAATCACCGAGAGCAACTCCGCCGCGAGAAGGTTGGACGACCAAACCGAAGCGAAGCGGTTGAGCCGATCCTCCCGCGCCCCGGGCTCCTCGAGCAGGATCGCCGCGAGGTAGGAGGTGTCGACGTAGGCGACGCTCAATCGCGATCGTCGAGGAAGCGTTGCAGCGCGCCTGGGCGGTGAGCGATCGCCTTCCACACACCTTTTTTCGCTGGTGCCGGGCTCAAGACGCCCTCGGTAGTGAGCCGCGCGATGCGCTCGTCGAGCGTCTCGACACCTGGCTCGATCGGCCGCAACTCGGCCACCGGTTTGCCGTGCGAGGTAATCACCACCCGTCCTCCCTGCCGCACCTTGCGCAGGAGCTCACTGAATTTCGCTTTCGCTTCATAGGTTGAATAGACGGAATCCATGCGTCGCATCGCTCTTTTCGATGCTGATCCTAATTGGATCTGACCAGACTAGTCAATTTGGTGGCTGGAATACCCTCCGAGATCTGCTATGTTGTTCAGTCTGCAGCAAGGTTCTTTCACAACTAGGGGGCGCACCGGGTTCGACGGGGAACAGTGCGGTTCGAGGGTTGCGCATCGGGTTTGCACCCGTAAAACGGCAAGTTATACCTGCCAACGACAACTACGCTCTCGCGGCTTAATTGACCGTGACGTTCCAGCCATGGGCCATTGTCCACGGCACGGGCTGGGGCGACGCTAAAGTGGACTGAACGCTGAGGTTGGTTCCGCTCCTCAGCGGGATCGTCAAATCGGAACTGGCGCTTGCGTAGGCGGCCTTCTGCATTGCGCAAGGGCGATGACCATAAGTGAAGGCTATGTGCGTAGATACTTTCGGGACGCGTTTCTCGGACGTGGGTTCAATTCCCACCGCCTCCACCATTTTTTCTCATCTGGAACTCGACCGCTGTCGAGTTCTTTGAATACCAAGGGACACGATTGCTATCGTGTCCCTCGTCATATCTGCCGGTGTTGTCTGATTTTCCGAGGAGGCTCTGGTGATCGCGATTTCCGTTCCCTCGCTGAAGTGTGCTCGGCCGCGCCGCTGGGTGGCCGCGCACTACGCCCTCGCGCTCGCGCTCGGGCTCGGGCTCCTCTTGGGCGGCTGTGCCGCCGCCCCGCCGGCCGCCAAGGTTTCGCCCGGCGCGCCAGCGACCGCGACCGGCTTCACGATTCTGCAGATCAACGACACCTACAAGATCGAGGGGTTGCGTGCCGGCGCCGAGGGCGGAATGGCCCGGGTCCGCACCCTGCGCAAGGAGCTCGAGGCGGAGGGCCGGCCGGTGCTGGTGCTGCATGCCGGTGACTTCCTCTTTCCCTCGGTGATGAGCAAGTACCTCAAGGGTGCGCCGATGGTCGACGCGCTGAATCTGCTCGACGGCGCCGAGGGGTTCGACGGCTACTTCTTCGTCACCCCCGGCAACCACGAGTTCGACAACCCCGAGCTCGCGCTGCTCTCCGATCGTATCGCCCAATCGAAGTTCAACTGGATCACGTCGAACGTGGCGGTCACCGGAGCTGCCGGGGCCGCCGACGCCGGCCTGCGCCCACTCGCCGAGCGCTTCCCGAACGTCAAGGACCACGTCGTCCTGGAGCTCGGCGGCATCCGCGTCGGCATCTTCGGCCTCACCCTCTCTGACCAGAGCCGCCCGTGGGTGGAGTATGGCTACGACCTCCCGACGCGCCGCGCAACGATCGGCCGCGTGCTCGACGATCTCGAGCGCGAAGGGGCACAGTTCATCGTCGGCCTCACCCATCAGGAGGTTGGCGACGACGAATGGCTGGCGCGCGAGTTCGGCGACCGCATCGACTGGATCGTCGGCGGCCACGAGCACGTCGCGCTGACCCGCATGCTCGGCGCGACGACGATCACCAAGGCCGACGCCGACGCCAAGAGCGCCTATCGCATCGATGTCCGGCCGGTCGCGGGTGCCGGGGCGGGCGGCAGTAGGTCCTTCACCGCCAACGCCAGGCTCGTCGAGCTCGACGCCGCAGTGCCGGTAGACCCCGACATGATCCGCGAGGTGGCGAGCTCGCTCGTCACGCTGGCACGGGCGGTCGAGGAGAAGACCGGCCGCAAGCTCCTCGATGTCGTGGCGACCACCGAGTATCTGCTCGAGGGGACCGAGCCGGCGATCCGCGGCCGCGAGACGGCGCTGGGCGACCTGCTGTGCGACATCCTGCGCGAACGCCTCGGGACCGAGATCGCCTTCGTCAACGGCGGCGCCATCCGCGTCAACGACGACGTGCCCGCGGGCGGCAATCTTCGCGTCTACGAGCTCGAGGGGATCTTTTACTACGACGACAAGCCGGTCATCTTCGAGCTCACCGGGCGTGAGCTCCTGGGGCTGCTCGAGAAGTCGGTTTCCCAGGCGACGCTGGGTCACGGCCGGTTCCTGCAGGTCGCCGGAGTGCGCTTCCGGTATCACGTCGCCGCCGACGGCTCGACCCGGGTCGCGGCCGCCGACGTCGCGGTCCGGCCGGCCGGCGGAACGCAGTTCGCGCCGCTCGAGCTCGATCGCCGCTACCGCGCGGCGACCCTCGACTACACCTGGCGCAACGGCTATCGCGACGGCTATCCGCTGTTTTCGGCCGGTGCTGGCGGGGGTGGCACGAGCCCGACGCTCGTCGCGGAGCCCACGATCTCCTGGCGCCAGCTCACCGAGGAGGCGCTCGCGGCGCTCCCCGGGCGGCGGATCACCACGGACGTCGACGGGCGGATCGTGCGCAGCGAAACCGCGGCCGAATGAATCCCCGGCTCAGTTGAACAGTTGGGCGATCGCGGCGCCGAACGGCGGCTCGAGCACGCCCTCCTCGGTGACGATGGCGGTGATGAGCTCCGCCGGGGTGACGTCGAAAGCGAGGTTGAAGCCCGCGGTGCCGACCGGCGCGATGCGTTGGCCGGCGAGCTCGGTGACCTCGAGGCCGGCGCGCTCTTCGATCGGTATCTCCGCCCCGCTGGCGATGCGCGGATCGAACGTCGAGAGCGGCGCCGCGACGTAGAACGGCACCTTGTGGCGATGGGCGAGAACGGCGACGGTGTAGGTGCCGATCTTGTTCGCCGCGTCGCCATTGCCGGCGATGCGGTCGGCGCCGACGATCACCCGATCGACGAGTCCGCGGTTCATCAGCGCGCCGACCATCGAGTCGGTGACCAGGCGGTGGGGAATGCCGAGCTTCAGCAGTTCCCAGGCGGTCAACCGCGCGCCCTGCAGCAGCGGCCGCGTCTCATCGACCCAAACCGCGGCTACCTTTCCGGCGCGATGCGCCGCGGCGATGACGCCGATCGCCGTGCCGATGCCGCCGGTGGCGAGCGCTCCCGCGTTGCAATGCGTCAGCACCCGGTCGCCGGCAGCGAAGAGCGCCGCGCCGTGCTCCGCCATCCGCCGGTTGCGATCGACATCGTCAGCATGGAGCGCCCGCGCCCAGTCCAGGAGCTTCGCCGCCGTCTCGACCAGCGGCCGCTCGCCTCCGGCGCGCAGCAGCTCGAACGCCTCTTCGCCCTGCTCGAGCGCCCAGCGCAGATTTACCGCCGTCGGCCGGCTTTCGCCGAGGATCTTCTGCGCGTTGGCGAAACGGCGCGCCATGTCGGACTCCGGATCGTCCGGGTCGAGGAGCGCCACGACGAGACCGTAGGCCGCCGCAATGCCGATCGCCGGTGCGCCGCGCACGGCGAGACGCCGGATGGCGTCGGCGATCGCTTCGACGCTGGGGCAGGAGATCCACTCCTCGGTCTGCGGCAGGAGGGTCTGATCCAGGAGCTCGAGCGCCCCTTCGGAAAAGCGCACTGGCGAGAACTCCGCGGCGGAACCGGGTGCTTGCGTCATGCCGGGAATCTTATTCGGGTTGATAGGATCGCCGACGCAGATCCTCCCAGAAAGGGGTTTCACCCGTGAAAGGCGATCCGAAGACGCGCGGTTTTTCGACCCGTGCCATCCATGCCGGGCAGCATCCCGACCCGGCGACCGGCGCGGTCACCGTGCCGATCTACGCCACCTCGACCTACCTCCAGGACGAGCTCGG